>NZ_JAMBPS010000121.1:0-3882 GCF_024206515.1 Paraburkholderia sp. CNPSo 3281 | reverse complement strand
CGGATAACCCAGATGGTGTCCAAGTTCGGCACCCAGCGCCCGCTCGATCAGCGCCTTCTTGAACGCGGCTGAAGCGGCGTGCACCGCTTCGGCGGTCATGGGTCCCTTCACGAACTGGTCGATCAGCTCCTTCGGAATGGACGGTAACGCTGTCTGCGCTTCGGTAGTTGTCTTGGGTTTGCGTGGCATACATGCTCCTTGAGCTACATGTTATGCCTTGAACACAAAATCTATGGCAGACCCCTTTTGGGTGAGGGACAGCGCCTTACGCATCTCCATTTCGACTTCACCGTGACGTCAGCTAACGCGACGAAACTGGGGTGTGACCACGCGGAAATCATCGACGCCATTACGCGAAAGGATGCCGATTTGGCCGAAAGACTCGCGCACGAACACACGATGCTCTTCCAGAAGCGCTTCCTGGACTACATGCGCCAGAATATGACGGAATCAATGGCAGTTGTCTGATTGCGCAGCGGAGCCTTGGTCACTGCGCGGTACTCATCGCGCCTTTCGGGCTAGTCGCCGCTGCGCCTCAAGTCCTTCATAAACGTCCAAAGTTCAGGGACGTCAGATGTCGCGGCGTTGAATCTGAACCATTCGGATGCAGGCTCACCGGGGCGGAAGTATGACCCCGGGGCGAGCCAGATGCGCGAGTACGCCACGTAGAATCACGTCCACCGGATGGTGCAGGCGCTTGAGGACATTGGCAATGCCGCCTGGCAGGCTCGTGCGCGGCGTCTTCGCTGGCTTATTCATCTGCTGACTTGCGGTTTCCAAAACCGGCCATTCTACTTCCCGTTATCGCGACAGAACCTCACCGGTCGCCTCGCTTGCGCTCAGCGGACACTGATCATACCCACTCGCATTCACTGATGGCGTAAAAATTGCTGCAAGGTAAGCCGACGACGTAACCTAAACATAGTCAAGGCCAAACATCCATGCAAAAAATTGTCACCATCTCTCTGCTTCTAATTTCCTACTGCACGTTGCTATCGGCTGCTGACAACCAGGGGAACGGAACCATACACCCCCCCTTTGCTCTTACCCCCTCAGACTTTCAGCGGGCTCTCACAGGTCATTATCAATACTCGAATAAAATTGTCAATTTCGTCGATACCCCCCCTTTCTGGCTTTCGCCCGAGACCCTTGGCTACCGACGGACGACACATGGTGAGCGCCAGTTTATTAAATTCAATATCAAAACTGGGAAGAAGCAACCGGCTTTCGATCATAGCCGCCTTGCCGAAGCATTAAATAAGGCGGCCTCCTCGAATTTCCGAGGCAATTGGCTTCCCTTTGACCGCTTCGAAATCGGACAAGACGGCAACCAGTTGCTGTTCTCCATTGATTCCGTTCTGTGGGGTTGTGATCTTTCAAGCTACATCTGCACTAGGATCTCTCAGGGCGAAATCTTGTCATTTCATAACTACTTCACGCCAACGGCTGAAAGCGATAGTCGAATCACAAGCGATTCACCGGACGGCAAGTGGAAAGCATATATCAAAAACTACAACGTCTTTCTAATGAGTAAGGACGGATCAGTAAATGTACCGTTAAGTTCGGACGGGACAGAAGCGAACAATTACGTCTTCTCATCCATAAAGTGGTCCCCTGACTCCAATCACCTCGCAGGTTACCGTGTCGCCCTCGGCCAACCGCGTCAAATCATGCTTGTCAATTCCTCAACAACAAACCATCAAGCCAGGTATGAGACAATAGCGTATCCCAAAGCGGGAGATATTCTTCCGCGACCGCAACCGGTACTATTCGACATAGTCAACAAGCGCATGGTCAATATCGACAATGCTTTGTTCCCGAATCCTTTTGACCTTTCCCAAATTAATTGGTGGAAGGATGGGAGAGGCTTTACATTTGAGTACAACCAACGCGGCCATCAGCTCTACCGAGTAATCGAGGTGGAGGCAGCCACCGGCCGTACGCGCTCTTTGATCGATGAGGTCAGCTCCACGTTCGTCGATTATACAGATTTAAGAAATAACCAAATAAATGCCGGAAAACACTTTCGTTACAATGTTAATGATGGAGAGGAAATTATCTGGGCATCCGAGCGCGATGGATTTGAACATCTGTACCTCTTTAATGGCCGTACCGGTGTTTTAGAAAACCAAATCACCAAAGGTGACTGGATTGTCCGCGCGGTGGACCACATCGATCCAGTCAGAAGGGAAATTTGGTTTGAAGCAAGCGGAATGAATTTCGGTGAGGACCCTTATTTCGTTCATGCCTACCGAATTGGCTTCGACGGAAAGGGGCTGACATCACTTACGCCAGAACCGGCCAATCATCACATCGAGTTTTCTCCTGACGGTAGATTCTACGTCGACCTCTGGTCGCGTATCGACCTTCCCCCACGCATGGCGCTTTTCCGGTCTAGAGACAACGCTAAACTGATGCAGATCGAGAGCACCGACATCTCCCAACTCGAATCTAATGGATGGAGAGCACCAATTAATTTTGTTGCCAAAGGGCGCGATGGTAAGACCGATATTTGGGGAATCATTCATCTACCAGATAGATTCGATCCACATCTGAAGTATCCTGTGGTGGAGGATATATATGCCGGCCCGCAAGGCTCTCACGTCCCAAAGTCATTCACAACCACAACAGAGCCGCTTACCCAGTTGGGTTTTATCGTTGTGCAAATCGACGGAATGGGCACTAACAACCGTTCACGCCTTTTCCATGACGTCGCGTGGAAGAATCTGAAAGATGCAGGCCTTCCCGATCGCATTCTGTGGCATAAGGCGGCTGCCTCTCTATATCCCTGGTACGACATCTCGAATTTGGGAATCTTCGGTACATCAGCTGGCGGCCAGAACGCCATTGATGCACTGCTATTCCATTCGGACTTCTATAAGGTTGCGGTAGCCAACAGTGGTTGCTATGACAACCGTATGGACAAGATATGGTGGAACGAACAGTGGATGGGCTGGCCCGTCGGCATTGAATACTCACAGTCCTCCGCCATCGACAATGCCGACAATCTGCACGGCAAACTTATGCTTGTTGTGGGCGAAATGGACCACAATGTCGATCCGGCCTCCACCTTTGCGCTCGCCGACAGTCTCATTAAGGCGGGAAAGGAATTCGAAATGGTCTATGTGCCTGGTGCTGATCATGGAGCCCCCGGTATCTTCACCGAGCGTAAGCTCCTGGATTTCTTCGTTCGCAATGTTTTCGGGCAAGATCCGCCTAATTGGAATGCCACATCGACGCATTTTCCGTCGAGTTGATGACCCTTTATACTGATCGCCGTGACATTGAGTTCGTAGGATGAACAATTCGATCCCGCAGGCTCGGGATGCCGAGTGGCCTGAGCTTGCCGTTCGCTTTCGGGGGACCTATCCGTCATTTCGTGGGCGAGGCATATCATGAGAGGTAAAAATCATGGATATGCCGATGAAGAAGCGCACGGTAGCTTCGCAGGCAGCGGCCCGAGGGCCGCTGCCTGCCCTGCCTGAAGGCCTGCTTGACGAACTGGTCAAGGGGCCGATGACGCCCGCCGAGGTCCAGGACCTGATGCTGGCGTTCAACAAGGCCGTCATCGAGCGCGCGATGGGCGCCGAGATGAACAGGCATCTGGGCTACCCGCCGGGGCAGCCCAAGCCGGAAGGCCAGACCAACGAGCGCAACGGCGCCACCGGCAAGACGATCATCACGGATCACGGCCCGCTCAGGGTTGAACTGCCGCGGGACCGCGACGGTAGCTTCGAACCGATCCTGATTCCCAAACATGAGCGTCGTTTCACCGGCTTTGACGAGCGCATCATCGCGATGTACGCGCGTGGCATGAGCGTGCGCGAGATCCAGGCGTTTCTGGCCGAGACCTACGGCACCGAAGTGTCGCCCGATTTCATC
>NZ_JAMBPS010000013.1:0-148877 GCF_024206515.1 Paraburkholderia sp. CNPSo 3281 | reverse complement strand
CAGATGCAGATTCATCTCCGCGCCCATGGCACGTTCGATGACCGCCTTGTTGAACGCCAGCATCAGATCCTGTACCTCGGCTGGCGTCATGGGGCCTTTGACCAGTTCGTCCAGCAGGGCCTTGGGCAGCTCAGGCAGCGGCCCTCGGGCCGCCGCCTGAGCTGCGACCGTACGTTTCTTCTTCATCGGCATATCCATGGCTTTTACCTCTCATGATATGCCTCACCCACAAAATCCCGGACAGGTCCCGCACAGGGGCAACGCCTGCATATCGACGCGAAAACAAGGAAAGGCCAAAGCAGCAAGAACCACAAACCCAACTCCTCCGCGATAGCATCAAAACCCACAACAAAACAACCCCAACCAAAACCCCAAGAAATACATATCAGAATTCGTTAGTTTGTCGCAGATGGAAGGCTGCCTACACTCCACATCCATCTTGTTATGACAAGCCAACCATGTCCCAAACGAATCTGGTAGCGCTATCCCCCCAGCCGCTCTACGTACAGATCAAAGACACGCTGCGCGAGCGCATCCTGAACGGCACCTATGCGCCGCACAGCCAGATGCCCTCAGAACACGAGCTATGCGCCCTGTTCGGAGTCAGCCGCATTACCGTGCGCCAGGCGCTAGGCGATCTGCAAAAGGAAGGCCTGGTCTTCAGGCTGCACGGCAAGGGCACGTTCGTCTCCAGGCCCAAGGCATTCCAGAACGTGACCTCGCTCCAAGGCTTCGCGGAAGCGATGTCGTCGATGGGCTACGAAATCGTCAACCAGTTGCGCAGCTTCAGGATCATCAAAGCCAATCGCCACGTCGCGCAGCGTCTCAACCTGCCAGAAGGCGCGCCGGTCGCGGAAATCCACCGCGTACGCATGCTCAACCGCGAACCGGTTTCGCTAGAACTCACGTGGGTGCCCGAAGCGCTCGGCAAACGGCTCGCCAACGCCGACCTCGCCACGCGTGACATCTTCCTGATTCTCGAGAACGACTGCGGCGTGCCGCTCGGTCATGCCGATGTGTCGATCGACGCAATTCTCGCCGACGACGACATCGCCCGTGCCCTGCGCGTGGAAGACGGCAGCCCCGTGCTGCGGATCGAGCGCCTGACGCACGACGCATCCGGCAATCCCATCGACTACGAATACCTGTATTTCCGCGGCGACGCCTTCCAGTACCGGCTGCGCGTCGACCGCCAGAAAACCCGTGCAAGGGGAAGGAAAGCGCAATGAATACCGAAGTGCTCGAATACGACATCGTGGTCGTCGGCGGCGGCACGGCCGGCCCAATGGCTGCGATCAAGGCCAAGGAACGCAACCCGGCGCTCAAGGTGCTGCTGCTCGAAAAAGCCAACGTCAAGCGCAGCGGCGCAATCTCGATGGGCATGGACGGCCTGAATAACGCCATCATTCCCGGCCACGCCACGCCCGAGCAGTACACGCGCGAGATCACCGTCGCCAACGATGGCATTGTCGACCAGGAGGCCGTCTATGCCTATGCGCGCCACAGCTTCACGACCATCGAGCAGCTCGACCGCTGGGGCGTGAAGTTCGAGAAGGACGGCAACGGCGACTACGCCGTGAAGAAGGTCCATCATATGGGCGCTTACGTGCTGCCCATGCCCGAAGGACACGACGTGAAAAAGATCCTCTACCGGCAGCTCAAACGCACGCGCATCGAGATCACGAACCGCATCGTCGCCACGCGGCTCATGACCGACTCGCAGGGCCGCGTGAGCGGCGTGCTCGGCTTCGACTGCCGCACGGCGCAGTTCCACGTGGTGCGCGCGAAAGCCGTGATCCTGTGCTGCGGCGCGGCTGGGCGCCTCGGCCTGCCCTCCTCCGGCTACCTGATGGGCACTTACGAGAATCCGACCAATGCGGGCGACGGCTACGCCATGGCGTACCACGCGGGCGCCGCCCTCGCGAACCTGGAATGCTTTCAGATCAATCCGCTTATTAAGGACTACAACGGACCCGCATGTGCGTATGTCACCGGGCCGCTGGGCGGCTTCACCGCGAACGGCAAGGGCGAACGCTTCATCGAATGCGACTACTGGAGCGGCCAGATGATGTGGGAGTTCTACCAGGAATTGCAAAGCGGCAACGGTCCCGTGTTCCTGAAACTCGACCATCTTGCCGAGGAAACGATCCAGACCATCGAGCAGATCCTGCACACCAACGAGCGCCCAAGCCGAGGCCGGTTCCACGCGGGCCGCGGCACGGACTACCGTCAGCAGATGGTCGAAATGCATATCTCCGAGATCGGCTTTTGCAGCGGGCATAGCGCATCGGGTGTCTACGTGAATTCGCGCGCCGAGACGACCGTGCCCGGACTCTATGCGGCAGGCGACATGGCGGCCGTGCCCCACAACTACATGCTGGGCGCGTTCACCTACGGCTGGTTCGCGGGCGCCAACGCGGCCGAATACGTGCAAGGCCGCGAGCACGCGAGCCTCGACGAAGGCCAGATCGCCGCCGAACGCGCGCGCATCTACGCGCCGCTCGAACGCGAAAACGGGCTCGCGCCGGCTCAGGTCGAATACAAGCTGCGCCGCATGGTGAACGACTATCTTCAGCCGCCCAAGGTCACGCGCAAGATGGAGATCGGCCTGCAGCGCTTCGACGAGATTGCCGAAGACATCAAGTCGATCAAGGCCAACAATGCGCACGAGTTGATGCGCGCCGCCGAGGTGCGCGCGATTCGCGACTGCGCCGAAATGGCGGCGCGCGCCTCGCTGTTCCGCACCGAAAGCCGCTGGGGGCTGTATCACCACCGGGTCGATTACCCGCAGCGCAACGACGCCGAATGGTTCTGCCACACGCACCTGCGCAAGGACGCTTCCGGCAGGATGACGAGCGAAAAGCGCGCGGTCGAGCCGTACATCGTCCCGCTCGCGCAAGCGGATCGAGGCGCCTACGATCAGCTCCGCATTCGCGAATCCGCGGAACTCGCCACCGAACACTGAGGAATCCGGATATGTCCTATACGCCGCACGATATCTTTCAGCGCAGCAGTGCACCCGTCACGATCGACGAAGACCGCTGCATCGCCGACAAGGGCTGCACGGTTTGCGTGGACGTGTGCCCGCTCGACCTGCTCGCGATCGACGTGAGCAAGGGCAAGGCCTACATGCAATTCGACGAATGCTGGTATTGCATGCCCTGCGAGCGCGACTGCCCGACTGGTGCAGTCAAGGTCGACATTCCCTACCTGTTGCGCTAACCGCTGCCACCCCACGACGGTTCCCGTACTGCCCGCCAAACAGACCATGAAAACACGCCAACGGATTCTTCGCCTTCTCGCCGCCCCGCTGCTGTTGACCGCGGCGATCACCGTACACGCCGAGACGATTCGCGTCGCGATCGGCACCCAGGACACGACCATCAACTGCGCGACAGGCGGCCTACTGATCCGCGAACTGCATTTGCTCGACAAGTATCTGCCGCACACCGGAAAATACGCGAACGTCACTTACGACGTGCAGTGGAAAGACTTCACTTCCGGCGCGCCGCTCACGAACGAAATGGTAGCCGGCAAGCTCGACTTCGGCGCCATGGCGGATTTCCCGGGCTCGCTCAATGGCGCGGCGTTCCAGAAGGCGGGCCGAAAGAGCCTCTTCATCACCGTGCTCGAGGGCAGCACCGAGGGCAGCGGCAACGGCATCGTCGTGCCCGTCAACTCGCCGGTGCATTCGATCGCCGACCTCAAGGGCAAGACGATCTCAGTGCCGTTCGCCTCGACGTCGCACGGCATGCTGCTGCGCGCGATCAAGGCACAAGGCTGGAACCCGGATACCGACGTGAACATCATCACGCAAGCGCCGGAAGTGGCCGGCAGCGCCCTCAAAGCGGGCAAGATCGACGCCCACGCCGACTTCGTGCCGTTCGCCGACCTGTTCCCGTATCGCGGCATCGCCCGCAAGATCTACGACGGCGCGCAAAGCCATGCGCCCACCTTTCACGGCGCGCTCGTCGATTCCGCCTACGCGCAGAAGTACCCCGAAGTGGTGGTCGCATACCTGCGCGCGGCAATCGAGGCGAACCGCCTGATCGCAGAGGATCCCGAAAAATATAGTCTGCTGATCGAGAAGGTGACGGGCATCGAGGCGCCTGTCGACTATCTCTATCATGGCCCGCTCGGCCTGCAAACGCGCGATCTCACCTGGAAGCCGGAGTACCGCCAGGCCGTGGCGACCGCCATCGACACGCTGAAGCTGCTCAAGAAAACGGATGTCAATCTCGATGCGAACACGTTCATCGACGACCGCTACATCCGCGAAGCGTTCAAGGAGTCGGGGCTCGACTATGACGCCGCGCTGAAGAACTACGCGCGCCAACCGCTCGCCGCGAACGACGCGCTGACCGGCAAGCCCATCCGGGATTTCCTCACGGTCACGCAGGTGTGGGTCGCCAACGAGGCGCACGTGCGCAACTATGCCAACGCGGCGGAAGGGTTCGCTGCGCTCGCCAAACTCGAACAGTCCGGCAGCAAGGTGCGCGCCGTGTACGTGCAGGACCACGACAGCGGCCAGAAGCTCTTCGCTTCCGACGCCTGGTACGTACGCGACGCGCATGGCGGCGTCATCGCCTTCCTGCAGAAAGCGGGCGCCGATGCCTATGCGCAGCACACGTCGGGTGCCGTCGTGGACTTTGCAGCCGCAAAAACAGGCGCCCAGCAGGCCCTCGCTTCGCGCTAACGCTTCGCTTACCTGCCTTTTATGAGGAGTCCGCATGTCCGCCACGCTTGACCTCGCAGCCCGGCAACGCGCAGACGCCCGGGAACCGGCACTGACCGGAGCCGCAGCGCGCAGCGCACCGATACGCCGCCGCGCATGGCGCGCCGGCTCGATCGTGCTGTTCGTGGCCGCCTGGCAACTGGCCGTTCACTACCGGCTCTCGCTTGGCATTATCACGTTCGCGAACGTCCCTTCGCCCGCCGACGCCATCCCCGCGCTATGGGCGCTGCTCCATTCGCCGAAGCTGCCCATGCATCTCGCCGCGAGCCTGACACGCGTGCTGGCCGGCTTTTGCGCGGCGGCGCTGGTCGGCGTCGGGCTCGGACTCGCGATCGGCCGCTATCGCGCGCTCGAAGACGTGCTGCTGCCGCCGCTCGAAGTGCTGCGGCCAATCCCGGCGGTCGCGTGGATTCCGCTCGCGATCCTGATGTTTCCCTCTTCGGAACTGAGCATGATGTTCATCACGTTCATCGGTGCGCTGTTCCCGATCCTGCTGAACACGATCCACGGCGTGGAAGCCGTCGACCCCCGCCTCGTCGCCACCGCGCGGGGTCTCGGCACCGGCTCGCTGTCGCTCTACACGGAAGTGGTGTTGCCGGGCGCTGCGCCTGCGATCTTTACAGGTCTTTCGATCGGCATGGGCACCGCCTGGTTCTGCCTCGTGACCGCGGAGATGATCGCCGGGCAGTACGGCATAGGCTATTTCACCTGGGAATCCTATACGCTGCAGAACTACGCGGATATCGTCGTCGGCATGGCCCTGATCGGCGTGCTCGGCATGGGCAGCAGCCTCCTCGTCAAGCGCATCGGCGCGGCGCTGACGCCGTGGTACCGCCTGCGGGGAGCGCGCCAGTGAACACGCCTGCCGCCATCCACCCGGAAGCGCCCGCCAGGGCGCCGGTGTCCCACGCGCCGGGGCGCATCGACGTGCGTTCGCTGACCGTGGAGGTCGGGCCGCCGCACGCGCGCTTCGCCGCGCTCGACTCACTGAACGTCGATATCGCGCCCGGCGAATTCGTGTGCGTGCTTGGGCCGTCCGGCTGCGGAAAATCCACGCTGCTCGGCGCCATTGCGGGACACGTCCCGGCCACGCAGGGCGAAATCGCCGTAGACGGTCTCGCAGTCGACCGCCCGCATCCCGAGCGCGGCCTCGTGTTCCAGCAGCACACGCTGTTCCCCTGGAAGCGTGTGATCGACAACGTGGCCTTCGGCCTGAAGATGAAGGGCGTCGGCGCGAGCGAGCGTCGGCGCGAAGCCGCCGAACTGCTCGCGCTGGTCGGCCTCGCGGGATTCGAGGCGCACTATCCGGCGCAGTTGTCGGGCGGCATGCAGCAGCGCGTGGAAATCGCGCGCGTGCTGATCAACCGCCCGCGCATTCTGCTGATGGACGAGCCCTTCGGCGCACTCGACGCCCAAACGCGCCGCATGATGCAAACGCTGTTGCTCGACATCTGGGCGCAAATCCGCACGACCGTCGTGTTCGTCACGCACGACATCGACGAAGCGCTGTTTCTCGGCGACCGCATCCTGATGCTCTCGCAGCGACCCGCGCGCCTCATTGCCGATATCGCGGTGCCGCTCGCGCGGCCGCGCAGCGACGAGAGCACGACCGAAGCCGGCTTCATCGACATCAAGCGCCACTGCCTCGCGTTGCTGCGCGAAGCGGCGTAGCCCCGCAAGCGTCCACCAGACAACCGCCTTTTCCCATGACCGTTTCCGCTCCCATCTCGCCGAACCCGCAGCACCTGAGCGCCGAAGCGAGCGCCCTGCTCGCGCGCCTCGCCGACGCCGATCCCGCTGTGCGCCGCATCGCGCTCTTCGAACTCGCCGATCTCGAGGATGAAGCGCTGCTGCCCGCGTTCGTGGCCACGCTGCGCGACGATCCCGCTCCAGACGTACGCCGCGAAGCCGCCGCCGTGCTGGCCTCGTGGGAAGACGACGACGTCGTCGAAGCGCTCTGTGCAGCGTTGCTCGACACCGACGACGAGGTGCGCGAAGCCGCGGCGCAAAGTCTTTCGGAATTGAAAGCCCAGTCGTCGGGCCATGTGCTGCGCCGGTGGGCCACGCGGCCCGAACCGTTCGTGCGCCGCGCGGCGCTGCGCGGCCTGCGCGAACTCCGCTTTGCGGATGCCTTCGAGCCCGCGCTGCACGCGCTCGCGGACACCGAGGCCGACGTGCGACTCGAGGCCGTCGCCGTGCTCGGCTGGCTGAAGGAGGTGCGCGCGCTGGAGGCGCTCGCCGCGCTCGGCGCCGGCGACGCGCACCCGGAGGTCCGCCGCGCGGCCGTTGGCGCGCTTGGCTTCGCCTCGCCGGGCGATCAGGCCACGCTCGACGCCCTGCTCACGGCATTGCGCGACGACGCCTGGCAAGTGCGCGAAGAAGCCGCGACGACGCTTGGCAAGCTGCGCGCCGCCACGGCGCTCGAACCGCTTGTCGAGGCGCTCGGCGACGCCTACTGGCAGGTCCGGCTACGCGCGGCCCGCGCGCTCGGACAGCTACGCGATGCGAAAGCGGCCACCGCCGTCGCCGCGCTGCTCGCGCATTCGATCAGCAATTTGCGCAAGGAAGCGGCGCTCACGCTCGGCGAACTGGGCGCGCGCGAGTCTTTGCCGGCGCTGCAAAGCGCGCTGCAGGACCGCGATCCCGAGGTGCGCAAGGCCGTGCGCATCGCTATCGGCCAGATCGAGGGCGCAGCGCCATGAAAACGCCGCTAGAGGTCCGCAACGACGCCGCCGCGCGAGCGCTCACGCTCTGCTGGCCCGCGGGCGAGACACAACGTGTGAACCACGCCCGGCTGCGCGCGGCCTGCCCGTGCGCAGCCTGCCGGCGCGAGCGGCTCGGCGGCGCCGCGCCCGCCGCCGCAGCGGACGTGACGCTGATCGCCATCGAGCCGATGGGCTACGGCGTGCAGCTCGCGTTCAGCGACGGCCATGCGCGCGGCATCTATCCCTGGACCTACCTCGAACAACTCGGGCGCGGCGAGGACCGCTAGCTTGCGCCCTGGACCTGGCAGCCACCCGCTCAACCGCCTCGCTTCAGTCTTCGATTAAAGAACGCTCGCATCGCGCCGATATGCATGCCAAGCCGTGCTCGTTTGACCGGCGCCCCATCCGTTGACAGAGAATCGAAGAAAAAGATGCGAAACAGAATAACCCGCCTGCTCGTCGGCACTTCCTTCACATCCGCTGCGCTGCTGTCGGGATGCGTCCAGTTCGTGCCGGTCAAGGATATGGCCAACGACAAGCCCGGCTATCTCGCGGCGCACTTTGCGGTGGATTCCTTGCCCACGAGCGTTCGTGAAAAGATGCCGGCGCCGGGCACGCACATGCTGCCCTTCAAGGTCTTGACGGTGCTTGGCAAGGTAACGGGCCAGATTGGCACGGCGGGAATCGAGCGCGACTTCAAAACCGTGCTGATCAACGCACAAGATACGGGCATGGTCCAGCAGGTGTATGAAAGCTCGGCGAACGGTGTGCCCGCTGCCGCAACGTTCAGCCTCTCTTACCTCAACATTTACAGCCTGAAAGAGGAAACGGCGAACTACGCGCAGACGGCGGCGTTCATTCCCTTCGTCGCGCACGACGCCGACAACAGCCAGTTCGCTTTCAACGCGCCGCAGGAGAACGAAACCTATACCACGACGTTCGAGTTCGGCACCACGGTCCAGATCGTCAACTTCCGGGCGCTCACGTGGACCTGTCATACGAGCCGCTACTATCCGGCTTCCCAGTTCAACGCCGCGCTCACCGGCAAAGCGATCGACCTGGACTGCGAGCAGACGAAAGATGGCATCGTCCAGAACAAGACGCGTCGAACGTATCTGACTCAATACGGCATCGGCCTGACCCGCTCGGTCGCCACCACTGCCGGAAAACTGGACTGGACCTATAGCGGTTTCGACAAGGACGGGCAACAAACGCTGACGCCGCACGGCCAGGCGGCGATCGAAAAACCGATTTGAGGTCGAGACCGTGACGGGGCGCGCGCGAGCGTCGGCGGCCCCCTCTTGTCACGAACCTCGCCTGTTCGAAACGAGCAGGTTGGCAATCGCACCCGCGAGCGGCAATCCCGGGTGCTTTTCCAGCCAGAAGAATTCGCCGACCGGGTTGACCTCCAGAAAGCAGTGACGGCCGTCGGGGGTGAGGATGAAGTCTGCCGCGCCGTAGTTGAGGCCCAGAGCATGCATGAGTTTCAGCAGCCCATTTTCGACCTCGGGCGGCAATGCGTACGGCTCCCACGCTTCGAGCAGCCCAAGACCGTCACGGCGCCAGTCGACGCTCGTTTTTTCGGACCGCTGCGAATCGATCGACGCGGTGAATACGCGGTTTCCCACGATCGTGGTCCTGAGTTCCAGCGCCTTGGACACTTGTTCCTGAAAGATGGCCGGGCAATAGCGCAGGTCATCGAGGCGCTCGAGGTCTTTGTCTTGAACCGTGCTGGTAAAGACCACTTTCTGCTCGCACTCCTCGTAGATGGCAAACGATGACAGCGTCTTCATGATCATCCCGTGCCTGCATTCGCGTGCGAAACTGCGCACCGCTTCTGGCGCATTGGTGATCAAGGTGCGTGGAATCGTGAGCCCAACCTCTCTCGCGATCTTGAGCTGGAGCTGCTTGTTTTCCGCGCGGCGCAGGCGGTGCACGGGATCGAGATGAAACGCGTCGAGGCTGGCAATCATGCCGTGCAGCGTCGCGCGCGATTGATCGACTGCCGCCCGCCTGAGCTGCCGGTCCATCGCCTCGGGAATGCACTGCCCGATGGCGATCCGCCGGTACCACACGGCGGACACCGTGCCCAGGTCCAGCTCGTAGTCTTCACACGCGATAACCTGCCGCTCTTCGTCGCCGCTGTAGTGGCTGGAAAGCCGAATATCGGTGGGAAAGCGGTTGGTATCGAAGCGGTAAGCCATGCCGCCCTGTGCCGCGACGGCATTCATGACGAGCGGGATACTCTCGTTGTCGTTGCTGTGGGTGATGATCAGTACCACCGGCCGCGGGTGTCGTTCGGACATGGTTGCGCACCTTTACTGAAGGCGCGCGGCGGGATAGCACGTCGACGCGCGCCCGACTCCGGTCCAGGCATGGTCGCCTGATGGTGAAAAGGAATACTAAATAGACGCACTTTCGCCGTCGGAGGGATACGCCATGGTCACCGGCGAGGAGGGATTATTGCCGGGCATCTGTCCCATAGGCCACCCCATGTGCCGGAGCATGCCCAGGAAGTCGGGCAATTCACCGACCGGCATGCCTTCCTGGTCGGACGGCGCCACCATCGTCACGACCGCTCCGCCGCGTATGGCCTGCATCTCCGCTGCCGTAAGGTTTCTCGAAAACTGACCCTCGAGGAAATGCGAAAAAAACGGTACGGGTTCCTGAGTTTCGATCTTGACGTTAGACATGGTGCTTACCTCGCTCGAAGTGTGGGGCCATTGATAACCACTACGGCGGCACAGGCCGCCGCCACGTCCTGCAACCGCCGTGCCAGCCAGTTCCGCTCCTCACGGCGGCGCGCCACGCCCTGTCGTGGCGGAGAATTCATGTCGAATCAAGGCCGGAATCGTTGGCTCGAAGCCAACGCGCGGATATGCAAAGGTGGCCGTCGACCAACAGCAGGGTCAGCAGCGTGGCAAACAGCCAGCTACACTACGGGCGCAGAGGCTATTGCAACGCCTGCGAGACAACTGCGCAAACCACAGGAGGAGCACGCAAATGACGCTTTCGAAGAGAACTTTTGGGCGGACCGGCTGGAATGTGTCCGAAATCGGCTTTGGTGCATGGGCAATCGGCGGCTCGTGGGGCAGCGTTGGCGAAGACGACGCCAGAGCCGCGCTGAACGCCGCGCTCGATAACGGCGTCACGTTCATCGACACCGCCGACGTCTACGGCGACGGCCGCTCGGAGCGCATTATCCGGGACGTGTTGCGCGAACGCGGCGGGGAGCGTCCCATCGTGGCCACCAAGCTCGGACGCCGGCTCGACCCGCATGTGACCAGCGGCTATCTGAACAAGCGCGAACTCGAAGGCTTCATCGACCGGAGTCTCTCGAACCTGGGCGTCGACACGCTCGACCTCGTGCAACTGCACTGCCCGCCGACGGAGGTCTATTACCGCCCCGAAGTGTTCGACGCGATGGACAGCTTTGTCGCCGCCGGCAAAATCCGCTTTTACGGCGTTTCGGTCGAAAAGGTGGAGGAAGCGCTGAAGGCGATCGAATATCCCGACGTGGTTTCGGTGCAGATCATCTACAACATGTTCCGTCAACGACCTGCCGACCTGTTTTTCCGCGAGGCGCTCAAGAAGAACGTTGCGGTCATTGCGCGAGTGCCGCTCGCGAGCGGCATGCTCACCGGCAAATTGTCCGCGGATTCCGTTTTTGCGGCAGACGATCACCGTGCGTTCAATCGTCATGGCGAGGCATTCGACGTGGGCGAAACGTTCTCGGGCGTGCCGTACGACGTCGCGTTGAAGGCGGTCGACGAACTGCGCGGCCTGGTACCCGTGGACGCCTCGATGGCACAGCTCGCCCTGCGCTGGATACTCATGGAAGACGCCGTCTCCGTCATCATTCCGGGCAGCAAGAACGCGGCGCAGGCGGCGTCGAATGTCTCGGCGGCAAACCTCGCCCCGCTGTCCGACGCGGCGATGCAACGCGTGCGGGACGTTTACGAACGCTTGATCGCGCCTCACGTCCACCAGCGCTGGTAAAAGCCCTTACGGTCGAGGCCGCTGGAATTTCTGCGCCCGCTTACTCCATTTTGCTCCGCTCCGATTGTTCGGATGATCCTGCCAGTCAATTCGCGCCCGGCCGCTTTATCGCGGCGGCGCGGACCTTTAGATTCGTTTGCGTCGCCGGCCGATGGCTTCGTACAAGTCGAGACGCCGGTTCTATTCGATGCTGCGACTTACGGTAAGGAGAACATGATGGGCAAACTTTCAGGCAAGGTGGCGGTCGTCACGGGCGCGTCGAAAGGCATTGGCGCCGCGATCGCCAAGGCTCTCGCGGCCGAAGGCGCTTCGGTGGTCGTGAACTACGCGAGCAGCAAGGCGGGCGCCGATGCGGTGGTAAGCGCGATTACGGCGGCCGGCGGCAAGGCGGTTTCCGTTGGCGGCGACGTGTCGAAGGCAGCCGACGCACAGGGCATCATCGGCACGGCCGTCGAGACTTACGGTCGCCTCGACATCCTCGTCAACAACTCCGGCGTCTACGAGTTCGCGCCCATCGAAGAGTTCACGGAGACGCAATACCGCAAGCTGTTCGACACCAACGTGCTCGGCGTGCTGCTCACTACGCAGGCGGCCGCGAAGCATCTTGGCGAGGGCGCAAGCATCATCAACGTGAGTTCGGTCGTGACGACGATCACGCCACCGACGACAGCCGTCTATAGCGGCACGAAGGGCGCGGTGGATGCGATCACCGGCGTGCTCGCACGCGAACTGGGACCGCGGAAGATCCGCGTGAACGCGATCAATCCTGGCGTGATCGAGACAGAAGGCGCACACACGGCCGGCGTCATCGGCTCGGAGTTCGAAAGCCATGCGGTCAGCCAAACGCCGCTCGGACGCGTGGGGCAGCCGGACGATATCGCCTCGGCCGTGGTGTTCCTTGCGTCGGACGATGCCAAATGGTTGACGGGCGAGCATATCGTCGCCAGCGGAGGCATGCGCTAAGGCGGTTGAGTGAAACTGGCTGGCGCCAAAAAACCCGTGCGTGCTAATCTCCCGAAGACCGGTCGTGTCGCCCTGGCGGCGGCACGTCCAGCAACGCTTCGGAACGAGGAGTTTGGCCAGGCCGCCTCATGCGAGTTTCCGACCTTGTAGACAGCCGCACGATCCTGCGCAGCCGGCGGCGCTGGCTGTATTTCGGCGTGTTCTGGCTTGGCGCCATCGCGACGGGGCTCGTCGCGGTCATGTACGCGCGGCTCGTCGATTTCGGCTACGCGCTCTTTGTGCAGATGACCGCCCATCACCGGTGGCTGCCGCTACTCATTACGCCGGCCATCGGCGCATTCTGCGTCTGGGCCACGCGCCGCTGGTTTCCGGGTTCGGAGGGCAGCGGCATCCCGCAGGTCATCGCGACGCTGCACGACGTGCGCAAATTCGGCCCGCGCCTGCTCACGCTGCGCATCCTGATCGGCAAGATCGCCCTGTCGTTCCTCGCGATCCTCGGCGGATTCACGATTGGCCGCGAAGGGCCGACTATCCACGTGGGCGCCGCGCTGATGTACAGCCTGCGGCGCTTCTATCCGGCGCGGCTGCGCAGCATGTACGGCGTCGGCCTCGAATACAAGCTCGCCCTCGCGGGCGCCGCCGCGGGCCTTTCCGCCGCGTTCAATGCGCCGCTCGCGGGCGTGGTCTTCGCCATCGAGGAACTCACGCGCAGCTTCGAGGCGCGAACGAGCGGCGTCATCATCGCGGCGATCATCTTTTCGGGCATCGTCTCACTCGCGCTGCAAGGCAATTATGTGTATTTCGGCACGATCGCCATCGGCAGTCATATGCCCGATCTGCTCGCCGTCGCCGTCATTCTCGTCGGCGTGATCACCGGCCTCGCGGGCGGCGTGTTCTGCTGGCTGCTGCTCAACACCGAACGATGGATGCCCGCCCGCTTGTTCGTTCTCCGAAAGGAGCGGCCCGTGGCGTTCGGCGCCGTGTGCGGTTTGTTCATCGCCGTGATCGGCGTGGCGAGCGGCGGCAATCTGTTCGGCAGCGGCTATGCGGAAGCGCGCGGCATGCTCGAGGGCCATTCGCAGCTCGGCGTCGCCTATCCCGTGCTGAAAATGGCCTCGATGGTGGGCTCGTATCTGCCGGGCACGCCGGGCGGCCTGTTTGCGCCGTCCCTGGCGATCGGCGCGGGCATCGGCAACGTGCTGCACATGGTGTTCGGGCAGATGCAGTTGCCGATGCTGATCGCGCTCGGCATGGTCGGCTATCTGGCCGCCGTCACGCAGAGCCCGATCACGGCGTTCGTCATCGTCATCGAAATGATCGACGGGCACGCGCTCGTGATCTCGCTGATGGCGACGGCGCTCGTGTCGAGCCAGGTTTCCAGGCTATTCGCGCCGCCGCTGTACGAAGCCCTGGCGCAACGCTTCCTGAAGCAGTGACGCGCGCGCCCGTTGACCGGCACACGCCGTTACCAGCGCAGTAGCCGCGGCCCCAGCCACGCGCCAATGCCAGCGGGCAGCGACATGCCGATCACATACCAGACGCTCCAGAACGCCGGGCTCATTTCCGGGCAATGGAGGCAATACGCAATGGTCGCGAGCGCGCTCGCAAAGAGCCCGGCCGCCGCGCCCGCCGCGCGCAGGCGGGTGGGCGCGAGACCGCGCACGGCCCAGAACACGGCCGCGAACGTGGGCACCGAAAGCAGCACGATATTGAACGGGCACGTGCGCCATGTGAGGCCCATCACGAGAGGCATGCGTTGCGCGGGCGCCGCGTCGCCCAGCGCGAGCCATGCGCCCGCCAGCACGGCGACGAACGGCAGCGCCACCAGCGCCCACGCATAGCCGCCGCGCCGGCCCGGCCGCCCGAGGCGGCTGACTGCGAGCGCGGCAGCGGCCGCGACGCACAACGGGAACGCGATCTTCGCCCAGAAGATCGGCGTGTGCATGACACTCATGAGATCGTGCCGCACGCCGAACACCACGCTCATCAGCGCGACCGAGCCCGCAAAACCGAGCGCCAGCGCCCGCGCGAAGCGGCGCAGCACGGCCTTGCGGTCCACGCGCGCATCGCCGGCGGCGAGCAGGTTGATCAGATCGTCGGTTTTCATCCCGCTCCCCTGATGCGCGCGGCAAGCGCCTTCAAACCCCGATGAATACCCACCTTGACCGCCGATTCGGAGAGTCCTGTTAGCTTCGCCGTTTCCACGACCGAAAGCCCTTCGAGCTTCACGTGGACGATAGGCAGGCGCTGCTTGTCGGGCAGCTGCTCGAGCAGCTTGCCGATATCGCGGCGCGCCTGCGCGGGTTCGTCGTCGGGCGCGGCGAAGAGATCGGCGTGATCTTCGAGCGGATCGTTGAGCATGTCGCGGCGTGCGCGCGAGCGGAAAAAGTCCATCAGCTTGTAGCGGGCGATCGCGTGCACCCAGGCCGTGAGCGGCTCGTCGGGGCGCCATGTGTGACGCGCGTTGTGAACCGCCAGCAGGATCTCCTGGACGAGGTCCTCGACGTCGTCGCGCAACTGCGGAATGCGCCGGCGCAGGTAGCCGCGCAAATGGCGCGTGAGTTCCTCGAGGAAGTCGCGATACGCTTGCGCGTCGCCTTCGAGGCCGCTGACGAAAAGCGCTTTGAGACGGGTTTCCGCGGAGTGCAAAGGTCGTCCTGGATGGTCGCGACGATAGGTTAATGGGCTTGCGGGCATGGCGCTCGCCTGGTCTTGCGATGGCGAACTTTCAAAACGATTACGAACGCCGCCGCACTCGCGCCCGTTCGCGTGAGGGTAGCCGAACGCTTCGCGCGCCGCAACGGCATGCGCTGCCCCGGCGCGCGCGCCGGGCGTCGCCCCTTCCGTCGTCGCCGCCCATGTGCTGGTCAAACCCACCTTGTGCCTCTTTCCCGTGGCGCGAGCGCGTGTGCCCGTTGCGGGTAGTTCGTTCGCCACGCCAGTTGGGTTACAGCCTCGATGACTTATTTTTAGCCGCCCCGGGCGCGCGAATTTTTTCTCGACGCAATGTAACCGGCGCGCGCGCCACAGCGAATTCACTGTCAACTCTGCGCTAACGAGGAATCGTCATGCACACGTCGATCGGTGAATCGCCCGCACTTGCCGCCAGCGTGCGCCGCCCACGCGCCATCCAGCCGCTCTGGCTGCGCGTCACGCATTGGCTCAACGCGCTCGCGGCGCTCGTCATGATGTTCTCCGGCTGGCGCATTTACGATGCGTCTCCCGTGTTCGCGGGCTTCGTCATTCCCCCCTCGTTCACGCTCGGCGGCTGGCTCGGCGGCGCACTGCAATGGCATTTCGCGGCTATGTGGCTGCTGTTTTTCAACGGCCTCGTCTATCTCGCCATGAATCTCGTCACCGGCCGCTGGCGCACGAAGTTCTTCCCGCTGAGCCCGCGCGCCGTGCTGCATGACCTGCGCGCCGCGCTCACGGGCCGGCTCTCTCACGCCGACCTGAGCCAGTACAACGCCGTGCAGAAACTCGCCTATCTCGTTGCGATCGCCGATCTCGTCGTCCTCGTGCTGTCGGGCCTTGCGATCTGGAAGTCGGTGCAGTTTCCGCTGCTGCGCGAGTTGATGGGCGGATACGACCGCGCGCGCGTCGTGCACTTTTGCGCGATGTCCGTGCTTGTGGCCTTCGCACTCGTTCACGTGACGATGGTCGCGCTCGTGCCGCGCTCGCTGCTCACCATGCTGCGCGGACGCTGAACGCGCCCACCGACGCTATTCGAGTCGCCGCCCTTCGATATCGATAAGGATTCCAGATGAACACGAACGACCGCAAGATCATCGCAGTCGACCGCGCAGCGATTCTTGCCGATGCACGGCGCGAACTCGACATGCCGTCACGGCGCCTGTTCGGCAAGCGCATGCTCACGCTCGGCGGTCTCTCCCTGCTGACTGGCTGCACGATCACCGACGACGCCTCGGTCAACACGTTCCTCACCGCCGTTTCCCGGCTCAACGATCGCGTGCAGGCATGGCTGTTCGACCCAACCCGGCTCGCACCCACGTACACCGAAGCCCAGATCACGCGCCCCTTCCCCTTCAACGCGTTCTACAGCGAAAGCGAGGCGCCCGTGGTCGATGGCGGCGACTATCGGCTCAGGCTCAGCGGCCTCGTCAAGGGCCAGCGTGTCTGGACGCTACCGGAGTTGTACGCGCTGCCGCACGCCGAGCAGATTACGCGGCATATCTGCGTCGAAGGCTGGAGCGCGATAGGCCGCTGGGGCGGCACGCCATTCGCGCATTTCCTGCGCCGCATCGACGCCGATCTCACCGCGAAATACGTGGGCTTTCGCTGCGCCGACAACTACTACGAAAGCATCGACATGGCCACGGCGCTGCATCCGCAAACCTTGCTCGCTTTCGATTACGACGGCGAGCGGCTGCCGGCGAAATACGGCTATCCGATGAAGCTGCGCATGCCGACGAAGCTCGGCTACAAGAACCCCAAGCACATCGTCGAGATCTTCGTCACGAATACGTATCCAGGCGGCTACTGGGTCGACCAGGGCTACAACTGGTTCGGCGGTTCGTGACGTCTTCCTGCCGCCGCGTCGCGCGACGGCTCCGTTTCACTTCCGCCCGCAAAAGGGGCAACGGTTTTTTCCACCCAGCAAGGAGCAATGCAAATGAACACGATCCGATTCGCAGCAATCGCCCTCTCGGCCGCCCTGTTGAGCATGAGCGCGGGCGCTGCATTCGCGCAGGCTAGCGGCGCGATGTCGAACGACGCCATGTCGAAGGACTCGATGCAGAAGGACGCCATGGGCAAAGGCGCCATGTCGCACGATACAATGAGCAAAGGCGGCGAGATGAGCCATGATCAGATGAACAAGCCGATGAAGCACGACGCCATGGGCATGGATCATCCGGCATCGGGCGCCATGGCGCATTGAACCGTCGTAACGCGCTCCCGGCGTAGCTTGCGCCAGGAGCGCATCGCGCGCGCGCCAGCACGATGCGCAAGCGATGCACGATTTCCGCGGGGCCGCACACCCTGCACCGGGAGTACGTGATGGGAAGCGAATGGCAACGCCGCCTGAAATTGTTTATTCAGCGCTTCTGGCAGCCAACCAGCGCGTGCATGACCTGCATGCCGGGTAGCTGGGGCAACATCATGAGCCTGCCCCATTGGACCATCGCATTCAAGACGGGACTGTTCACCGGCGCGCTGGCCGTCCTGCTCACCTTCACGCCAGCAACGAAGTGGTACGCGAATCGCTATGGCAACGCGCTGCTAGTGGGCTGCCTGACAATCATCGGCGATGCCTACGCGCACACGAGTCACTATCGCATTCATGTTCTCGAACACATTGTGACGGGGGTCGTGTCGGGCCTGTTCGCTCTCGCAGCGTCGTATCTGTTTGACGAGCGCGCGCGCCGCATACGAACGCTATGGGCGCGCCTGACCGGGTAGTTCACGAGGTGGTGCGCGCATCGGCATAGGACATAGGTCCGATTGACTGGGCATCCATCCATGCCACCCTTCGACAAAGCCGTCCTGCGGCTCATCAAAGGGGAACCCGATGCGCGCCTGCCGATATGTGGTCCTTTGCGCTTTGCCATTCACGATCGTCGGCTGCAACACGCCGCCGATCCCGCCGGGCAAGCCGGTTGATATCCCAACCGCCCTCCAGCAAGTTCTCGAAGGTCTGTGCAATTTCAGGAAAGAACAGGCCGACCGCAAGCAGGATATGGGTGTCGCTATCGACTCGGTCACCGTGGAGCTCGACCTGACCGTCGACGGCGCAAGGAATCCCCCTGTGGCGGTCGCGCCGGATATCCAGTTCATTCCCACGGTGAGCTATGGGCAGATCATCACGGCGAACCGGGGCAGCCGGCTTACGCTCACCCTGAAAAACACCGGCTCCCGCGGCGGCTGTGACGTCATGACATCGGCGAAGTAGCGGCTGTTCACTTTCTCTATAGGACCATCGGCCCATAGCCAGCCTATGCGGTTGTGACATGGTGGGAAGGCGCGGAACATTCGGCCCTGCCACCATGCGTATTGTTCATACGTTGCTGATCGCCCTGGCTTTCGGGATGACGATTGCCGGCCGGCCGACAGGATGCCTCGCGGCCCAGGGTCCGCCTGCGCAAGCCGTGGCGTCACAGGCCGCGAGCGCTGCGGAACATCCATGCCGGCGCGAAATACCTGGACCTCCTGATGTCCCGCTACTTCCCGGATGCGCACTTTTCCGACTCGGACCGTGCCCTGTTCGCGTTCGCGAGCTATAACGCGGGTCCGGCCAGGATCGCGAAAATGCGCAAGGAAGCGACCGCCCGGGTGTTCTCGCCCGACAAGTGGTTCAACAACGTCGAGATCGTGGTTGGCGAGAAGATCGGGATCGAGACGACCACTTACGTGCGCAATATCTACAAGTACTACGCCGCCTACCGGCTCGTGCAGCAGGCGCAGGCGGCGCGCGAACGCGCCATCGGGCAGGTGCGCAAGCAGGGCTGAGGCAGGCTTACGCGTCAGGTGTCCAGCACCGCGAGATGAATCTCGCGACTTCATCCAGCGCATACCGCGCGCCCGGCAGTTCGTGGGTGGATCGCTGGAACACGTGGTGCAGTCCTTCGTAGATTTCCAGTTCCACCGCTGCGCCCTGCTCCGCCGCTGCCGTCGCGTAACGTCGCGCGTCGTCGAACAGCAGCTCGTCCGTGCCCACCTGGAGCGCGAGGGGCGGCAGGTGCCCGGGAATGGCATGCAGCGGCGACGCGCGTCCATCCATGGGATCGGCAGCGCCAAGGTACGCCGCGGCGGCATTGGCGAGCACAGGCCGCGTCAGAACGGCATCCCGGGTCGCTTCGCTCTTGAACGACGGCCCCGTCAACGCCAGATCGACCCACGGCGAGAAGACGGCCACGCTCGCGATGTTCAACGCCCGCCGCTCCTCGACACCCAGAACCGCAAGTGCAAGGCCGCCGCCTGCGGAGTCGCCAACCAGGGCGACTTCGCGTATGCCGCCGTTCGCCAGCCATCGCAGCGCGGCGCGCACGGCGTCGTGCGCCGCGGGAAACGGATGTTCGGGCGCCAGCGGATAGTCGAGCACAAAGGTATCGACGCCGGCGCGCACCGCGATCTGGCTCGCGAACCCGCGATACCCCCAGGCAGACCCGAGCACAAAGGCCCCGCCGTGCAGGAACAGGATCGCGCGATGGGCAGGCGCGGCTCGCGGCCGAATCCACCACCCTGTTGCGTCCGCGTTCGCGATGCTCTCGAGGCCGACGCCATCCGCCACCGGCGTCTGCGCGGTCATGGCGTCGTACGCCTCGCGCATCGTGCCATTGAAATCGTTGAAATGCCGTTGCGTGCGCTCGATCGAAGCCCTCGCCGCGTCGCGGTCGTCATCGCTCAGGCTGTGCCGCACTTCGATCAGGTTGGCTCGTTGTCCGATGCTCATCATGGCTCCTTCGTTGCGTGAATGCGTTGTCAATGGGCATGACGATATCGATTCCACCCGGAGCATGGAAGAAGGCCAAATGGAATAGAATCCATTCCAGTCAGGAAGTTTTGGGAAGAAAAATGGATCGGCTCGACGCGCTCAAACTTTTCATTCGCATCGTCGAAAGCGGCAGTTTCGCCGCGGCGGCGCGCGACATCGGCGTGGGCCAGCCTGCGGTCAGCAAGCAGATCGCGTCGCTCGAGCGCTATCTTGGCGCTCAACTGGTGAGGCGCACGTCGCGCAGCATGACGCTCACCGAGACCGGTCAAACGGTCTATGAAGCCGGCTTGCGCATCATTGGCGACTTCACCGATCTCGAGACCTCCGTCGGGCATGGCCAGCTGTCTCCGGGCGGGCTGATCCGCGTCACCGTGCCGCCGGTCTTTGGCCGGCTATATGTCGTGCCGCGCCTGCCGGTATTTTTCTCCCGCTATCCGCAGGTGCACGTGGACCTTTCCGCAACGGAGCGAAACGTCAATCTCGTCGAGGAAGGTTTCGATCTTTCGATCAAGAGCGGGCCGCTTGCCGACTCCTCGATGATTTCGCGGCATCTGGCCTCGAGTCCGGTCGTAGTCGTCGCAACGCCGGAGTACCTCGAAAAGCACGGGCGCCCCGAACGGCCACACGAGATCGAACAACATGACTGTGTCGTTTTCGCGCCCATGCACGAGCCGCGGGCATGGCGTTTCGGGAACGTCGAAGGGCCGGGCCTGCAGGTTCCGTCCGGCAATTTCCGCACTGGCGACGCGGAGCAGATTCGCGCTGCCGTCCTCGCCCATATGGGCCTGGTTCAGGCGCCCGGTTGGCTCTTCGCAGCGGAGATGACGAGCGGCGCGGTCGTCAGCGTGCTGGAGGATTTCGCGCCGCCGCCGTTGCCCATCCACGGCGTACATCCATCGGGCAGGCGGCTGCCGAACAAGACCCGCGTGTTTCTCGACTTCGTCGCCGAAATGCTCGCGGCCGATCCGCACCCGGCTTTCGTTGCGGCCTGATGGCTTTGCGCGGGCGTTGCGCGCCTGTGCGGAACGGCGCTTGCTGGAATGAGTGGGTCACTCATCAAGGAGAGCCAAAATGCCCGAGAAGAAAACGATCGAGCGTGCGCGCGCGGACAAGCGCGCAGGCAAATCCGCAAGCACCCAGGCCGGCGAATTCGTGAAGGAGGAATTCGATCGCGTGCGCGAGGGCAAGCATGGCGTGCGTTCCGCGAAGCAGGCGGTCGCTATCGGCTTGTCGAAGGCGCGACGCGCCGGTGTGGACCTGAAACCGCCGGCGCCAGGCAAAACCAGCGAAGCGACGCGCAAGAAAGCCGCAAAGGATAGCGCGGCGGGCCACGGCGAGAAAACGGGCCGCGCGAGCACGGAATCGAAAACCAAACGTTCGCGCACGACGACGCAAGTGCTCAAGGGCGAGAGCCGGGCGGGCGCATCGCCACAAGCCGTGTCGAAGCAGGCGAAGACCGCGGCGGCGCGCCGCCCCGCGGCAAGCCGCTCCGCGGCGGCGAAGAAGGCTGCGCAGACCAAGGGCGCAGCGGGCCGCTCCACCGCGGCCAAAAAGGCGGCGAAGACACGCGCCGCACGTGCGCAGCACACCCGCCACTAGCGGGGCGCGGGGTTATGAGACTATGTTCCTCATCGCCCCGCATGCGCATGCTGCAAATCCGCCGATGTCCCCACCCGCTCTGCTGCTCGAACAGATCCTTCGCGACGTCCCACGCCGTTATCGCTTGCCGCAAGAGCCCGCGGCTTCGGCGCTGCCGCTTCGACATGCCAATCCGGCTACGGCGCTGGCACGCGTCATCGAACAGGCGCGCGAAGCCATCGCGCATGGTGGAGCACCCGACGCGACGCTGAAGCCGCGTTTCGTCGACGCGCTCGCGGCCATGATCACCGAGGCGATGCACGCCGATTCCGGAGACCGGGCATTTCAGGCGATGGTGCTGCGGCAACGCGCCCCCCAGGTGCGCGAATTTGCGTCGCTTTCGGCACAGGCCGATCAGGACCGCCGGCAGATCCATGCCGCCGTCAATACGATCGCGCATCCGGCCAAACAGCAGCGCGCCCTGCAAGCCTGGCAGCGCGACGCGCTTGCGCGGCTGCATGCGTCCGCGTCGTTGGCGCACCACGAGACCCATTACGCCGGACTTCACGAAACCGCGCGAGACCTTCTCGCGTTGCCGGAGCTTGCGAAGGGCTCGGATTTCGCGCCCGCGCTGGCGGATCTGCGGGACAGTCCGGCACTTGCGCGCTTGTGCCGGCTCGAAGCCCTGGCGCCCGACCCACTCGTGCAGCAGTACGTATCAATGCTGGATGCGTATGGTCCGCGGCCGGGTACGCCGGCGGCCGTGGCGCAAGGCCGGGCGTCGCAGCGGCGCGGCGCGGCTGTCGAAGCGCTGGCCGTACAGGCACTCGAAGCCCTGGCTCAAAGGCTCAACGCCGCGCAGGAGAACCCGCACGCGTACCGTGTCGTGAGTTCAATGCGCGTTCCGGCCTCGATACCGGGCACGCACGAACGCGCCAAAACGGAATGGGACGTGGTCCTGCTGGAGCGGCTGCACGCGAAGACCTTCGATATCGTGCCCGTCTGGAACGTGCGCCTGCTCGTCGAAGCGAAGGCATCCGTCGAATCCGCAACGACCGACCTCCCGCGGCTCATGCGCGGTTTGCGCCTGCTCACGCACGCCGAAGAAAATATCGTGTATACGTTCGAGACCCAGCAGGGGCCGGTACGACTGCACGGCGCATCGCTACGCGCACAAGGCATCGACGAGTCCGGCTTGCTGAACACCGTACTCTATTGCTGCGATGCGCCCGCCAACGGCACTTCGCGAATGCTCAACGCCGCGAGCCGCATGCAGCTTTTGTCCGCACCGGCGAGCCTCGCCTACGCCAGCGCCCAGTGGGACGGGCAACATGCAGATCCGGAAGTACTGGATGCTGTCTGGCAGCACCTCACGCAATCGCCACGCTGGCAGGCCGTGCTCGACCAGTATTCGATGCTGCGCCTCGTGCGCGAATTGATGGTGCACCCCGATGACCTGATGGCCACGATTCGCGATGCAACGGGGTGTGCGCCGGGGTGTTCGCAGTACACGGCGAACGAACGGCCTTGTTGAAGTGAGCGTGCGTTCGAGAGACAGGCACGCTCACGCCTCAATGCTCCGTGCTCGCGCGTGCCGCCGCGGGGCACGCCGGGTCCTTGCCCCAATGCCCATCGCACACGCGCCAGCGGCAAAGCTGATCCTCGAAAAAGCCCTGCGCTCCGCACGCCTTGACCTGCTGCGCGAGGGTGAGCTTGCTTGCCGCCGACTTCGACCCGTGCGCGGACGCGTCCTTGCCGTCGCCCGGCTTCGTGCGGGCAACGAGCACGGCTAGCAGGTCGACATCGGAATCATCCTTCTGGGCGCCTGGACGCGCATCATGCCGCTTCTTTGCCAGCGCCTCCGCCCTGGCGTTCCCTGCATGCGCGGCGCTTTTCGCTTCGTGCCGGGTTTCGGCGCCCCTGGCCGGATGCTTGTGATTCGCGTCGACGGACGCGCTCGCCAGCGGCGCGGCGCCGCCTGCCGGCGCGCTCGCTCCGGCATCGCGCGCGCCATTGGCCAATGCACGCGAAAGCCGGCCGTCGTCGGGTATCGTTGCGGACGCAACGGCGTCAGGTGTGGGCTTCGCGTTGTCGGCGCTTTCGTCGTCGCTCACGATGGTGGCGGCGTGTGAAGCCGACGCCATATCCGGCGCGCTCGCCGCGTTTGCAACGGCTGGCGCAGCGCCTGCGGGGGCAACTGTCGGTGCAACCGCGGGGGCGGCCGCCTGCGTCCCGGCGTTCGCCGGCGCGCTGCGCTCGGCCACGTGCCAGGCGCCGAAACCGGCAGCGCTGATCAGAACCAGCGCCCCGATCAGCATCGGCGCGCGCGAGCGCCGTCCTGTGCCCGGCGGCGTGGCCGGCGGCACGACGCGGCCCTCGAGATTCGCGAGGATGCGCGAGCCGCCCGGCTGTGCGCCCGGCACGCTGGCAGGCGTGTCGGCGAGGAGGCTGGGCGCAGCCTTGGGGGTAGAATTGTCCGGCGCACTCATTCACTGTCTCGTTGGAATCGTGCTCATTGCATTGTGCTCATTGAACTGAGCCCGTTTCACCGCAATAATACGAGGCGGCCCAACCTCGGGCAGCGCTGATTCTAAAATCAAGCATTACAAAAAACAATTGCTACTCCGCGGGTTCGCTTTTGGTCGCCATTGCTCTCGTCGCCTATTTTGCCATTGCCGTACCACTGGCCGCACTATTGCTGCTGCCCGCCGTACGTGCATCGCTTTTCAGCACGTTATTCGAATTGCATAATTTGATTATGCGTCGCGCTTCAGCGAGCGCCACTCACGCCCGAAGTCAGTTCTTTAAGTCGGCAAAAATTTCTCATTCGAGAATGGCCGATATGAAAAATATACTCGTCAGGCGACGCTTGCTGATTTCCATTACCGCAGGTATTCTTGCGACGCCGCCGCTCATAGCCATTACATTGCGCGGTCATCAGTTATTTCAATACGATGACACGCCCCGGGTGCCGGACGAAAAAATCGCTGCCTTGCTGAACGGCGAGCAGCTGGTTCCACCGCCGCCGCTGCCTCCCGAGGTATTCGCCACGAAGGAGGTCGAGCAGGTGCGGCCCGCGCTGCACGACGCAAGCCGCGACTGGAATCTGCTGGACGCCGATTTCCGCACGCGGCTATTGCTCGTCTACAAAATCATGCGCGAGCAATACGGTTATGAAATGGCGCTACTGGAGGGTTACCGCAGCCCCGAGCGGCAAAACCGGCTTGCGCAATTGGGCGGTAATGTGACAAACGCGGCAGCTTTCCAAAGCTATCACCAATATGGACTCGCGGCCGATAACGCATTTCTGCGTGACGGCAAGCTCGTCATTTCAGAAAAAGATCCCTGGGCGATGCGGGGTTATCAGTTATACGGCCAGGTGGCCGAGCAGGTTGGCCTGACCTGGGGCGGACGCTGGAAATTGATGGACCTGGGCCACGTCGAATATCACAAACCCGGCTTCGTTCTGGGTCGCGCGCCGGCAATTGTTAAATAAGGCGCAGCGGGAAAAAATGGGGAGTTTATGGGGCGTTCATTCATTCTGCCGGGCGGCAAAACCTCTTGCTGCGTGACGACACCGCACACCACGACAAACAGCACCCAAGGCACCAGGACCTGAACGGCTTATGCAACGCTTTTTCAACGTGTTGACAAACACGCGCACGCTCTCCGTCGTCGGCGTGATCGCACTCGCGGCCGCATTGTTCATCGCAGCCGATGCGCTGCAAATCAGCCCCGTCTGGCCCGCTGCCGTGCTGGGCACGCTGTTCGCGCTCTGGCTCGTGTTCTGGCTGTGGCGCCGCGCGCGCGTGCGGCGCGCGAACCGCAAGCTCGGCGACATGCTGGAGCAGCAGGCGCAGACCGACAACGCAGCGCCGGCAGCCGCACCCGCCAGGCAGGCGGAGCTGGACGTGCTGCGCACACGGCTCGTCGAAGCCGTAAAGACCATCAAGACCTCGAAGATCGGCCAGCTTTCAGGCGGCTCGGCGCTGTATGAGTTGCCGTGGTACATCGTCATCGGCAATCCGGCGGCCGGCAAGAGCAGCGCGGTGCTGAACTCGGGCCTGCAATTCCCTTTCGCCGACAAGCACGACGCCGTGGTGCACGGCATTGGCGGCACGCGCAACTGCGACTGGTTCTTCACGACCGAAGGCATCCTGCTCGACACGGCGGGCCGCTATTCGGTCCACGAGGAAGACCGCAGCGAATGGCTCGGTTTTCTTGGCCTCCTCAAGCGCCATCGTCCGAAGGCGCCGATCAACGGCATCATCGTCACCGCGAGCATCGCGGAACTCACGGGCAACCGCCCCGAATTCGCCATCAACCTCGCGAAGAATCTGCGCCAGCGTGTGCAGGAACTGACCGAAAAGCTCGAAGTGTTCGCGCCCGTGTACGTGATGTTCACGAAGGCCGACCTCATTACCGGCTTCACCGAATTCTTCAGCGGCAACGACCGCCAGGAGTACGACCGCGTGTGGGGCGCCACCCTGCCCTACGAGCCGGACGAGAAGCGCGATATCGTCGCGCTGTTCGACGAGCGCTTCGAAGAGCTTTACGAAGGCCTCAAGGAAATAAGCATCGCGCAGATGTCGCTCAGCCGCGGCAAGCAGCTAACGCCTGGGCAACTGAGCTTCCCGCTCGAATTCTCGGCGATCAAGCCGGCGTTGCGCGCGTTCCTCGCCACGCTGTTCGAGAACAACCCGTTCCAGTACAAGCCGATCTTCCGCGGCTTCTATTTCACGAGCGCGCTGCAGGAAGGCGAAACGAGCAGCGCTGCCGCGCAGCGCATTGCCAACCGCTTCCTGCTCTCCGCCGAGGGTCTGCCCAAGCCGCATAGCGCGTTCTCGAAGAACGGCTTCTTCCTGCGCGATCTGTTCTCGAAAGTGATCTTCGCGGACAGGCAAACGGTGAAGCAGTTCGCGAGCCCCGCCAAGACGCGCCTGCGATACGCCACGTTCTTCGGCTTCGTCGCGGTGCTTGCGCTCGCGCTGGGCGGCTGGACGTGGTCGACCATCGGCAACCAGCAGCTCGTGGCGAACGTGCAGGCCGATCTCGACAACGTCGAGCGCCTGCAGCAGAACCGCAACGACCTGCAGTCTCGCCTGCAGGCCATGGACATTCTCGAAGACCGCATCGAGCAGCTCGAGCAGTTCCGCCGCGACCGCCCGCTCGCCGTATCGCTCGGCCTCTACCAGGGCGACCGGCTCGAACAGCATCTGCTAGAGGAGTATTACAGCGGCGTCAGGCAAATCATGCTGACGCCCGTCTCGCAGAATCTCGCCTCGTTCCTCAAGGACGTGGACGCGCATCCCGAACTGCTCGCGCCGATGTCGCATACGCCCGATTCGGGCGCGATTCCCGTGTCAGCGCACACGGCAATGGCGGGCGGCAGCCAGGGCGGCCTCTATAGCGCCGCCTCGCCCACGAGTGTCGAAGACGCCTACAACGCGCTCAAAACGTACCTGATGCTCTCCGACAAGCGTCACGTCGAGGCCGCGCACCTGACCGACCAGATTGCGCGCTTCTGGCGTGGCTGGCTCGAAACGAATCGCGGCGACATGCCTCGCGACGAGATGATCAAGAGCGCCGAGCGCATGATCACGTTCTACCTCGCACGCGTCTCCGACGACGACTGGCCGATGATCGACGCGAACCTCGCACTCGTCGACCAGACGCGCGAGAACCTGCGCCACGTGGTGCGTGGCATGCCGGCGCGCCAGCGCGTGTACGAGGAGATCAAGGCACGCGCCTCCACGCGATTCGCGCCCATGACGGTGGCGCGCATCGTTGGCGACACGAATACCTCGCTGATTGCGGGCAGTTATGCAATTTCCGGCACCTTCACGCGCGAAGCGTGGTTCCAGTACGTGCAGCCCGCGATCCGCGACGCCGCGACGAAGGAACTGCAGGCGAAGGACTGGGTGCTCAACACCTCGGCGCAAGACGATCTCACGCTCGAAGGCAGCCCCGAGCAGATCCAGAAGGCGCTGGTGTCGATGTACAAGACCGAGTACGCGCAGAACTGGCAGAAGTTCATGCAGGGCATTGCCGTGCAGGACTTCGGCACGTTCGGCCAGGCCGTCGATGCGATGAATCGGCTGGGCGACCCGCAGGATTCGCCAATCCGCAAGATCCTCGAAACCGCGTACGACCAGACCTCGTGGGATAACCCGTCGCTCGCGAGCGTGAGCATCAAGCGCGCGGAAAGCGGCGTGACGGGCTGGGTCAAGCAATGGTTCTCGCGCATGTCGGGCAACACTGCCACGGCCAATCTCGACCTCAACGGCAATCCGGTCGAGCCTTCGATGGGTCCGATCGGCCAGGCGTTCGCGGGTCTGGGCCGCATGGTCGTGACGCACGACAACGCGTCGCTGCTCGGCGGCTACATGGACTCGCTCTCGAAGGTGCGCACGCGTCTGAACGTCATCAAGAATCAGGGCGACCCGGGACCCGGCGCGCGCCAGCTCATGCAGCAAACGCTGGACGGCAACGGCTCCGAACTGTCCGATTCGCTCAAGTTCGTCGACGAGCAGATGCTCACCGGCTTGACCGACGCGCAGAAGAAGGCCCTGCGTCCGCTGCTCGTGCGCCCGCTCATGCAGGCCTACGCCGTGGTGATCCAGCCCGCGAGCGTGGAAGTGAACAAGGTGTGGAATGCGCAGGTGTACCAACCGTTCCAGGCCTCGCTCGCGAACAAGTACCCGTTTGCGGGCAGCGCGAAGATCGAGGCCGGTGCGAGTGAAATCGCCCAGATGTTCGGGCCGGACGGTGCGATCTCGAAGTTCGTCGGCACGACGCTCGGGCCGCTCGCCGTGCGCCGCGGCGACACGCTCTCCGCACGCACCTGGGGCGACATGGGCCTCACGCTCGCGCCCGACTTCACGAACGGCTTCGCGCGCTGGGTGGCGCCGCTTGCGGGCGGCGCGGCGGGCGCGGGACAAGGCTCGTCCGAGCCGCAGACCGTGTTCCAGATCCTGCCGCAGCCTTCGAGCGGCACGACCGAGTACACGGTTGCGATCGACGGCCAGCAACTGCGCTACCGCAACACGCCGCCGCAGTGGACGAACTTCGTCTGGCCCAACCCGCAGGGCGCGCCGGGCGCGACGCTCTCGGCCACCACGTTCGACGGTCGCACGATCCAGTTCGTCAACGAGCCGGGACGTTACGGCCTGGAGAAACTCATCAACTCGGCGCAGCGCACGCGCCATCCGGACGGCACGTTCGACCTGACGTGGACGCAAGGCAGCGTGACCGTATCGGTGAGCATGCGCATCGTCAGCACCTCGCAGCCCACGGCTGCGAGCAGCAACGCGCCGCAGCAGCAAGGCTTGAGCGGCGTACAGCTGCCCTCTTCGATCGCAAGCGTCGGGACGGTGAACAGCGCGACTGCCAACCCTGCGGCCGGCGCGAGTGCGTCGCCCGCCGCCGTGGCCGCTGCGGCCCCCACTCAGACAGGAGGAACCGCGCAATGACGCAGTCCGTTCAGGCGCAGATCGCGTACTTCGGCAAGATTCCGTCGCGCGGCGACTTCGTCAAGAGTGCTCACAATCCGCAGCTCCTGCAGACATTGGATCGCTGGATCGCACAGGCGATGGAACTGCTGGCCGACGATCCGCGCTGGAAGATCGTCTATGCCGAAGCGCAGCCCATGCACTTCGCGTTTCTCGGCTCGCAAAGCAAACTCGCGATTGCCGGGCACATGGTGGCGAGCCAGGACCAGTCGTCGCGGCGCTTTCCGTTTCTCGCGGCCACCGCACTCGAGGTCGAGCAGCCGCTCGCCTTTCTCGCGCGCAGCCCGCTCGCCTTCGCGCGGCTGTGGTCGCGCGCCGCGCAGCAGATGCAGCCGCTCCTTGGCGCGAGCGAACCGGCGGGCGCGCTGCACGCGCTCGGCGAAACCCAGGTGCCTGTGGATGTGGGCGGCGTGGGCAACCCGCACGACGGCACCTTCAACGACTTCATCGAACACCAGACGCTCGAAGGCCTCGAGCGGATGCTGCTCGCGAGCGGCCACCCCGTGCGTCTGCGCGGCGCGATGCTCGCACTCGGCTCGCTGCTGCGGCCCGTGATGACGAGCGGTTCCTCGCATCTGGAGCGCGGCCTCACGTTGCCGCTGCCGGTCGACCCGTTCTATCGCAGCCTCGTGGCCGCATTCTGGCTGGAGCTGATCGCGCCGTTCGTTTCGAAGGCGGACTTCGAACTCGCTATCTTCATCGGCACCATCGCGCAGCGCGAGCGGCTCATCGTCGGCTTCAACGGCGCCTCGGCCCGGACCCTGCACAGCGTTGTCGATCCGCAAACCTACGCCGCCCACAACATCGATATCGACGACCCCGAATGGGTCGACGGTCACGCACAAAGCGACCATGGCATCAGCAAACTCGTCAGCTACCTCGATCAGCCGCAACTGTCGCTGCGTCTTGCGATCGACACGTTCCAGGAAGCGTTCGCTGGGGAGGCTGGGCATGCACGGCGCGGATAAACAGGCGTGGAATCCTGCGCGCACGGCGATAGCGGCGGCGCTCGCAGCCGGGCTGCTCGGTGTGGCGGGCGCGAACGCTTGGGCCGATGACGCGAGCCCAGCGCGCGTCTCGCCAGTGGGCAACAACAGCGCGCAGGTCAAAACGACAGAACTGCCTTCGACAGATCCCGCAGCTTCTGTCGCTACCGCCGCGCCCCGCTCGACCGCCACGTCCACACCCGCGCCCGTCGATACGGCGCCCGGTCAGGTCGTGGCGGGCGGCAAGGTGCCCGACGAGGCCACGCATGCAGCCGTACTTGCTCGCCTGCGCGAAACCTATGGCGCGGCAAACGTCGTCGACCAGATCGAAGTGGGCGACGTCGCCACGCCGCCCAACTGGTCCGATAACGTGCAGAAGCTGCTCAATGCGCAGCTCAAGCAGGTCCACAAAGGACAGCTGAAGATCGACGGCACGCAGATCGACGTGCGCGGCGAGGTGGGCAACGAGGCCACGCGCCAGCAAATCGCGAGCGATATGGCCACAGTGCTCAATCCGACCTACACGATCCGCAATGGGCTGCGCGTGAGCGCGTCCGAACAGGGGCTGCTCGACCAGACGCTCGCGAACCGCACGATCGAATTCGAAACGGGCAGCGCGACGCTCACGCCGCAAGGCCGCGCGATCCTCGACCAGATGGCGGCCGTGCTCGTGAAGATGAACACGCGCACGGTGGCGATCATCGGGCACACGGACAATGCGGGCAATCGCACGTCGAATATTGCGCTGAGCCAGGCGCGCGCCGATGCGGTTAAGGGCTATCTCGTCGCCAAGGGGATCTCGCCGCAGCAGATGACGGCGACGGGTGTGGGTCCTGACCAGCCGATTGCCTCGAACGATACGAGTGATGGGCGGGCAAGGAATCGGCGGATTGAGTTTCGGGCGGGGTTGTAGGGGGGTGCGGCCTTCGGGCCGATCATCACAACCTCAAGTCACTTCAGGCGGAAAGCGTTCCCGTGGTTTGCGACGCCACAAGCTTCGGCTGGGGTTGGCAGTGGCACTGACACAGGTCGCCTTCGAGGGCGACCTGTTTTCCCATTACCGTTAGCGTGTGCGCAGATCCGTCCGACACGATGACGCCTTGGGTGTTGCAGGTGTGGCACATCACCGGCGCCCCAATATAGGCCATGGGCCTGCCGGCAAACGAAGATCCCTCGATGCCATCCATAACGACGCCGTTGTGATCGGTCTTGTCGTCTTTCAGTATGAATTTGCGAGTCATCTTTTCACCCTACGCAATCACCGTTGCTGAGGTTTCGTCGGACGCCGACGCACGCTGCACATCATCCGGCCACACAGGCTCCCGGCTCGTCAGTTGCCCGATGTAGTGAAGTGTCGCAAGAAGGGCAGCCGGAAGGGCGACAAACGTCACCAGGACCTTGGCAACGCTGCCGACTTCCTTGAAGCCCTCGAACCAGATGCTGAACGATGCCTTCAAAGAAGGCCCTTCCGGCAGGTACCGCTCAACCGTCAAATGTTCAGGTCCCGCTTCCATGAACTGTCGAATGAACTCGAAATTTGCGAGGACTTCCCCGAGCACCTTTTTGCCCCACTCATCCGTTTCATCATCGCCATTAACGACGCGAACGCCGAAACTGAACGTATCCTTGATGGTCTTGCCATCGTCGTCCATGACGTAGCAACGCATGAGCGTAGGTGCGCCGCCAAACATCGCAGCGGACGGCAGGCGATGCGGGAAGAAAAAGGCTTTATCCCACGGCACCGCTATCACCCCTCCGGGGCCGTTGTGCCTGAATGCATAGACCATCCGGTTCTTGCGATTGAACCGGACCGTCTTGTGTCGATAGTTAAAGCAATCACGTAGCAGCAGTACCACGCAGAGAACGCCAAGCAGCACCAGGCATCCGAAAAATGCCCAAAATACAGGGACCAGCTCACCATATCGGGTGAACAGCACAGCTTGCCAGCCGCCGTAAATCGCAGCGGGGAAGCCGACAAGAAATGCGAGCGTCGCCCAACCCGATTGCAGGTACGAGGTGTTGCATACATCGAGAAAAACATCGTTCATCCGGAACACAACGTGTCCGTCTTCCGTCTTATCTGACGCAGGTTTGCGAACGTTTAACCGACGCTTCGCTTCCGACTCGTCGACGGGACAGTTCACGTCAATTTTGGTCATGTAGTCGTACATACGTGCTCAGCCTTACGAGGTCAGCCCTGCTGAATGGCTTCAGGCCAAACCAGCTTCCTGCGCCCACCCCACGTAATCACACCCCGTTCGAGGAATATCACATCACTCATTTCGAGAAAGATGTCGTTTATGTCGAACACAGCGTGTCCCGGGGGTGCACCCGTGCTGGCTGGGGCATCCACCTTGAGATGTTGGTTCTTCTCCCAGTCGGATATCGGCCACCGGAGCTTAACCCAGATGTTTCCGTCGAATGCCATCGCGTCAGAGTCTTAGCGTCCCGCCACTTAGGCCGTCACCGTCGAAGACGGTTCACCGGGGAGCGATGCTCGTTGTACGTCCTCGGGCCACACCGGCTCACGACTAGTCAACTGCGCAATGTAATGCAAGAGCGCCATCAGACACATCGGGGCAGCGACGAGCGTAGTTAGCAACCACAACGCGGGATTTGATTTGCGAATCAGCCTGAAATTGTAGAACAGCACACTCATCGACGCCCTCAGGGACGGACCTTCGGGCAAATAGTCCTCGATTGGCGGAAGCGATTCTGGGCCTTCCTCCATATATTTTCGAACGAATTCGAAGTTTGTCAGAAGTTCCTGGAGAACTTTCTGCCCCCATGCTGATGTCTCCGACCCTCCGTTTACGGTGCGTTTACCGAAACTAAACGTGTTGACGATAGTCTTGTCGTCCTCAGCGAGCACGAAGCATCTGAGGACCGTCGGCGCGCCGCCATTAAGCGGCGAAGACGTCTGCCGGTCAGTGAAGAAGAAAGCTTTGTCCCAAGGCACGGCAACGACCCCGTTCTTGCCGTTATGGCGGAAGGCATAGACCATCCGGTTTTTCCTGTTAAACCGAATTGTCTTGTGCCGGTAGTTGAAGCAGTCCTTCAGCAAAATGCCAGCACAAAACGCACACCCTATGGCGCACGGCACAACCAGTGTCCAGAAAATTGCGCTGCTATGAGTGAACAACACGAACTGCCAGCCAAAATAAGCAAATCCGGGAAATCCGACGAGAAAAGCCAGCGTTGCCCAACCCACCTGCTGGTATGAAGTATCGCAAATGTCCAAATAGATATCGTTCATTCGAAAGACCATGTGCTTGTCTTTCGCATCGCTTGCCGCCGGCTTGCGGATATCGAGGCGACGCGCGCACTCCTCCGCCGTCACGGAGCGATTTATCGATACCTTCGTTAGATAGTCGTAAGTCATATAGTCTTCAAGGCGCTGCAAACCCCAGTGCCGCCGCTGCGGAAGTTCCAACGCCAACTAGAGGCCACAATCCAAGAAACGGCAACACTTTCGGCGACAGAGTCGTCTTTCCGATAAATCGCTTACGCACGATACGTTCGAAGGAGTGGTCACGGCATTTCAATTCAGTTAGTCGATCACATCAGGGCTTGATCGACAGTTGGTCGGCTTTGATCCATCGAACCAGGTGTTTGCCGGAAGCGGTGACGTAGTCCACGTAGGCCCAGCCGGACGGCGACTGCTTCAATACCGTCACCGTATCGTTCTGGACCAGATAGGCGCGACTCGCGTGGCTATCATCGGGTGCAGTATAAAGCGTTGCTTTTTGCGCCGACACAGTCGCCGCACGGTTCCCGCCCTGCACCACTGCCGGCGCTGACGTATGTGCCGCGCCGACGTTCGCATTTGACAGTGCGGCGTCTATCAAGCGCGCATCGTTGTTCGCGCCTGCCTCGTGCAAGGCGGTCGCAATCTTTTGATAGGCCTCGCGATTAACGGACGACGGCGGATCGCACCGCAAGAGATTGTCCGCACCGGAATCGTCGTCGATTGCTAACTGTGCCGGCTGACCGGCGCTGATGAAGCGCAGCAGCCTGCTCGCCGACGGACGATCGCGCTTCAGCATCACGCTCGTTTGATCCTCCGTTCCCCACTGTGCGGGCTGGCCAGCCTGCCAACCCGCTCCGCATATCGCACCGGTTTGATCGGCGGTAATACACCCCGTGCGTAGCTCAATGACAGGACAGTATTCCCGGCTCAGGACGGACTCCGCTTGCCCCGGCCCAGACGATACCGTCCCCGATTCGACTCGCCCGATAACAACATATTGGCCGGACGGCGAGATATCGCTCTCGCTCGGCGGTTCTATTGCTGCACCTCCAGCGTTCGTTTTGCCTGCTCTTGGCAGCAGGCCGAACGTCGCTCCGTTCGGGAAATGGAATATTGCTTGTCGCCACGAACGCTGGGACGATGGGGCTTGAGGGTTCGAGGCGTTGCTATAGAGAATTGCCGCTCCGCCTGGCAAGGCGAATCGGTATGTGGACGAAGGGGCGCCGGCAAGTGCTGGCGTCGCGCCACCGTTGCTAAACAACAAGGCCGAAATGATCGCCACGTCGATACGAACACCATACATGCCACGCGAGCTGATTTGAAACGACGGAAACCTCATGGTCCCTTCACCAAGTCTGCTGATCGTACCCAGCGAACAATCTCGTTGCCGTTGATCTGGCGATAATGGATCCGCGCCCAGCCGCCGACTTCGTCGAGCACCGCCACTGTATCGCCGCCGATCAAATAGCCCTTTCTCTTTCCGTTTTCTTCCGGTTTGTCATACAGCCAGGCTCGTTCCACTGCGACGTGACTGGTGCGCTCCTGAAGTGGACTGGCTTCGTCCGCTTTGCTCGTCTGGTGCGACATTGCCCCATACCCATGGATCAGCGTAGCAAGATTCAACTGTTGCTTCGTAGTTGGCAGCGTACCGAAATAGTCCCTATCACCCGTGGCGATTCGTGCTTTCGCGGTGTCGATGGACTGCCCCTTATCGTAATGTACATAAGTCGGTTCAAAGCAGTAACCATTGTTGGTATTTTCTGGACGTTTATCCAGCAACACAAAGGTGCTGGCCGAAACCTGCTGCAACAATGGTGGCGTGCAATACGGGCGTGGCGCGAACTTGTCCGGCACTGGGCCAGTTGGGTGTTGCCGCAAAAATTGCTTCTGGACTGGGCGACCGTACACAAGTTTGCGCGCGTAATTTCCTGAAGCATCTGAAAGAAAATTGGTGTTCTGCTCTTCCGTTCCGGCGTCCTCGCACGTCGTCAGAAAGACGTTCTCACCAACCGTCCATCTGATCGTTACGGCAGCGTCGCCGCACAGAGCCTGGGCTGCCGGAGGTTTGTCATTGACGAAGACGACGCATTCGTCGTTCGCGCAATCCGATGCCGCGGGTTCGGCGGCGCCCGCCATTTCACACGCGAGCACGATAATGACCAGCGTCAGCGCAGACGTTTTGTATGCCACATATCCGTTGCATCGGGACAGGAATATCATGCGTCGACCGACATCGACTGCTGAGAAGCAACGAGCCTCGGCGGCAGATTACATCTGCAAATACAGAGATCGTCGCTCAATGCTGCATGTCGCCCATCTGGCGCGGTCATCACCTGACGTGGACCATCGCATTTGATATTGCCGGTGGTATTGCATGCGGGGCAATGCACGTCATCGCCTTCATGGGCAACGTCTCGGCTTTCGAACTGGATCGAGGTTGGCGCGGCGACCACGGTACCGTTCGCGGTGGTCTTGTCGCCGTTTAGTATCAGATAACGTCGCATGGCTTACGCTCGCGAATCGACTCGGCGAGCGACCTCTGTAAGTTTCAATCAATTGCTGATTAAGATCATCCACAGCTATCGGGATGAGACTGAACGGCACGCCCGATCCCCTCCCGTCCGTGCCTTGAATCGAATCAGTTGATTTTTGTCGGCATCGCGCACTTGAACGCATCGGTTGGTAAGTGCAGGCCGTCCAGGACACGCTTCGCATTCGAGTCGTTGATCGATGTTACGCCCGCCGCCTTTGTCAGACTGACGGATGCGTCAGAGGCGTAACAGAACGACCGATTCGGTGCGTCGTAAGCAAGTACGCGCCACGCCGTGGCCTTGAGCAGGCCGGCATAGACTGTCGGATAGATCACCAGCTGCGGCGTACCACTCGCGCCGTGGACAATTAGCGGTCGCTTGAAACCGGCGCAATTGTCGTCGCGCGCGTCAACGAGTGGCTCCGGCGTCATTTTTACTGGCGTCACGTAATCACTGTCGGCCTTGTAGATCAGGACATCGCAACGGCCCGAGCGCAGAGGATGATCGTCCGCGTTACCGTTGAGAACCGGCAGCAGCCATCCCTTCGTTCCCCCGGATTCGAAGGACACGATACCCACGGACTTGACATCGAACGCCTGATCGCCTCCCCGGTTGGTATAGAAGACACTGATAGACTGTTCGATCAGATCGGTAATGTCCGGCTTGTCGTGCTTCACGTGCGGCTCGGTGCCCCAGCATGCCGAGGCAAAAGCTGTAAGAATCGTGGCCGCTAACAAGGCAAATCGATATTTCATGGAGTGGCTGGGCACATCACCCTCTCAAATGCGATACTCGTTCGCGGTAGTTTTGTCGTCGTTGAGTATCAGATTGCGTTGCATGGTTAGCGCTCGCGAAGAGGATGCCAGCCTACGCTTGTTGCTCGAATACGCCGCGCGGCCGAAAATAGCTGAAAGGTTCGACATTCGCCACAAAATCGACCTTGGAGTTGTGAATGTAGTGCGAAAAAAAATTCACAATACTGTCAGGTGCGTTTGTCATCCACGCATCCAGGCGCCACTGCTCCGGCTTGAAAGCATAAAAAAAGACGCGCTCTTCGGATGTCCCACGATCAGTTACGACGACGTCGCTATGCGTCTTCAGCGCCTCAGCATAAGCAGGTGCCTCGATGTCAATAGTCCCCCACATTGCATGCTTGATGGAGCTACCATTGAACGAGGCCTGACCAGCGAGTGGTTGCTTTCGTCGTGAAAGCGTCCCGTTGCTTTCGTAGTATGCCTTCATATGGCACTTCATGTCGGCTTCCACCGACGTTCCCGGTGGGCTGGCGGCACTCATGTAACTCTGATAACTCTTCTGCGTGTCCGGCTTGACGGTAAAGCGGTCAGCGATGGGGGCGAGGGTAGCCTTGATCTCCGCAAGCGACAGCAAGCGAACACCGACCTTCAGCGCTTCCAGGTGCATATCGGCCATAGGAATCCGCGCATAATTTCCATCCAGATCTTGCTCACGTGGCCCATACCCGCCACCGATATCGGAATGCACACCGGGGTAAACCTTTTCAGTCCAACCCGCCTTGTATCGGCCGCCTTCACGAATCAAGTCCACGGGAAACGAGTACCGGAGTTCATTGGCTGCGACAAAGTGCACACAACGCTCGACACAGTTGGGAATACGCAGGTCACGTTGCTCCAGCGGCAGCGTGAGGTTGTGCGCCGGCAAACCGAACGAGGCAACGGTGTCGAATACGCCCAGAAACGTGAAGCGGACTGGGAAACCATTCAATGTCAGTGAACCATCGCCCTGCTTCTTGCACTGTCCAACCAGCATATTCACGAACGCACGTGATAGAGCCGCCCCGCGAGAGAACCCAATCACCGATATATTAATGACTTTGATAAGGCGATGTGCGCCAATCGCCTTGTTCAGATCATTCAGGCTTGCACTTCTGTTCTTGTCGACATACTGCTTGACCTCTCCCCCCATCTTCCTGGCGTTGTTAACCAGAGCCTGGCGTAGCGCCTGATTCATGCGATCTTCGCCGTCGAGCAGTCGGCGATCACCCCCTGCGCCGAACGCGCCACCTAAGACTGAATCCTCAAGCCAAACATCCGGTTTGTCCACCCAAGAGGCTTCTCCGTTGAATGGCGTGCCAACGCCGCTGATGTAGTAACTGTAGGTTCCTATTGACGGGTCATTAACCGAGGCATCGAACAATCTCGCGACATTGCTCCATCGTTGTCCTGCCGCATCGGCATCCCGATTATTTCCAGTGCCATCAAAGAAGAATGCGATGTGAACCACATCAGAACAATCCTGTTTCGCCGTTGGCGGCGCGTTCGGTACGTCGCGCGTGGCCGCTGCTATGATCTGCATCACCGAAGGAGGCTGAGGAAGCGAACTCATTATTTCTTTTCCTCCGGCTCTGGCCGCTCATCAACGTATTCTTTGGATGCTTCAGCTAAGGCAGTCTCATTTGGGTACACATGCACGGTGAGAACCTTGGAGTCCCCGGGCAATTCCTTCAGGACGGCAGTCGCATGAATTCTTTCACCCAATCTCGGAGCTCCTTCTGCGCCTCCGAGTGAATATTCGATCGATATCGGACCTGACGTCACCTTCACGCAGCAGACGATTTTTCCACCTGCTCCGCCAGGGTGATAGGCCATGAACGCGCCACCTGCGTATTGACCGTTAACAGCAACATCGTAAATCGCACGGGGCCAGTAGTTGTAAATAGCGACATCGAGATTCATGGGCCTCTCCGAGCAGGCAGTGAGTGGCAATACAGACAGCAGACCGACGAATAGGCATCGGCCTAAGGTGTTGACTGCAGCATCAGGTTTGAGCTTCATTCTTGTTGTCTCTGGTGTTTCGGTCGATATCGACAATTCGATGGGTCAACCTCAGCCGTTCGATTAGCGGGTGAAAAGATCACGAATGCGCCTCATCAATCGACGGGATATCCCGTGGAAAGTTCTTCATGAAATCGTCAAAGGTCAGGACCCTTGTCTTGACCTGCGTGAGCAACACGGCGACTTTCGGCAAGGTGTCAAATGAGTCCCCGTAAGCAAGTGCAATGCAGCAATAATTGACCAGATCGCCAGTGCCTTCCAGGCCATATTGTCGCGCATTCAGAATTTGCGAACGCACAAATGTGTACTGTGCCGATTCGGGGATTCGCAGCAGCAAGCCCGGCATGTTGAGACGGATATAGTACAGAATGCTGTCCGGCACGCTGACTTCAACCAAAGCATCGACCTGATGTTGGTCGAGATGAAATGGCGGCGGGCTTGACAACACATGATCTACGACTGAACTCTTATCCCAGTCGATCGATCGCAAGCGGCCGGCTCGATCCCAGTACCACCACTCGAGAACTGGAGCCAGGAAAGCCTGCTTCTGCTCGACCGTCAGCACCGGACCGCTAACATGCTGGGTGTCATCCCCCCTGGCTCCGTTCAGTACAGCAAGAATGCCGGGGTCCCAGAACGCAAGGGCCATAACGGTACGATCCGGCAAGACAACATCGACGAACGCGCTCAAGTGTCTGGCAAGCGCCTCTAGCGGCAGTGTAGAGAACAGTAGCGTCGCACACGGCACATTCGACACGTGACGATCCAGCCATTTCCCAGCGCGGAGATAGTTCGTCTCGTCGATCGGGATCAGATACGGAGCAACTGCTCTTACGTCGGCCCCACCGTCCAGCAGACAGACGGCCTCTGCGGATTCGAAGAGCAGTGCAGTCGGCAAAGTCTTGTCTTGGGCCGGATCGGCCAGCACATACGCGCGTGCGTGTTGGGGCCGTACCATCGAGAATACGGTTACTGCATCCATTCGTTCACGATCCCTTCTTGTTATCAAAAGCAGCCGGTGCGACTGCACGTCGTCGCAGGCATTCCGCACAGGTCGAACGCGTCGCCGGGCACTCGGGTACGAAAAGCACGTCAGACTCCCTTCGCAATAAGCGCATTGCGAGCCGCCGCGCGTTTCAACAGGCATTCGACGCAAATGGACTGAGGTAGCCCAGGCAACGGATAAGGCTGGCTTGCCGGGCCCGCAAACGAATGCTGCGCCCCCTTGATATCGATCGTCCCAGGAGCATGAATTTCTATGTTGCCATCTTTGATGCGGATATAGGCCCCGCCGGACGTCAGCAGGATTTCCTGTTTCGCGGCGGCTTCGATATTCTCTGTCGCGGAGAGCACCTTGACTGTCTTCTGTGCGGTCAACTCGATGTTGTCCGAGTGCGCTTGAACTTCGACCTTCCCTTTCGCCGCAAAGAGCTTCATCCCCGCGTTCTGCACGAACAGACTGATCTTTTCGGCCGCACTGGCCGCCAACGACTTCCCACTGGCGATGAACGTGCTCTGTCCACTGACGAGATTGGTCTGTCGATCGCTCGCCAAATGCACCGACTGCTGTGTCGATAGCGCAATACCAAACGGACTCGCCATCAGCATGACAGGCGACTTGAAGGCGTTTGCACTGCCGGTGCCGCCTCCCGCCGTTCTGCCGCCAGACGCCGTACCTTGCGCACTGCTCTGCGTCGCATCGGTAAAGGACTTGAGCGCATCGTGCCCGTCATTGAGACTCTCCGCCTGATGCGCCTCACTAGCCTGCGACATCGACTCAACCACGCTCCCGGCGCCCACGAGTTGCTGCCTGGCCTCGCTCACGTCCAGTTGGTGGCTGCCAGCCTGCTTAGGATGCGTTGTGACGTATAGCCCCTGCGAAGCACGCACCGCACCGTACGATTCCGTCTTCAGGTCGAACCCCGAGCCGAGATATGAACCGCGCGTATTCCCGCTCTGGTCGATCAGATACCCCAGGTGAAGCACGCTGTTACCCGTACTGCTGAACAACCTCGCACGATTCTGCCCCGTAGCATCGTCGAGAACCATTTCATTAAAGCCGGAACCCGAATACTCTTTCGACCGGTAGCCGGAGAGAATACCGTTGCTGTGCCACTGCGGCTGAACGCTCCCGTTGTACACGCGATGCAAAACGATCGGCCTGTCACAGTCGCCCCCCACATACCCAATGAGCACTTCCTCACCGACCCGGGGAACGTGAACGCTGCCGTACCCACCACCCGTATCCGACTGCGCGACCCGCACCCAGCACGAAGCGCCCGCATCTCCAGAATTCTGCCGGTCCCAGATGAACATCACCTTCACCCGGTTCAACTCGTCCGTGTAGACCTCTTCACCCTGTGGTCCAACGACGATAGCCGTCTCCAGGTGCATCTCCGGCTTCTTGTGCTCGAACGGGCTGCGGTACGGAACCGTCACGCGCTGCGCCTCAACTTCGACCAGATAAAAACCTGCGGAACCGTCTTCCTGGGTAACCGTCTCTCCGGTGTGCCCGGATTTGGCCCGCGCCAGTTCGTTCTGCAGGCTGTGCGGAAAACTCGCTGCGTGGTCCGAGAGCGGCAGGTTGTTTTCGATGTACCTGCGCACCTTGATCGCGGCGAATTCTCGCTGGCTCGCCGAATCGTGATCGTGCTCCGGGTGACCGGTCAATGCGAAGCGCAGTCCCGCATCGATACCGCGAACGCCACCCGCAGCGTAGAAACGCTTGGCCCGCGATTCCCACTCTTCCAGATGAACTCTTGAAAGCTGCTCGCCGCGAGTCTGGTCCGAGTACGTATAGGCACCGGTATATTCGTAAACTTCGGCCTGCTCCGGCAAATCCCCCTGGTTCGCCATCGTCGGCAGCGTTGTCCCTTTGGGATTGACCGCCGACGACGGTGCCTTGTAGTCGAACGTGCGCGTCGTATGCACCGTGCTCTGTAACGTCCGCGAACCCGACCATTGCGTGAAGGCGTCCGTTTCGCTGCCAGTGCCCGACCGGTAGAACGTAACCGGATTCGGCGACACCTCATCGAGTGAGTGGATGTCGTCGGTCACGACCAAGGTATGTGACTTGCCGTCCTTGGCCTGCCGCCAGAAGCCGAACAGGCCTTCTTCTTCCATCAGCCGGTGGACAAAGTTCCAGTCGGTTTCGCTTTGGCGACAATACGAGCGTTGCGGCAGCGGCTTGCTCAAGGCGAACTGGAACTGGCCGCGCGCCTGCGGATGCTCGTTGAATACGTCCGTGATGATGGCGTCGGCGCTCTTGTCCTGCCAGTACCGCATGTCGCTGCGGAACCGGAGAAAGTGCATCCATGAGGCGTAGGTCAGCTGGTAACTTGTGAAGCTGCCATCCGCGCCGAGCCTTCGGGCCGTATGAATATAGCCGTTGACCGGGAGATAGGACTTGTCCGCCTGCTGAATCCACAACGTCATTGGCTGCGCAATGAGCTTCTTGAGCTCGATGTCACCGGCTGTGGACACCATGTCGAGCGTGCCGCTGAAATCGCGCCCCAACTCCGAACAAAGAACTGCCCTGCGCGGCACGAGCGCAGTATCCGGTAATGCCGGAATATCTGTTTTGACCAGGCGGTCCTGCTGGATCAGACCGCCCTGAATTATCTGGACCAATTCAGTCAGGTTCATGCCAATTCCATATTGTTGTACGTTCCGGGCCATGCAAACAGCGCTGCCGACTTCCAAAACCTCGGAGCGAATGAATCAACACCCTCAACCCGCATCATCCGTCTTTACACCAAGCATCTCGCGGATCTGTGCGAGCGTGCCATCGTCTTTCACCACGGTCGAAAGCCACTTGTGCAGCGGCATTTCCGCCCACTCCGCCGCCTTGTCCGCGAGATAGGCGGCCGGGCTATGTGGTTCGGTCTCGCGAAAGAAGACCGCGACCGCACGCAGTTGCGCAACGGCTTCGGCACGGCTCTGTATGCCCGCGTACGCGCGGACCGGCATTCGAATCGGATTCGCCATGGTGTCCTCAACCGCCAAAGGTGTCTTGAAGCTCGGCTCCGCGCGCTCGACAGCAACGGTCGAAGCGGCAGGCTGCACGGCAGGCGCCAAAGCCTCCGCATTCAGGTTCACGCCCACGTCACGCGCGAACCGCTCCGCAAGTCCATTCACGCTCTCGCAGGCCTCGCGCGCTTGTCTGAAGCTCGGTGCCGCATCCCCGGCGCGCGCCTCGAGCACCGTATCGAGCGCAGCGAGCGCAGCTTCGAAGGCTTTCAGTTGCGCGAGCAACGTTCTATAGAAAGATGCGGGCGTGGCCCGTTTCGAGGCGTCGATCTGCTCGACCGAAGGCTTGCCGCGCGCGATATCGTCCGCGTGATCCGGATCGCGTTTGACAGCCTGCGCGACATGCATCGCAACATCCCAGTCGATCGCGCTGAACGCCACACCCGACTGCGTGAGCGGCACCGAGCGCAACAATTCCGCCGTGCGGCCCGCGAGCCACGCGACATTGCCGAGCCGATACTCCGTGTCGTCCCCGTCGGGCAATGGATGTACCTGCTCCCAATACTGCTCGACCAGTCCGGTCAGGAGCGCATAGCCCTGCGTGAGCCCCGGCACGCCCTCCTGAATGGCGAGCGCCTCGGTGAGCCACACGGCCAGCCGTAAGTCCTTCGTCTGCGTCCGCAGCAACGCCGTGCAACGTTCGACGACAAAAGGCCAGTCGGCCTCCTTGATCTCGGTGATCCACTCGCCCTGGTCGAGCGACGGGTCGTCGAAGCGGCGTGCATGCTGGATCGCGTCGAAATCCGCCGAAAACAGCAGGTCTGCGCCGCACGGCGACGCTTCATCAATGGGCGCTAGCAGCGCGGTCGTTTCAGTCGACATGGCGTTCTACATAAGGGCTAAGGCGGCGGGCTTCGAGCAAAGCATGGCGGCCGCGTTTCATGGTCATGGTCATTGCACCGCGTACTCGAACTCGCCTGACTCATCGGCGCGCACGCTCACGCACGCGAGCGACGTGCCCTGCGCGATGCGCTCCAGAATCTGCTGTGCGAGTTCCGGCAAGAGCGTGCCGTTCAGAATGTGATCGACGTTGCGCGCGCCCGAATCGACTTCGGTGCATCGCGCGAGCACCGCATCGACGAGTGACTCGTCCCATTCGAACGTGGCGCCGTGGTTCGCCTCGACGCGGCGGCGAATGCGTTCCAGCTTCAGCTCGATGATCTCCGCGAGCACGTCGTCGGAAATCGGGTAATACGGCACGACTTTCATGCGGCCGAGGAAAGCGGGCTTGAATGACTTGTACAGTTGCGGGCGCAGCAGTTCTGCCAGCGCCTGCGCATCGGGCAGTTCTTCATCTGACTTGTTCAGGCAGGCTTGCATGACGGCAGTGGATCCCACATTCGAAGTGAGGATGATGACCGTGTTGCGAAAGTCGATCGCACGGCCCTCGGCGTCGTCCATCGTGCCTTTGTCGAAAACCTGGAAGAACATTTCCAGCACGTCGGGATGCGCCTTCTCCACCTCGTCGAGCAGCACGACCGAATACGGGTTGCGGCGCACCGCCTCGGTCAGCACGCCACCCTCGCCATAGCCTACATAGCCGGGCGGCGACCCCTTCAGGCCCGATACGCTGTGCGCCTCCTGATACTCGCTCATGTTGATGGTGATGAGCTTGCGTTCGCCACCGTAGAGAATGTCGGCCAATGCGAGCGCCGTCTCGGTCTTGCCCACGCCGGACGGCCCCACGAACATGAAGACGCCACGCGGCTTGTTCGGGTCCTCCAGATTCGCACCCGCCGTGCGCACGCGCTGCGCGATGGCTTCGAGCGCGTGATCCTGGCCGATCACGCGCTCGGCCAGCAGCGGGTGAAGATTCAGCATGGTCTGGATCTCGTCCTTCACCATGCGGCCAAGCGGAATGCCGGTCCACGACGCAACGATTTCCGCCACGACCTGCGCGTCGACCTGCAGCGGCACCATCGGCGCGTTCTGCTGCAGCGCGTGCAGGCGCGCGATGAGCGGCGGCAACGATTCGCGCGCGGCATCGGATTCGCGTATTCGTTCGGATGACGTACTGTCTTCGCGCGCCGCGTCGATCTGGCCACGCAGTTTCGTGATCTGCGCCACGAGTTCGCGCTCCCCGGCGTGGCGCGCCTCGCCTTCGACCAATTCGCGCCCGGCGACGTCGCGCGCCTCGCGCAGCGCCGCTAGGCGCGCGTCATGCTCGGCGCCATGTACGGTTTCCCGCTCGAGCGAGGCGATCTCCGCCTCGATACGTTCGATGCGCTTCTTGCCGTCATCGATCGCACCAGGCGTCGCGCCCTGCGCGAGCGCCACTCTGGCGCACGCGGTATCGAGCACGCTCACGGCCTTGTCGGGCAGTTGCCGCGCACTGATATAGCGATGCGAAAGCCTCACGGCCTCGGTAATCGCCTCGTCGAGAATACGCACGTCGAAGTGGCGCTCCATGAGCCCCACCATGCCGCGCAGCATGGCCGCCGCAAGCGTTTCGTCGGGCTCCTCGATCTTGACCACCTGGAAACGCCGCGCCAGCGCCGCATCTTTCTCGAAGTAGCGCTTGTACTCGCTCCACGTCGTCGCGGCAATCGTGCGCAGCTCGCCACGCGCGAGCGCGGGCTTGAGCAGGTTCGCCGCATCGTTCTGGCCCGCCTGACCGCCTGCGCCGATGATGGTATGCGCCTCGTCGATGAAGAGCACAATGGGCTGCGCACTCTTCTTGACTTCGTCGATGACGCTTTTCAGGCGATTTTCGAACTCGCCTTTCACGCTCGCGCCAGCCTGCAGCAGGCCCATGTCCAGCACGCGCAATGCGACGCCGCACAGCGCCCCTGGCACATCGCCCGCGGCGATTCGCAGTGCGAGACCTTCCACCACGGCGGTCTTGCCGACGCCCGGCTCGCCGGTGAGGATCGGGTTGTTCTGGCGACGCCGCATCAGGATATCGATCGTCTGGCGGATCTCCGCTTCGCGCCCGATCACCGGGTCGACGTGCCCCTCGCGCGCACGCTGGGTCAGGTCGGTCGTGTAGGTGTCGAGTGCGGGCGTTTTCGAAGGAACGACACTTGTTGCGCTCGCAACTTCATTGCTGGCTTCTGCCGTGCCTTCACCCGGTTCGACTTCGACCGAACCTTGCGTCACCTCATCAGAGCGATGTTTAAGCTCAGCGACGGGAACCTCCGCGAAACGCGCCGACATGCGCTGCGCGAACTGGGCGAGGTCGGGCGCGCTCAACAGCGCGAGCAGCAGATGACCGGAGCGGATGCGCCCGATCTGCGAGTCGAGCGACGCGATCAGCCAGGCCTGCTCGAACAGTGCGATCAAATGCGGCGAGAACACCGGCGTGCGCGTATTGCCCGTCTTGAGGCGTTGCAGTTCGCGCTCCAGATCCGCTCGCAGCGCATGCGCATCGACGCGCGACGCACGCAGCACGCAGGCGAGATCGCTGGCCGGTTCCTCGAGCAGTGCGAGCAGCACATGCTCGAGGTCCACTTCGTAGTGCCCGCGCGACAGGCACGCGCTCGCCGCTCGCTCGGTAGCCAGCCGGCAGGTGGTGTTCAGCTTCGCGATCAGGGTCTTCAGGGGCGTGCTCATGTCGTGCTGTCTGGCCTCGGGTCTCGTGTGTTCAATGAATGACGTGCAGTTCGTAGCGTGCGTCGCGGCGGTCGCGTTCGGCTTCGTGCGTGCATAGGAAAGCGTCCCAGCCCAGGCGCGCGCCGGCGCCCAGGCGGCTTGGCCCCACTTCCTCGCGACGCAGCACCAGCAGCACCTCGTATTCGAGCGTCACGCGCGCGAGCAGCGTAAGCATGCGTTCGAGCGCGAGCGCGTGTTCCGCACCCGGCAGGAAGGCCTCATAGTCGGCCTTCGAAAGCGGCCCGATCACGAGGCGCGCACGCATGTCGCGTTGCCAGACGCGCTCGCCCGCAAGCGCCGTTGCACCGAGCATCACGTTGCGCTGGCCGAGCATGGAAAGCTGGTCGGGCGGCACGTCGTACCACTTGCCCACGAACTGCTCGACTTGCACGGGCACGCCGAAATAGTCGGAGAGCGTCTGGCGCAGATACGCGGCGGAAACCGGCTGATGACGCGCGGCCACGGCATGACCCGCGATCGCCTCGTCGAAAAGCGCACCGCCGCCGTCCTGCAGGCCCTCGCGCGACGCGTCGTTGGCCACGCCTGCAAGCGCCAGCAGCAGCGGCAGATAGCGTTCGTCGCGATCGAGCTCGTAGTGCAATGGCAGTCGGTACTTTTTCCACGCCGAATAGAACAGCGCCGTGGCGCGGTTTGAGAACACGTCAAAAAACTCGCGCGCCGCGCGGTCGCGCCGCAATTGCTCGCGCGCGACGATCTGCTCGGTATAGTTCAGCGGCAGCGCGCCTTGCGCGCCCAGCAGCCCGAAGAACGCGGGCGTGAGATCCACGCGTTCGAGTTCGCCCGCATCGAGCGCGGCCGCGCGTTGGCCGGCATCGGCCAGCGGCGCGCCAGCGGCGTCATAAGACACCGCCCCCGCAATTTCGCTGGCCGGAAACGCGAGCGACAGCGTGTTGCGAAAGACGATACGCTGCGGGAGCACGTCGCGCTGACGCGCGCCGGCCTTGTCGACGAACCAGCGTTCGAGCAGGCGCACCGCCTGGAAAAAGCCAAAGCGGTGCGGCTCCTCGAGCAGCCGCTCGATTACGCCAGAATCGATTCGCCGCTGCGCGGGTTGCATCGCATGATCTCCTCGCCGGTGCGCCGGGAGACGACGACCAGTTGCACGAAGCTGTTGATGTGCACGTAAAGCCCGAAAAACACGTCGATGACGCGCACGAACGTTCCGAGGCTAGTGCCGACGAAGTGATCTTCGTCGACGGTCAGGCGGATCTCGATGCCGCGCACGAAGGTCGCGAACGGTTTGCCGGGCAGCCATTGCACGGCGGCGCGCTGCTCGACATCGACGATACCGTCCACGTGCCGCGCCGACACCGCCGTGCGCCGCAGGTCATAGAGCGCGAGCATTTCCTTGAGCGTGGTGGCGCCGTGGTTCACCAGCGAGACGTGGTTGAGCGCGAGATGCGAAATGAGCCGCCAGTGCGCGGCCTGGCGGCGCTCGAAGCGCACGCACGGTGTTGGCCGCATCAAGAGCGCGATGCTGTTCGCAATCGCGCCGCCCTCGAGAAACAGATCGCCGCCTTCGAGTCCGGTCGCGAGCGCCGTGGGCAAGTCGCGGTTGGTACAGGTCAGCTCGAGGCTCAATGTTTCGTTTTGCTCGGTATCCACTTCGAAGTCGATATCGACGATCGAGATCTCGGTTTCGTAGCCCGGGCTCTTTTGCGCAACGGATTCGTCTCGCCGGGCGAACCAGTAGTGGCCGGCGCGCATCGATTCGCCATGCCGCAGCGAATAGAAAGGCCGGAACTCAACGACCGTTTCTTCGTGCGCGCGTTGCCGTACCAGTTGCACGGAGTCGATCGAATAGACCTCATAGGCGAATGCGCGCCGCCCCTCTGCCACCACGGGATACGAGACCGCCTGATGATCGAGGCGAATCGGCTCGCCGTGCTGCTTGAAGAGGTTCACCACGGGCGTGCAGAAGAGCCGCAGGTGGTGCGCCGCGAGCGCGTCGAGCAAGCGCGCCACGTGCGAGTCGCCGCGCACGTCCTTGAGCACGATATGAAGCGTGAGACGCTGGCAGCGGCCCGCCACTGCGGTCATTGCCGCGAGGTCGAAGTCGACGAAATCGAACTTGTCCGGAAACGCGAAATACTCCGTGAGCAGGCGGTACGCCGGGTGCGATTTCGCGGGATAGTCGATCAGCGCATCCGCCACGTCGAAGCCGGCCTGCGCGAACGGCAGCGCGGAGAGCGCGCGCCAGCGGCCATTGCGTTCGGGCTCGGCGTAAGCGGCAATCGCGTGCACGAACAGGCAGTCGCCGAGCGCCGCGATGAACGACTGCTCGCCGTGCAGGTAAGTGCGCAGCGCGCCGCTTCTCCACGCCGAGAGGTCGAACTGCGGCGACGTCGATTCGAACGTGATCGACAGGACGCCGGTTGCATTCGGCGGCAGCACGGTCGCGCTCGGTGCGATCGCCGCCGGCACGTAGCGCGCCTCCGAAATGCGGATCGGTGCGAGCGTCACGTCGTAGGCGGTGCGAAAGCGGCATTGCACGCCGCGGATCGGCCGCGACTTGAGTTCCGTGCCGCGCCCGATCACGGCCGGCTCGGTGAGATTGCCGAGCGCGCCTGCAGCGCCGAACTGGGCGATCGAGCACGAGGGGAACGGACGCAGATAATGCGGGTACAGCACCTCCAGCAGCGCCTCGGTGAACTCCGGGTAATCGTCGTCGAGACGCTTGTTGATGCGCGCGCCGAGCAACGCGAACGACTCGATCATCCGCTCGACGTGCGGGTCTTCGCAGTGCTCCCCCGTCATCGCGAGGCGGGCCGCGATCTTCGGATAGCGCTGGGCGAATTCGCGCGAATAACGCCGCAGGAACGACAGTTCGCGCTCGTAGTACGGCAACAGCTCTTCCATCGGTACGCTCCCGCCCCCCAAAACTGCCTTTATGTCAAGCCATGTCGCGCGCCGCCGGTCGCGGCCGCGTCAGGCTTTTGCGCGTGCGCGCGTGACCGAATACTGCAGCGTCGAAGGCTGCAGCATCGCGTCGAAACTCACCGGCTCCTGCGCCGGATGCACCACCAGCAACGCCTGAATCGCGAAGTACAGTGCGTTGGTCGAGCGCTCGTTCAGTTCGAGCGTCACTGAAACGCGCTGCAAACGCGGCTCGTGCCGCTCGATCGCCTGCTGGATCGACTTGCAGATGAACGCGCGATCGTAATGACTCGCAAGGCTCAAGCCAGCGAAATCGTTCAGCCCGTAGGTCAGGATCGAGCGGCGGCACTCGGGCAACAGCGCGAGTTCGTGCTCGGTGAACGCGATGCGCGAGTTCAGGATCGACTCCAGATCGCGCGCAACGCTCCCCTTGAGCTCTTCGATCGAGAACTGCCGCACTGCCGCCGGTGCCGGCGAATGCGGATCGTCGTCGAAGAGCTTGTCGAGTAGTCCTGGCTCGAAACGCTTCATCGGTTCAAATAGAGTCGGTCAGCCAGATGAAACAGGCGCAGGCAGTGCACGCGATCGCGCGCACGCCGCCTGCGCGCGATCGCGTCAGACCGCGTAGGTCTTGTCGTTCTTCGTGAGGCTCCATGCGCCTTGCGCATTGCCGCCCTGGTTGCCACCGATCTTCTGCTGCGTATACTTCCACTGCACGGCCGCATACTTCAGCGAGAACTGTTCCGTGGGCAGCCCTTCGCCGACCACTTCCGGCGTGATGCTGGAAATGATCACGTATTTGAGCTTGATTTCGAGGTACTTGATGCGGTTACCCTCGCCGTCCGAGCGCATGAAGTCGATCGTGACTTCGTCGAAGGTCGTGCCGCCCGAAGCGTGCTGATAGAGCAGCGGGCTCACGACGTCGATGTCCTTCAGGAAGCGCATGTCGGCATGCTCGCAGCGCTCGACCGTGTGACCGCCGGCCGTCGAGGCCGTTGCCGAACGCGGCTGCAGAATCGAGTGATTCCACGAATCGATTTCGATCCAGCCGGCGTGGTCCTTGTCCTGCGACTCGCCCTTGATGGCCGGATTTCCGAATTTTAGATAGATGTCCTTCATAACGCCTCGACTCCCCAGAGTGGTGGTTTACGGTAGTTTGCTAACGCGAGCCCAAAGGCGATGCCCCGGGTTGCTTCCCGGAGCGATCCGCTGGATGGCGGACCGCTCCTGCTCAACTCATTCGCGCGCTTGCGCGGTTTTATGAATTAGCCGGCTTCGGCAGATCCGCCACGAGCCGCAGCGAAATCGACAGCTCGTCGAGCTGGAAGTGCGGCCGCAGGAACGCGACCGACCGGTACGAACCCGGCTTGCCCGGAATCTCGCTGACCTGGATCGACGCCTCGCGCAACGGAAACTGCGCCTTTTGCTCTTGCGAGGCGTTGTCGTCGAGCAGCACGTACTGCGAAATCCAGCGGTTCAGGAACACTTCGACGTTCTGTGCAGACGCGAAGCTGCCGATCTTGTCGCGCATCATCGCCTTCAGATAGTGCGCCACGCGTGACACCGAGAAGATGTATTGCAGCTGCGCCGAAAGCACGGCGTTCGCGTTCGCGTTGTCGGTACTATATTTTTTGGGCTTCTGCACTGACTGTGCGGCAAAGAACGCAGCGTAGTCCGAGTTCTTGCAATGGACGAGCGGAATGAAGCCGAGGTCGCTCAGTTCCTTTTCGCGCCGGTCGGTGATGGCAATTTCGGTCGGGCATTTCAGCGCGATTTCGCCGTCGTCGGTCTTGAACGTGTGCGTGGGCAGGTCCTCCACGAGTCCGCCGCCTTCCACGCCGCGAATCGCCGCGCACCAGCCGAAGTCGTCGAATGCGGCGGTCAGGCGCGCCGCAAAGGCCCAGGCCGCGTTACACCAGAGGTATTTCGCGTGATCGGTGCCGTCCACGTCTTCGACGAAGTTGAAGCCTTCGGCCGTCGCGCCGTCCTTCGGATTGAACGGCAGGCGGCCGAGAAAGCGCGGCAGCGTGAGACCTACGTAGCGCGAATCTTCCGCGTCGCGGAACGACTTCCACTTCGTGTATTCGACGGTGTCGAACACCTTGCCGAGATCGCGCGGCTTGCCGAGGTCGGCGAACGACTCGAGCCCAAGCAGTTCCGGCGACGCCGATGCGACAAACGGCGCATGCGCCGCTGCCGCAACGTGCGACATCTGCTCGATGAAATACATGTCTTCGGGCTGGCGCGTCACTTCATAGTCGCCAATCAGCGCACCGAACGGCGCGCCGCCGAACGTGCCGAATTCTTCTTCGTAGATTTTCTTGAAGAGCGCGCTCTGGTCGAATTCGACGGCGGTCTTGAAGTCGCGCACGACGTCACGCTTGGGCGCGTGCAGCGCCTTGATCTTGATGGTCGAGCCGGTATTGCTTTCCTTGCACAGATACTCGAGGCCGCGCCAGGTGCTTTCGAGCCCCTGGAATTCCGGCGCGTGCATCACGGCGCTCAACTGCGCCGAGATCAGGCGGTCGAGTTCGGCCACGCGGGCATCGATCGTCGCGGAAAGATTGTTCGAGACGATCACGGTGCCTTCCAGCACCTGATGCACGAGCTCGCCAATGAGGTCTTTCGCGCGCGCGTGTTCGGATTCGGATTTGGCCACCTTGCTCTTTTCGACGATCTCGTCGAGCAACGAGGGCGCGGCCTGGGCTTCTTCCAGGGCCGGTGCGCGAACTGCGCCAGTCTGCTGATTCATGTCGATCTCCCCTGGCGCTTATTGCTCGTTGCCGTCGCTGGATTCGTCGCGCTCGCCACGATCCGCTTCGCCGGTGCCACTCGTTTTGCCCGCGAGCGCCTGCAACTGCTGCGTATTGGCCAGCACCTCGCTCAGCAGGTCTTCGAGCTTGTCGTTGCCGGCGAGCTTGTTGCGCAGGTCCGCGAGCTTCGAGCGCGCCTCGAGCAGACGGCGCAGCGGCTCGACCTGCGCGACGACTTCGTCGGGATTGAAGTCGGCCATCGAATGAAAGCGTAAATCCACGGCGAATTTTCCGCCCGCCTCGCTCAAGCGGTTCTCGACCTGGAACGCCGCGCGCGGCTCGATGCCCTTCATGACGTCATCGAAATTGTCACGGTCGATATTGACGAACTTGCGGTCGCGCAGCCGCGGCTGCTCGACTTCCGACTGACCCGCGAGATCGCCCATCACGCCGACTACGAACGGCAACTCCTTCACCTCAATGGCGTCGCCGAGTTCGACTTCGTACGTCAACTGGACGCGCGGCGGCCGCACTTTCTGCAAGCGCTTCTGAATACTTTCTTTCTTGGCCATCGAGGGCTCCCCTGTTCGAGTCGTTCAAGACCTGTTGTCAGCAATTCACCGCCGGGCGGTTCAGCGCAGTGCGCTGAACGGATCGGACGCACCACCGCTTGCAGCCGCTTTGGCCGGCGCCGCTTTGGCGGGCGCTGGCGCGGGAGCCGCAGCCGCGGGGGCAGCAGGCGCAGACGGTGCAGCCGGCGCGGCCTCGGCCGTTTCAACGGGCTTCGCCGCCGGCTTCTGCACGTGGCGAACGATGCGGCGCTTCTTCGGCGCGGTTTTTTCCGCCTGCTCGGGCGGGAACAGCGAATCCTCGCCGAGCGTGTCGCGCAACTGCTTCGCGAGCGCCTGCGCATCGGACTTCGCGTCGCCCTGCAGCGAGGCATCCTGGCGCAGTTCGCCGAGCGACTGCGTCGCGACACGCAGGCCGGCCACGGCCAGCACGCTCTTCGCGGCGCGGTCGGTCTGATCGCGCTGCAGCGCTTCCTGCGCCGCCACGATGGCCTGTCCATAGTGTTGCTGCTGGAACTGGATCTGCGCGATGCGCGACCACGGCTCTTCGCGCGTGGGATCCGCCGCGGCGAGTTTCTGGTAAAGCGCGATCGCGCGATCCTGATCGCCGCCCTTCGCCGCGGTATCGGCGTCGGCTAGCGCCTTGTTGAATGCGTCTGGCGACGCCGCGAGATTATGGTCCTGCGTAGCGCAGCCCGCGATTACCCCGCATGCCAGCACCACCCCGGAGAGCCTTGAAATGACCCGGTTTATCATTCTTTCACCAACGTGTAATTATTAATTCGATGGAAGGGAACTAGAGTTTTGCTTTAGCTCGAGCGCGCGGGTATAGTACAGCCCAAATTTTGATAATTCAACTTCTTAATGTAATGCGCCGACACTAAATCGCTTCTTTGATGCGGGGTTTACTGCCACAAGAAATTCACACAGGAAAGAATTTCTCACTCGTGCAATTGAAAACGCGAGCGAGCCGGAAAAGTTTGCCGCATCACATAATCAACCGCTTATCGGCGCCACGCGGGGTAAATGCGCTTTTATGCGGATAGCATTATCCGGATCGCATATCACCACTTAACGGACCCTGGGCATTCACGCCTGGCCAACAAATAATGAATGCGCGTGTTATTCGTTTCGCATCGCTCCTCGTCGCCACGGCGCAACTCGCCGGCTGCGCGGCGGCCGTGCCGGCGCTCGGCAGTGCGGCGTCGGCGGCCTTGCAGCTCGCGGGCATCGGCAAGCCCGACGTGCCGGACAGCCAGAAACCCCCGCGCGACCTCGGTATCACGCTATTGGCGGCGCAAAACCTCAACGCGGCGACCGACCGCAAGCCACTTGCGCTCGTCGTGCGGCTCTATGTGCTGAAGGACCCTACGTCATTCCAGCAGGCATCGTTCGATACGTTCACCGACCCGGCAAAAGAAAAGAGCGCGCTGGGCGCCGACCTGCTCGGCGTGCGCGAAGTGACGCTCATTCCCGGCCAGCGATATAACGCCACCGAAAAGGTTTCACGCGAGGCGCAGGCATTCGGCATCGTCGCGCTATTCCGCGATCCGGCCATGCAGCGTTGGAAGTTCGCCTTCGATCCTGCGAAATCCGAGAAATCCGGCATAATGGTCGGCCTGCATAACTGCGCAATGACCGTCACGAGCGGCACCGTGATCTCGCCGGACCAGGGATTACCGCCGCAGCAGCTGAATCTGCTTTCGTCGGTGACTTGCGGGTGAATAAAGGACAAAGCACCGGGCAGAGTAACGAGCACGCGGGATATTTAACAATTTCAGTCCGCCGATCGCCGGCGCGAGCGGCACGGGCCGAATCACGCATAAAGCCGATTTAACATGAGTTATTCCTCGAAAGTGCTTTGGGGAGAGGGCCTGTTCCTGAGGCCTCAGCACTTCCAGCGGCAGGACGCTTATCACGAAGCGCGCCTCTTCGAATCGATCCAGGCCATTGCGCCGTACAACTGGGGCGTGCGCACCGCGCGGCTCGACCACGATGCACTGGGCAGCAACATGCTGCGCATGAGCGAAGTCGCGCTCGTGTTCCCGGACGGCACGCTCTACAGCGCGCCGCAGGCCGACGACCTGCCGCCGCCCGTCGCGCTCGACACGCTGCCCGAGGGCATCAACGAATTCACGTTCTACCTGGCGCTGCACCAGATGCGCGAAACCGGTACGAACTACGCGCCGGATCGCAACGAGGGCTTCGTCACACGCTACGTGAGCGAGCAGGCGAGCGTTGCCGATCACTACACGGACGCGGCGCAGGCCGACGTGACGTTCCTGAAGACGAACGTCAAGCTGATCGCGCACAGCGAGCCGCGCGACCAGTTGCTCTCGGTGCCCGTCGCACGCGTGCGGCGCACCGCGACTTCGGGATTCGAGGTCGACGAAAGCTTCGTGCCACCGAGTCTCGCCATCGAAGCATCGCCGCTCCTGCACCAGCGGCTGCGCCGCCTCATCGACGCGCTGCAGGCCAAGGTCAATGCGCTCTATGGCTTTCATCGCGAGCCGACCAAGAACATCATCGAGTTCCGTTCGGGCGACATCGCCTCGTTCTGGCTGCTGCATACGGCGAGCGGCGCGTTCGCCACGCTCGCGCATCTCTATCAGCATGCGGCGCTTCACCCCGAGCGGCTCTTTCACGAGCTGCTGCGCCTCGCGGGCCAGCTCATGACGTTCTCCAAGGGCTACGCGCTGGCCGACCTGCCAGCGTACCGCCACGACGATCCCGGCCCCGGCTTTGCGCGCCTCGATACGATTCTGCGCGACCTGCTCGAAACGGTGATCTCCACGCAATACTTCGCCATTGCGCTCGAAGAAGTGCGCCCGTCGTTCCATATCGGCCGACTCGATTCGGGCAAGATCGACGACAAGACCACGTTCTACCTCGCCGTTTCAGCGGACATGCCCGCCGTCGATCTCGTCGAAGCCGTGCCAGCGCGCTTCAAGGTCGGCGCGCCCGACGACGTCGACAAGCTCGTGCTCTCGGCCATGCCGGGCGTGCGGCTCGTCTACACGCCCCAGGTGCCGCCCGCCATTCCCGTGCGACCCGGCGCATGCTACTTCGCGTTCGAGGCGCGCAGCACACTTTATGAGCGCATGGTGCAAGCGCAGTCGGCCATGGTCTACGCGCCCTCGGGCATCAACGATCTCAAACTCGAACTGATCGCGGTGACGTCATGAGCAACGCCCCTTCCCTTTTCGGCGACGCGGCGCCGGCCGTGAATCACCCCGCGCCCGCCACAGAACCCGCTTACCAGGTGCGCTCGCTGCTCGATCTGCTCTACGACGGCTTCTTCATGCTGTTCCTGTTGAAGAACGGCCGCGAGCCTGGCGACGCCAGCGAATTCGGCGCGCGCGTGCAGCAGTTTCTGGGCGACTTCGAGCGCGGCGCGAAGAAACTGAACGGCGCGGCCGAAGACGTGTACGCGGCCAAGTTCGCGTTCTGCGCCGCACTCGACGAATCGGTGCTGGCGTCCTCGTTCCGTATTCGCACCGAGTGGGAACGCCGCCCCTTGCAGCTCGCGCTGTTCGGCGAGCAGCTTGCCGGCGAGAAGTTCTTCCAGTATCTCGAGGAATGTCGCGCGCAGGGCGCGCCGCGACTGCAGTCGCTCGAGGTCTTCCATATGTGCCTGCTGCTCGGGTTCCAGGGCAAGTACATTCTCGAAGGGCCGGAAAAGCTCGCCTATCTCACGGCACGCCTGGGCGACGAGATCGCCCATATCAAGGGCAAGCGCGCGCCCTTCGCGCCGCATTGGCCGCTGCCCGATCAGGTTGCGCACCGCCTCAAGCGCGAGGTGCCGCTGTGGTCGATCGGCGCGGTATTCGCGCTGGTGGGTCTGCTCGCCTGGCTCGGCCTCAGCACCTGGCTGCGCGACAGCACGGTGCACATGCTCGCGCCGTACACGCAACTCATCAAGCTCGGGCCGCAATCGGCGAATCTGACGATCTCGCTGCCTTGAGCGTGTGAAAGCGGCGTGGCGCGCAGTCCGCCCCTTTCGCACCCGATCAACGCAAAAAGCAGGACCACCGCAGCAGCGGATATTTCGAAGCACCAGCAGAAGTAGCCGGATTGGCGCCTTGTCGATACGAACAACTAAGCAAATCATAATTCGTTGGTTTGCCTGAAATCGTTGCAGATCGACAATCATCGAGCATCGTCAATTCACTTACCTACCCTGCTCGTTGCCGAGTCTCCCGCTCATGAAGGCGTTCTCCCCGAAAATCCGCCGGCACTCCACCGGAACCGTCCTGCTTGCCGCCTGCGCGGCTTCGGCCCTGATTCTCGCAAGCGGTTGCAAGCCGCATGGAGAGCAGGCGCAAGACGCGTCTGCCGCGACCCAACACGCGTCGGCGCAGCAGGAAATCACCTACTTCAAGTACCCCGACAATCCCGCGTTCGACCTTGTCTATCTCGCCGACAAGCTGGGTTATTTCGACAATACGAGCACGCGGCCCAAATATGTCGGCAAGATTTCCGCGCCGCAGATCATTCCGCTCGTAGGTACCGGCGATATCGACTTCGGCACGCGCATGGTGCCGCTCGTCATCTCCGCAATCGCCAGCGGCGCCGATATCAAGGTCATTTCCGCAGGCGGCGAAACGCTGCCCGACGCACCCCACATGAAGTATTTCGTGCGCAAGGATTCGCGCATTCTCGGGCCGAAGGACTTCGAAGGCAAAACCGTGGCGTTCAACAGCTTCGGCGCGTGCGCGGAGTTCGTCACCAAGAAGTATCTGGCGCAACACGGCGCGGATGTTTCGAAGGTGAACTGGCTCGTCGTGCCCGACAATCAGTCCGAGCAGGCGCTCGTCACGAAGAACGTGGACGTCGCGATCATTCATCCGCCCTTTTCCGGCTCGGCGGAAGCCGATCCGCAACTGCGCAAGCTGTGGAGCGACTGGGACGAGGATCACGGCCTTGGCGGCATGGCGCCCTATAGCGTGAACGGCGCGTTCGCCCGCGCCCACCCGCAGGCGGTGCGCGACTTCGTCACGGCCATCGCGAAGGCGGGCAATTGGGTCAATGCGCATCCCGACGAAGCGCGCAAGCTGACGGCCGAGCGGCTCGGCATCGACGTTCGGCTCGTGGAGCGCTATGCCTACGTGAAGGATCTCGTGGTCACGGAGCCGCCCATCCAGTACTACATCGATATTCTCGAGGCGGCGGGCAAGATTCCGAAGGGCAAGGTCAACGTCAAGGATGTCTACACGAACGACTTCAATCCGTTCGCGAAGCACGAGGCCCAGGCCAGCGCGACGACCTTGCCGAGCGGAACGCGCTCGTGAGCACGGCAACTGCGCTACGCGAGAAGATCGTCGCGCGCGATCTCTCGCTCACCTATGGAAACGCGCAAACGGACACGCATCATACGGTCCTCAAGCGCTTCGATCTCGCCGTACGCGACGGCGAATTCATGGCGCTTTTGGGCCCGAGCGGCTGCGGCAAGTCGACCTTCCTCAACGTGCTCGCCGGCCTCACGCCGCCAACCTCGGGCGATGTTCGCGTGGACGGCGACCCCGTGAGCGCCGTGCGGCAAAAGCTCGGCTTCGTGTTTCAGGGCTACGCGCTCTTTCCGTGGCGCACCGTGCGCAAGAACGTGGAAGCGGGACTCGAAATTCGCGGCATGAAGCGCGCCGCGCGGCGCAGCGAAGCCGAACGCTTTTTGCGCCTCGTGGGCCTGCTGGAGTTCGCGGATCATTATCCGCATCAGCTTTCCGGCGGCATGCGCCAGCGCGTGGCGATCGCTCGCGCGCTTGCTTATGGCCCCGAGATTTTGCTGATGGACGAGCCGTTCGGCGCGCTCGATGCGCAGACGCGCGAATTGCTTCAGCAGGAATTGCTCGCGATCTGGGAGCAAAGCGCCACGACCGTCGTGTTCGTCACGCACAGCATCGACGAGGCGATCTTTCTCTCCGATCGCATCGCCATTCTCGGGCGCGGCCCTGGTCGCGTAAAAGAGATCATCGACGTCGATCTGCCGCGCCCGCGCGACGCCGCGCTGCGTCACTCGGCGGCGTTCGTCGCGCTGCGGCAGCGCGCGTGGGCGAGCCTCAGCACGGAACTCGACACACGGCTCGACGTACAGCCGCAAACCGATGCATTGACGGGAGCCGATCATGTCCGATTCGATGTCTGACTCGATGTCCAACCGGGGCGCGGTCCGCGAATCCTCGCGCAGCCTGCGGCGCGTGCATGCAGCTTCATCTATCGCACGCCTTTATGTGGGCGTGGAGCGCTCCATCGCGCTCATCGCCTTCCTGCTGTTGTGGGAGTTGCTGCCCCGGCTCGGCGTGGTCAACGCGGCGTACCTGAGCCCGCCTTCACAGGTCGCCCTCGCAATCGCGCGGCTCTTCGAAAACGGCGACGCGTGGACGCATATCGGCGCGAGCGCCGTGCGCTCCATTAGCGGCCTGCTGCTCGCCGTGGCCGGTGGCATCGTATGCGGCTTCCTGCTGGGATGGTTCCGTCGCGTCGAGCGCATCGTCGATCCCGTCTTTCAGCTGCTGCGCCAGGTGTCGGCCTTCGCGCTCTTTCCGGTTTTCATGCTGTTTCTCGGCATCGGCGAGTCGTCGAAGATCGCCATTGTCGTGTGGGCTGCGTTCTGGCCGGTGCTGCTCAATACCATTGCGGGGGTCAAGCAGGTCGAGCGCGTGCTGATCGACTGCGCGCGCTCGATGGGCGCCTCTCAGCGCTTTATCGCGACGAGGGTCGTGCTGCCGGCGGCGCTGCCGCAGATCCTCACGGGCGTGCGGCTGGCGGGCGCATACAGCATTACCGCGCTGGTGGCGGCGGAAATGATCGGGGCGCGTTCGGGGCTCGGCTTCTATACGCTCAATTCGCAGGAGACGTTTCAGATTCCCGACATGTACGCGGGCATCGTTCTGCTCGCCATCTTTGGACTGCTGATCAATCAGAGCCTGTCGATCCTCGAACGGCAACTGCTGCGCTGGCGCGTCGGGCTCGCGCAGAATGGCTAGCAACGTTCCGCTCGACGCCTCGGCAGTTCCGCGGCGCTTGCGCTGGCCGGCCACCACGCTAACGGCCACGCTCGCATTGGTCGCATCGCTCGCGCTGCTCGCGTGGGTGCTGAACGGCGACTTGCCACGCACCCTTCCCGAGAGCGACCGGCCTTTCGCCGCTGCGACAGCGCGCGGCGTGCTGATCGTGGCGGTGCCGCCGCGCCCCGCGCCCACGCTTTACGTCGGCAAGGTCGACCGCACGGCGCGCTCGCCCGATCCGTTCGCGGCGGCGCTCGCTTCGGATCTCGCTCGCCGCGCGGGGCTGCCCGTGCAGTTCCTGCTGGTCGAACCGGCCGCCGCGCGTGCCGCCCTGCAGTCGGGCAAAGCCGACGCCGCGATCGCCGGCCTGGGCTTCTCTCCCGACGCGCGGGTTGCGTTCGCGCCGGCTTCGTATTCGAGCGGCCGTGGCATGGCGCTCGTGCTGGGCCATGGCACCGTGCGGACATGGCGCGACCTGCGCGGCCGCGCGATTTGCGCATCGCAAGGCAACCCTTATGCACAGCGCGCAGCGCGCGAGTACCACACGAACATGCACGGTTTCGATCGACCGCTCGATGCCCTGCTGGCGTTCCAGGCGGGCGATTGCGCCGCCCTCGTCGACGACGAGTTCGTGATCGAGGCGCTGCTCAAGCAGGCGGACTGGTCCTACTATCGCCCGCTACCCGGAACGATCGCTGCGCAGGCCGCGTTCATCGCGACGCGCGCGGGCGACGCGGCGAGCGCCGTCTTCGTCGGCGACACGGTGACGGCCTGGCGACGTAGCCGGTGGTTGGCGACCGTGCGCAAAGATCAGGCAATCAATCTCGCGTTCGACATGTTCAACGCGGAAAACGACCTGTATTGCCACTAACCGCGCCGCTTCAGTTCTGCTACGCGAAGCCGATAGCTTTTCAACAGGCACGCCTTGTCACCGCACGCATTGCGCGAGTTTCGAAGCCATGCCCGTTGCTCTGCCCTTAGCCGGTCTTTGTTGGTCGATACCTTCAGCTTCTGGTGATAGGCTTCTGCCATGGTCTTGTCGATGCTGGCGAGTTCCGAATCTCCGCAAACCAGCTGTGCCTGAGCGGAGATGAGTTCGCTGCAATTGAAGCTTTGCGCCAGCGCCGCTTTCGTTGCGGGCTGCGCTTCCAGCAGCCCAGGCCTGCAAAGCCCGTGAAGCAAAGTGCACGCGATATTGCGCCCGACCCACGCCATGTCTGCCGCACCATACTGCTCGACGAAGCGGTTGATGCCGGCGTGGCTCACGCCCCGTTGCATGGCGTTCGCCGCGATGATTTCGTTGCAGAGCGAGTCCTCGGCGTAGGTGCTCCCGGCGCGCCGATAGCAACTGTGAAAGCCAAGCTGCCCCGTGCCCATGACACTTCTACGCTCCCCTGAGGCGAACAGAATCGAGGCGCATGCGGACGCGCACCGCGCATTGTCCGCAACGATCGTATAGACCCTGACCTGATCCATTGCATCCACCACGCGAAAAGCCGCTTCGACGTTTCCGCCGGGGCTATCCAGGACCAGGGGCACGAGTCCTTCGCGATCACGGTCGGCGAGTTTGGCGGCTGCCAGAAACTTTTCGGCATCGCCGCTCTGAATCTTTCCCTTCCCGATCACCATCTTCAGTTTTAGATCGGGCTGGTAGTAGATCTTGAACTCCATTGCCCGCAAGACGCTGGGCAGCACGAGCAGCAAAGCCAAAGCCAATAGCCACGCGCGCGCGAGGCGGTGCAGGGTCGTCGAATGCCAGGCGTTGCGCATACACGCCTCCGCGCGGCGCACGCCTCCGAACGGAACCTGGTTTAGAAGCCGCGCCTCAGGTTCCGGTCGCGTAACGGATCAGTCGTCTTCTGCGTGAGCCGCAAGATGCCCTGATCGTCGAAGTAGAAGTGAAACATCATGTAATCGATGTTGTTCTCGATGTAGCGGTAGGACCAGACTTCCCGCTGCATGCGCGAAAAGTAGGCTGTCTCCGCGGGCCGGCCGAAATTGATCAGGACATCGTTACGTGTCCATTCGTTGACTTTCGCGCGATAGAACTCGCTCTCCTGCAAGACCTGACGCAAGCTCACGACCTTGCCGCTCGCGTCGATATCGGCAACGGTGTTCGTCGACCCCATCGGCTGGGTCGGCCACATGAGCCGTTTGCCGCCGTCCGGCAGGTTATAGGTTTCGCGCGGCGGCCCGAGGCGCGCGATCAACGCGGACTGGTCGGCGCCGGGCTCGACGCTTTGCCACGGCTGGGCGCAACCGGCCACGAGCGCCACCACGGCGGCAAACCATGCGTGCTTCACGAAGTTGGACAGAGTCCCCATTCACGCTCCCCTGAGCAGCGAACCTGGCGAGCAACACAGGCAGATCGTGCCGGACGTGGCGCATGCGCACAATCGGACCATGGTCCTACCGCCAGGACAACCGTGGCGCCTGCGCAAACGCCGCCAACGTGTTTGCCCGTTGAAAACGGAACGCCGAAGAGTATGCTTGGGCCTGATGTTCGGGCTCCCGAGCATCGGTGGGGCCGCCGCCCACGTGTGCGTCCAGCCTCTGGTTCGTTCCCTAACGTTCCATCCCCCGGGGTGCGAAATGATCAAGCGCATCACGCTGATTTCCGCTTCGGTCGCACTCGGGTGCCTCGCCACCCTCGTCCCCGTTTTCACGAGTCTTTACGTTGCGAACAAGGACGCCCAGCGGCGTGATCGCGCCGAGCTCAGGGAGTTCGCCGACAAGGCGGTGATGCGTACGGACCTCGTCACGTACCAGGCTTTTGCCGCCCTTTCCGACCTGGACCGGGAACCGGGCGCGCCCTGTTCGCCGTCCAACCTCCAACTGGCCGCGCGTGTCATCTACAACTACCGCTATGTTCAGGATGCTGGCGCATACGCCAAGGGACACTATCTCTGCTCTCCGCTGCTTGGTGACGTGCGCAACCAGGATCTCACGCTGCCGCCGCCCGACTATCGCAGCGACGACGGCTACCTGGTGTGGTTCCAGCAGAAGAGCCCGCTAAGCGACGTCCGCAAGGACATTCAGATTGGCCGCAATGGCCACTACGTCTCCATCGACCCGGGCTCCTATGTCGATCTCATCGATCCGGCGAGGCGCCCTATCGCCGTGGTCCAGATTTCGACGGGAAGGCTCCTCGCCGTCTCGGCCGGCGCGGATCCGGACGACATGCTCGATGCGTGGAAGCGCAGCGGCAACGTCAACAGCAATGACTGGAATTACGCTGTCGCCCGATCGTCGACACGTCCGCTTGGCGTCGTGGTGAAGTCGCCGCGCAGCAGCGTGGCGGGCGACTGGCCCAAGCTGCTCGCCGCGTGGCTGACCATCGGCGTGTTCGCGGGCGCCGCGCTCGCCTGGCTCGCCTACAAGCGCGTTTCCCGGCAACTCTCGTTCCCGTCAACGCTGCAGTGGGCCATCACCCGGCGCAAGATCGACGTGGTTTTCCAGCCCATCGTGCGGCTCGAGGACAACCAGTGCGCAGGCGCCGAAGCGCTGGTGCGCTGGACACTGAACGGGCGCGCCATCTCGCCCGAGGTCTTCGTGCGCGTGGCCGAAGACAATCACCTCATTCAGCCGCTGACCGATCTCGTGCTCGAAAAGACCATCGCGCAGCTAGGAAAACTGCTCACGGCGAACCCAGCATTTTATGTCTCGATCAACGTGAGCGGCGAGGATCTGCAGAGCTTGCGCTTTCTGAACCTGCTTAGCGCGTCGCTCGAAGGAACCGGCATCGCGCCCGCGCAAATCCGCATCGAGGCGACGGAGCGCAGCTTCATGAACGCAGAGGCCACGCGGGGTGTCATTGCGGCCTTCCGGGCCGCGGGCCACCCCATCTATATCGACGACTTTGGAACCGGCTACTCGAGCCTGTCGTATCTGCAGACCTTCGAAATCGATGTGCTGAAGATCGACAAGTCGTTCGTCGATACGATCGTCCAGGATACTGCCTCGAGCGTCGTCGCGCCGCACATCATTTCAATGGCCCACGAGTTGGGGCTGAAAATCATCGCCGAGGGCGTGGAGTCCGGCGCACAGGTGACGTGGCTGCGTAGCAAGGGCGTGCAGTATGGCCAGGGCTGGTACTACTCAAAAGCGATGTCCGCGGCCGATCTCGCGAAATGGCTGGGTAAGCATCGCGCGCCGCGCGAGCCAAACAGCATGCCGGCGAGCTTTAGTTGACAATTCAACTCGATGTCGCAGCCATCGCGACGGCACGAGCGCTCACGTCAAGCGCCCGCAAACCTGAAAATCGACACCGCCTGCTGCAACTGCGCCGCCTGATCGGCCATCGGCCTTGCCGCGGCGGCCGCCTGCTCAACGAGGGCCGCGTTTTGCGACGGCCACCGCAAATACGATCACAACGGCGAATGCTGTCAGCAGCTTTTTGAACACCGTCATGCAATCGAGCCACTTCATGGCTGTCCCCTTATTCGATTCTGTTTTATGTGGCTCACGGCGAGAATCAGCCAGCGCTTCTAGCGTCTAGCGGTGTCAGCGGAGTTCTGCTAACCCGCCACGCGCGCTGCGTTCCGAGCGGGACGTGGCATCCATGACGCGTTGCCGGGGCGCAAGCGCTGCCAGGCCGCCCGTCAGCCTGAGAACCCTTAATTTCCGGCCTGCTGCGCGCCGGCCGGTACGAGCTTCAGCGTGTGCACCGCCGTACCCGGCAGGAACGGCGCCGCGTCGCCATGCACCCACGTTTCATGCCCCGCGAGGAAATACGGCGACATGGGATTGCCCGATTGGCCGCCCGGCATCTCGAAGATGCCGTCCTGCTCGCGCCCCGGCGACACCGCGAAGCGCTCGGACGCGCCGAACGCCGGCGTCTGCACGCGCGGCATGTTGATGTCGCCGGGCAGCGGGTCATGCGGCGCGCTGAGCCAGCCGCGAACCCACGGCAGCCACGCCGGCACCATGCGCGCGAACGGATGCGCAATTACCGAGCGGTTGCGCACGCCCCAGCGCGCCTCTTCGAGCCTGGTGCCCTTGGGCAACCGGGCGATCGCGTGATCGATGCGGTCCAGCATGAACGCACGCCAGTCCGCAAAGCCGCCCGGTATCCACGCGCGATGATCGGCCAGCGTCTCCATCGTCGCTTCGTAACGCGAGTTCGCCGCGCGATAGCTGAGGTCCGGCGCAATCGCGGCCATCTGCTTGTCCAGTACACCGAACCATGCTTCGTAGAGCGAGTCGTAGAACGCACGCATCAGCCGGTAGCCGACTGCATTCACATCGGCGCGGCCATCCCACGCCTGAACGAGGCGCTGGAATTCGGCGCGTTGGGGATGACCGTCGAGCGCGCGCGCATCGAGTGCGTCGAGCGCCACGCGGCGCCAGTGCTCGATCCAGAACGCGCGGTCGTCGGTCTGCACCGCGAGCATGTCGTGCTCGCTCGCGTGCGGCAGCGCGAGCAGGTCGTTGCGAATCTGCGTGGCGCGCGCGCCGAGATCCGTGCCGGCGTCGCCGATCTGCGCCACCCCCTCCCTCGGCAGGGTGCGGTTGTTCGCGGTCCAGATGCGGCCGGCCGGCGGATCGACGCGTACGGGATACGCGTCGGGCGTCCGATACCCTTGCCAACCGGCGTACGTCCCGGAGCGGTACGGCAAGCCCGAGAGGGCTGCCGCCTGACCGTCCGCCTCAGCGTCCGCATCGGCATGCGCGAAGCGCGGCAGCGGTCCGGCAAGCGTCCAGCCGATATGGCCTTGCGCGTCGGCCGCCATGAAGTTCTGCGTCGGCATGCCGAAGGTCTGCGCGGCGCGCAACGCGTCGGCGACGTTCGTGATGCCTTCGAGCCGCATGAAGTTCATGTTGGTCGCCTGCCGATCCTGGGCGACCCAATGCAATGCATACGCGCGCTCGCCGACCACGAGTTGCGGCCCCCAGCGCGTTTGCACGACCGGCAGATCGACGCTCGCGCCGCCGTTCACGTCGAGCCGCTCGTGAATCACCTGCGCACGCTCCCATCCGCCGCCCGGGACACGGTAGCGCAGTGGATCGGCCGGATCGCGTTGAAGTTCGACCAGATCGACGAAGCGCCCGTAGCTGTTCGTGAAGCCCCACGCGATATGACCGTTGCTGCCGGCCACGACGAACGGCGTACCCGGCAAACTGACGCCCGTGACACGCCGCTCGCCGCCGTTGGGCGCGGGATAGACGAGCGAGATCCGGTACCAGATGTTCGGCAGCGACAGGCCGAGGTGCATGTCGCTCGCGAGCAGCGCGCCGCCGTGTGCGCTGTGCGCGCCGTCGACCGCGAAACCGTTGCTGCCGACCATCGAATCGACCGCGCTCCCGGCGCCCGCGAAGGCGTTCACGAAAGCAGGCAGGCCGGCGAGCAGCGCGGTGGCATCCGGTTCGGCAACGGCACCGGACTGCGTTGACGGCAACCATGATGGCGGCGCAGCGGGCAGCGCCGCCGGCGGCAGCGCCAACGCGCGCTGCCCGTCGAGCGGGGCGTCCCAGTGGCTCGTCTCAGGCAGCAGGAACGCAAGCAGATCGGCCGGCACGCGCTCGCGCAGCGCTGCGCGCGAGAGCACGCGCCTCACCTGGTCATACTGAAGATCGAAGTACATCGCGTAGACGGCGAGCACCGTGTCTTCCGGACGCCACGGCGCCGGTTGCGCGCGCAACAGCCAGTATTCGAACGGTCGCGCGCGAAGCGAGCGCAGGCCGTCGTTGACGCCCGCCGTATAGCGCTCGATCAGCTCCCGCTGGTCGGCGCAGAGCGCGGCGAGCGCCGCCTGCGCGTGTTCGCGAAAGCGCAAGGGCCGGTCGCGGCGGTCCAGCGCCAGCGCCGCCGGGCCGATGAGCGCCGCCATCTCGCCGGCCGCGACCCGGCGCAGCAAGTCCATCTGGAAGAAGCGGTCCTGCGCGTGAAGGAAGCCGCTCGCATACGCAACGTCGCCACGCGTGCCGCCCTGCACCGTCGGCACGCCAAGTGCGTCGCGCCCGATCGTCACCGGTGCGGAGAGCGGCGCGGCACGCGTGCCGTCCAGCTGCGGCAAGCTGCCGCGCAACGTCAGCCAGGCCGCCAGCACCATGGCAGCCAGGACGATGACGACGGCGCACAACAGCATCAGCGGCCACGCACGGCGCCGCTTTGGCGGGAGAAGACTCGAACGGGTCATGGAGAAGCACGCGGGTCGTTGTGTTCAGCGCTTCCAGGCGCGGCGACCGGATCGGCCGGACGCCGTACGACCATAGCATGACCCTGTGGCAACAACACGCAGGGAGAGCGACGCGACCTTTTCCCGTCTTCACCGAGCTTCCTGGGCGCGACACTCTGCCATCCGCCACCTTGCCGCGGAAGGAAGACAATCTCAATATTGCGTTTTGTCCGAGATTGCACAGGGGCGACGACATGGCAAAGAAGTTTCCGATTCACCCGCTGCACCCCGAGCGCCTGTGCTGGGGCTGCGACCACTACTGCCCGGCCAACGACATGCGATGCGGCAACGGCCAGAGCCGCACGCAGCATCCGGCCGAACTGCTCGGCGACGACTGGCTCGAACAGGGCGACTGGGGTATCGAAGTCGACGCCTCCGGCAAAAGCGTCACGCCTTAACCCGCGAAATCAAATATGAATGCCGCCGGCCACCTCGATGCGCTGCGCGTTCACCCAGCCAAAGTCATCCGACAGTAGACCCGCAATCACGGGCCCCACGTCAGTCGGCAATCCCGCGCGGCCCAGCGCGGTATGTTCCGCCACCGCCTTGTTGACCTCCGGATTGTCCCGCACGATGCCGCCGCTAAAGTCGGTCGCAATGGCGCCCGGCGCCACGACGTTGACCGCGATCCGGCGCGGCGCGAGTTCGAGCGCCATATAGCGCGTGAGCGCTTCGACGGCCGCCTTCATCGGGCCATAAATCGCGCGGCCCGGAAACGCGAAGCGCGCAAGGCCCGAGGAGAGGTTCACGATCCGGCCGCCGTCATGAATGAGCGGCAGCAGCTTTTGCGTCAGCAGAAACGGCCCCTTGAAATGCACCGCGAACTGCGCGTCGAGCTCCGCTTCGGTGCCGGCTGCAAGCGTGGCCGTCGAAGAGATGCCGGCGTTGTTCACCAGATAATCGAAGCCCTTAGCATTCAGCGTCCCAAGCGCTTCTTGCAGGCGCGCGACGAAGTCGTCGAACGTGCCTGAATTCGCGATGTTCAATTGCAGGGCGATCGCCCGGCTGCCCGCTTGCGCGACCTCGGCACAGACCTTCTCTGCCTCGGCGCGATTGGTGTGGTAACTGAAAACCGAGTGGACGCCGCGACTCGCCAGCCGCAGCACCGTGTCGCGGCCGATCCCGCGGCTGCCTCCGGTGACGACCGCGATTTTCGGGCCCGACTGACTGCCGTTGTTCGTTGCCATTTGGCACCTCTCGCTGTGTTGGTTAGCGTCGATTCTGCGCCCGACGCCACCGGCGAGTGAATACCCGAACCTGCCCGATTCTTGCCTAATCCTGCTTCGATGACTAAGATGGGTCGACGCGCACCTTCCATCGCGCGTTTCTTGTCGAGCCCCCATGACGAACGAACTCGCCGCCGCCCTCCTGCGCTACACGCAAACGCAGCCAGGCACGAGCCCATACAGCACCGCTGTCGACGGACTGCTCATCCTGCGCTCCGACCACCCCGCGCCGCCTACGTTTCGCTCGGCGCGCCCGGCTTTGTGCATCGTCGCTCAGGGCGCCAAATGGGCCAGTTTCGGCGGGGCGCAACTCGAGTACCGGGCCGGTCAAGCGCTCGTGGTCGGCGTGGAAACGCCGTCGCGGGGCCGCGTGTTCGAGGCGAGCCCGGACAAACCTTGCCTGGTTCTGATTCTCGAGCTGGACCTGGCCATGTTGCGCGCCGTGGCGAAGGAGATGTCGCCCGCACCCGTGCCGGCGGCGGACGCAAGCCGCGGCGTGTTCGTCGCGAACTTCGACGGCGCCCTCGCCGAATGCGCGCTGCGCGCCGTGCGCCTGCTGGACACGCCCGACGCCATCGGCATGCTGTACCCCATGCTCATGCGCGAGATCTGCTACTGGTTGCTAAGCGGTCCGAATGGATCGGAAATCGCGAGGCTGGCGTCGACCGAAAGCCCTTCTCACAGCCTGCTGCGCGCGGTGGAAAATTTGCGGGCGCGGTTTGCCGAAACCGTGCGCGTGGAAGACCTGGCGGCACTCGCCCAACTCAGCGCCTCGGCGTTCCACCGGCAGTTCAAGGCGCTGACGGGGCTGCCGCCGCTTCAATACCAGAAGCAGTTGCGGCTTCTCGAAGCGCGCAGACTGCTGCTCTCGCTGTCGATGAGCGTACAGGCCGCCGCATTCGAAGTGGGATACGAGAGCGCCTCGCAGTTCAGCCGCGAATACACGCGGATGTTTGGCGCGCCGCCGAAAAAGGACTCGTCGCAAGCGCGGGCACTGCGCGAGGCCGCGTAGCCTGCTCCGGCGACACGCGGCGCGAGAGCGGGGCGTCCGCTTTCGCGCCGTGCACACGTCACGCTGGACGCATCACATCACTTGCCGTACACGTCGAAGTCGAAGTACTTCTTCTCGATCTTCTTGTACGTGCCGTCCTTGATGATGCCGGCGATCGCGCCGTCGATCTTCGTCTTGAGCGCAGTGTCTTCCTTGCGCAGGCCGATGCCGGCGCCGTTGCCGAGCGTGACCGGATCGTCGAGGTCGCCGCCCGCGAAGCTGTAGCCCTGGCCGCGCGGCGTCTTCAGGAAGCCCACTTCGGCCTGCACGGCGTCTTGCAGCGCCGCGTCCACGCGGCCGGCCAGCAGGTCCTGATAGACCTGGTCCTGGTTCTGGTAAGGCACGACCTCTACGCCAGCGGTTGCCCAGTGCGCCTTTGCGTAGGTCTCCTGAATCGTGCCCTGCTCCACGCCCACGCGCTTGCCCTTGAGCGATTCCGCCGTCGGCATGATGCCCGAACCCGTCTTCACGACAAGGCGCGTCGGCGTATTGAACAGTTTGTCCGAGAACGCAATCTGCTCCCTGCGCGCCGGGGTCATCGACATCGACGAGAGCACGCCGTCGAACTTGCGCGCCTTCAGCGCCGGGATCATGCCGTCGAAGTCGTTCTCGATCCACACGCATTTGGCATTCAGGCGGTGGCAGATCTCGTTACCGAGATCGATGTCGAAGCCGACCAGTTTGCCGTCCGGTGCTTTCGATTCAAACGGCGGATAGCTTGCATCGACACCGAAGCGAATGGTGTCCGCCGCAAAGGCGCCGGCGCTGGCCGTGGAGGCGATCAAGGCAATAGAGACGGCTGCAAACAACTTTTTCATGGGATCCCCTCGGTTCTGGATATCAGGGTGGTCAAGACACGGACACCGCCCGCATGGTTGCGGCGCGGACATTCCCCCGCGGCGCATACCACAAGCGTGATCGACGCTGCGGATGCACCTGCGCCCGGCAAGGTAGCAGTCCAGAATACTCGCGTCGAGTCGTCAAAAACAGGCGGAAACACCTATGGCCTGGGAGAACCCTGGGGGAAACTCGGGACGAGCCGGGCCAGCCCGCCTTCATGGCAGGGAAGACCCTAAAGCGGTTGAGAGCGGCGGTTGAGAGCGGCGGTTGAGAGCGGCGGTTGAAGGCCGCCGACGTATGGCCGCATTAAAGGCGCGGCGCCGGATGCATTTCGCGGCGGAGATCGCGGCGAACTTCGCGAAGCCGCCAGACGCGGCGGCGCGAGCGGGCCGCACGCATGCCCGCACTGTCACGCAATCGGGACAGACCGTTTTCCTCCTCGATGGCGGCGTCGTCTAACGCGCAGCACGGGAAGTCGATCAGAGCGGAGAAGTCGGGATTTCGCCCAGCCGGAATGAAGACGCGGGCGAGTTCGGAAAAGAGGCGCTTGAACATGGGCAGTTATCCGGCATGACCACCGTTGCGGACGCCATTGCCCGGGAAATGATTGACCTGCCCGGTACGACGCGCCGGGTCGCACGAAGCCGGCATCGATGCCAGTTTTCGCCAGCGCGAATTTTCCCTGGAATAAATTTGCCAGGCAAGCATTTCTTTAGCGCGATTCGGCGAGGTAGCGGGCTTCGCCTTCTTCGGTATCCGATGTCATGACGACGCGATTGCGCCCCGCCGCCTTCGCCACATAAAGCGCCGCGTCGGCGCGCACTATCGCGCTCTCCAGCGTATCAGCCGGCACGCGTAGCGCGTACCCTCGCGCGAAGCATGCCGCAGCACCAGCGTACCTATCGCGAACCGCCCATAGATGAGACCCAGTGAAACGAGCACGCCTCGCGCGCCGTTACTGGGCGACACCCACATGGAATAGACCAGCGCAGCGCACATCATGACCAACGCCGCGGATTCCGTGCGGCATACGGTGCGCATGCCGAAGAACTGACGCGTGCCCTGCACGAGCAGCACGACCGCGCCCAGGGTCGCGACCGACGTCGCGACGATCGTGATCGCGCCAGCACGCGGCCCGGCGAGCACGATCCAGGTGGATACCGCGGCCACCAGCGCATAACCCAGACACCAGCGGCCCACGCCCGGCAAGGCGGTTCGAACCAGCGAGCCCAGGATGGCGACGCTCATCAGGCAAGATACGATCAAGATCCCGAATAGAGCGAAGGCGCTGAGCATGAGAACGGCCCGGGCAACGAAAGGAGAGAGTCAGGACGCGTGAGGCGGCACTCGACCGATGAAAGCCAATTGAAACGATTTTCGGCCGCGTGTGGCGCATCTTGTTTAAGCGCCGGGGACGTATCGTATCGCAGGTTTGGCCTGAATCCGACCGGCGACCGCCCGGCGCACGGCAGAAACCCGCGCACGATCGACGCTACACTAAGCGGCAGCCGCGGACTCGACCAACGAGGTACTTCCCATGCCAGCACCTGACGCCAGGCGTTCAATGCGACTTGTCTGCACCTTGCTTTGCGTGCTGTTCTGGCTTGGCGGCTGCGCGGGGTTGATCGGAGACCCGCTGCGGGTCAACGTGGCGGGGCTCGAGCCGCTGCAGGGCGAAGGCATGGAGATGCGCTTCAACGTTAAGCTGCGCATCCAGAATCCCAACGACACGCCGGTCGAATTCAGCGGCGTGTCGCTGCAACTGGACCTGAACGGTCAATCGTTCGCCAGCGGCGTGAGCGACCAAAGCGGCGTCGTGCCGCGCTTCGGTGAAGCGGTGATCGTCGTGCCGCTGACCGTGCCGGCATTCGCCGCCGTGCGCCAGGCTTTCGCCTTTGCGGGCAGCGCACAGGCCGGCAACATTCCCTACGAAATACGCGGACGCCTCGCAGGCGGCATCGGCGGCGGCACGCGCTTCGCCGATCACGGCAAACTGTCGCTGCCAACGCAGGGCCTGCTCGGCCCGTGACCACCGGGCGGGCTCGTTGCAAACGCAACTGGATATAACCCTATTTACCGGCCAGCATTATCGTCGAGGCGGCCCGGCAACTCCTCGGCTCCGACGGCTCTCGATGCGCTGGAGCGGTCCACGCCCGCGATCGCTTGCTTCATCGATCGCCGTGCTGCGGGCATTAGCGTTGCTCCACCATGATTGCGCAAGTGGAGCGCGCATATTCAATGACCCACCCTGAGCACACAGGAGCACGATCATGGACACGAGACACGCACACGCCATCGCGAATGAGGTCGCGGGAGAAGCGCAGCACCTGGCCGGCCGCATGCTGGGCGACCCCGCCATGGGCCTGGCCGGCAAGGCAAAGGTGCTGTACGGCAAGTCCCAACAGGCCTTGAACAATGCCGCCGACGCCACGCGCGACAACGTCGCCGACAAGCCCATGACCGCGCTCGGGCTCGCCGCCGCCGTCGGCTTCGCGCTCGGCGCGGCATGGGCCCTGAACCGCAATAAATCCGAAGGCTGAGCATAAGCGCGGCGCGGGAACGTTTTATGCGCGTCGTCCTGAAACTGCCTCACTGATGCGAATCGTGTGTCATCGCGAGGCGTAGTCAGGAGCCCGGCCCATGACGATTGGCTGTCCCGAATGCGGCGCCCTCGAGGACATCCCTCCGCTCGGCCCGCGCATGCTCGCGCGTTGCAGAATCTGCCAGTACCCGCTGGAGCGCCGAAGCGGGCGCAGCATCACCGCTTCGCTCGCCTGCGCCACCACGACATTCGTCCTGCTGTTCCCCGCCAATCTCGTGCCGCTCATGACGGTGCACATGCTCGGCGCCGATCGCTCATCGGTTCTCGCGTCGGGCATCGTGTCGATCTGGCGCGATGGCTGGCTCGCGCTCGCGCTATTGCTAGGTGCGTTCGGCATCGTGCTGCCTTTCGTGCGCTTCGGCGTGCTCATGATCGTGCTGGGACTGGTCCGTTTCGGCGTGCAGTTCAAGCATATCGGTACGCTCTTTCGCTGGACCATCGCGCTCGACATCTGGGCCATGCCCGACGTGTATCTCGTGGGCTGCCTCGTCGGCTATGCGCGCGTCACGCAGAACCTCACGGGAACGATCGGGGCGGGCGGCTACTGTTTCATCCTCGCCGCGCTCATGTCGATGCTCACGCGCGCCTCGCTCGATCGCCGCACCGTCTGGCGCGCCATCGCCCCCGACCAGCAAGCGCCGCACGGGCATGGCGCACTGTCCTGCCCCGTGTGCGACCTCGTCGTGCCCATCTCGCATGAGGGCCTGCCATGCCCGCGCTGCGGCCTGAAACTGCGCGCGCGCAAGCCGGACGCCGTGGTGCGCGCAGCCGCGCTCACGCTCGCGGCGCTCGTGCTCACGGTGCCCGCCAATTTCTATCCGATGACCATGTCGCGGCAGCTCGGCCATTACGACTCGCACCGCATCATCGATGGCGTTTATCAGCTCTTTCATGTCGGGCTATGGCCATTCGGCATCCTGATCATCCTCACGAGCATCGTGATTCCCCTTGCGAAGCTCGGCGGCATGGTGTGGTTCATCAGCTCGGTGTTGCGCCATTCGCGCCGGCACTTGCGCGCCAAGGCCCATCTTTATCGCTGGATCGACGAACTGGGCCGCTGGTCGAACGTCGACGTCTTCACGATCGCGGCCTTCGTGCCGCTGATCCACTTCGACGGCGTGGCGGTGGCGAGACCCGCTATCGGCGCGACGGCGTTTGCGCTCGTCGTCTTCCTCACGATGATGGCTTCGCGCACCTTCGACCCGCGCATGATGTGGGACGTGCATACGCGGAGCAAGCCATGAGCGGCCCGCATCGCCACCGCACGCAAGCCGAAGTGCGGCGCACCGCCTGGCCCGGCTGGATCTGGGCTGTGCCGATCGCCGCGATCGGCGCGACGGGATGGCTCGGCGTGCGCGCGCTCATCCATAACGGCGAGACCGTTGTCGTGACGTTCGACAATGCCTACGGCATGAAGCCGGACGACACGATCGTCACGCTGCGCGGCGTGAAGGTCGGCGCCGTTTCGGACGTGTCGCTCGCGCAAGATGGTCAGCATGTCGAAGCAAAGCTCCAGATCGACCGGGCGGAAGACCCGTATTTGCGCACGGGAACGCGGTTTTTCCTGCGCGGCGCGAAGGTGGATTTGAGCGACCCTGCCTCGCTGAAGGCCATGCTTGCGGGACCCGAAATCGTCATGGAGCCGGGTCCCGGCAAGCATGCCGATCACTTCGACGGCAGCGATCGCCGGCCCCCGCTTGCGCCCGGGCACGGCCCGATGGTGAGCTATGCGGTGCGTTTCGACGGCGCGCTCGGCAACCTGCAGAGCGGCGCGGAGGTGGATCTGCGCGGCTTTCCCGTAGGGACCGTCACGAGCGTGCGCCTGAGCTACGACGCGCGCACGGGCGCGCTGAGCACGCCCGTTCAGCTCGCGCTGGACCCATCGCAGCTCGGCATCGTCGGCGCGCCGCCGCCCGCGGACGGCAACTGGCGGCCGCTCGTCAACGGCATGCTCGATCACCTCGTCGCCGACGGTCTGCGCGCGCGCCTTTCGCAGGACCCGCCGCTCGTCGGGCCGCGCAAGATCAATCTCGACTTCGTTGCGGGCGCAGCGGGCGCGACGCTCACCGCCGACAACGGGCTCCCCGTGATCCCGAGCGTCGCCCCCGCCGATTTCGACACCATGACCTCCCGCGCCAGCGACGTGATCAGGAAGATCGACGACCTGCCCATCAAGCAAACGGGCGACGAAGTGCGCAGCATTGCGGCGCACGTGAACGCCATCAGCTCCTCGCCGCAGATCCGCGACAGCCTCATGCATATCGACCGTTCGGTTGCGCAAATCGATCAGACGCTCGCGCAGGTGTCGCCCCAGATCGGCCCGCTCGTCGCGCAGCTGCGCGAGACAGCGAACGAAGCCGATCGCACTGTCGCGGCAGCCAACCGTACGCTGGGCGCCGACGCTTCGAGCCAGAATGACCTGCCCGCCGCGCTGCGCGAGCTGACCGATACCGCGCGCTCGGTTCGCGCGCTCGCCGACTATCTCGACCGGCACCCTGAAGCGCTGCTGCACGGCAAGGCAGAGGAGAGCCAATGATGCGTCGCCATGCGAGTCGCGCCGGATGCGCACTGGCTTCGATCGCGCGACTGCTGCGCGCGGTCATGCTCGTGGGCATCGGCGCCGGGGTCGCCGCATGTGGCCATAGCCCGCCCACGCGTTACGTCACGCTCGACGCGACGCCCGCGCAAGCGCCGCTTTCAACCGCCGCCATGGCGCCGGTGCAGCTGAGCGCCGTGCATATTCCCGCCGTGCTCGACCGGCCCGAAGTGGTGACGCATGTCGCCCCCAACCGGCTCGCAGTCGACGACAACGACCGCTGGGGCGCGCCGCTCGGGCAGATGATGCGAAGCACGCTCGCGCAGGACCTGCTGCCTCGCCTGCCGGCCGGCGCATTCGTTTTTCCGGACGCACCCGCGCCCGCTGGCACCCGCACCCTCGTCGTCACGGTGCTCGACTGCAACGCGAGCGCGGGCGGAACGCTCACGCTGCAAGTGGCGTGGACGCTCCTGGCGGGACAGCCTGAACGAACCACACTGACCCAGCAGGCGGCGCTGAGCGCGCCGGTCGAGGGTCACGATGCGGCGGCGCAAGCCGCTGCGCTCAGTCGCGTGCTCGGCGAGCTCGCCGACCGGATCGCAGCATCGATCGCCGTGCGCTGACACGGCGATCGCTGACACAGATGCCCCCCCGCGGCGCTAACCTCCCGTCTGGAATCCTAACGACGCCGCCTTCGCGCGCAGGTCCGCGAAGCGATCGACGTTCGGGTTGGTCGCGAGCTGCGACTGATCGATCGACGACACCGGATTCGACGACGACGACCCCGGGATCCCCGAGCACTCCCCGCCGAACGTGCCCTGGGATATTGTGAACGCCGGCGCGTCGGTGCGCGGCGCATCGGTGAAATCGAGCGCATAGGCCAGATTGAAGGTCGCCGGATCGCTGCTGCGCACGCCGAGGGGCTGCAAGCCGAAGCGCCATTGCAGCAGCGCGTGAATCGAACTCGGGTCGAACGGGTAGCGCGTGACCGTGCCCGCGCGAACGCGCGGCCCCAGCAGCGCGAGCGGTACGCGAAAACCCAGCTTGCCGTCGTTGCCGAGCGCGAGCTCGTTCTTGCTGATCGGCCTCGTGGGCGGCACCACGTGTTCGAGAAAGCCGCCCCATTCGTCGTACACGACGATCATCAGCGTGCGGCTCCAGGTCGGGCTCGTGCGCAGCGCCTCGTACACCTGCCCGAGAAACGCCTCGCCGTTGCGGATGTCCGCGTGCGGATGATCGTCCGCGGAAGTGCCTTGCGGCTCACCGGCGAAGGCCGGATCGACCATGCAGAACGCCGGCAGCGTGCCCGCCTCGGCATGCGCGACGAAATCCGCAAACGGCCGCGAAATGCCGACGTAGCGCGTGCCGTAAAGCGCCGTGAACGGCACGTCGTGATAGTAGTAGTTGCAGCCGATATTCGCGGCGCTGAGCCTGTCCCAGATCGTGGGAAGCGTCGAATCGTCGATGCTGTCGTCGAGGCGATCCGTTGCGCCGCTGTGCAGGTAAAGGCGGTTGGGAAACGTGCTGGTGAGGATGCCGCTGAAGTAGAAGTCGCCGATCGTGTAGCTGCTCGCCACGGCGTCGAAGAACTGCACATCGGCCGACGTGTAATAGCCGATGGGCAGCAAGTCGCCCTGATGCAGGCTCGTGCCCGGCGTGAGGAGAAAGCCGTTCATCTCGCCCGAAGCGAGTTGCGTACGCGCGCCGTCGTAGCTGTGATTGGGGTCCTGGTACGCGCACGCCTGGTAGCCATAGGCGGAATTCGCTGCGAGCGAAAACGGCGTTTGTGTCGCGCCGAACGCGTCCTTGAACTGCCGGTTCGCGGGCATGCCTTCGGCGCCCGGCACCCAGCCGAGGAAGTGGTCGAAGGAACGATTTTCCATCGTGACCAGCACGATGAAGTCGATGCCCGAACTCGAGGGATTCGGTAACGCCGGACGCGGCAAGCGATAACGGTCGGCGCCGTCCGGCGAGGGAACGTCGCCGTTCTGGCCGCCCGGGTCGTCACCGCCGCCGCAGCCCGTCAGCGCAACGCTGCCTGCAACCGCCGCTACGCCGGCAAGAAAACGGCGCCGGTCGTATCCGTGATGCGGGCTATTCTCGTCTCCCATGACACGTCTCCTGGTTGGATGCGGCGCTGGCAATCCGCCCATGCCTCGCTGCCGCGAAGCGAAACGCGCTCGCTACGGCGAGCAGCGGACGGCCTTTGCCCGCAAGCCTCGCGCCCGCGGTGGTGCAGCCAGGACAAGCTCGCAGTGTGGCGATGGGAGAGGAAGACGAGCGAGGTCAGGATGCGCGCGGCAGCGTCACGACTGCTCAATGAGCGCCTTGATGCGCTCGGCCTGCCCGGCATCGACCGGGTTGTAGACGATCATGTGCAGGTCGGGCCGGCCATCGACCGAAAACGCCGACTGCTCCAACGCGATGAGACCCAGCGTGGGATGGTGCAGGCGCTTCACATGGTCGGCTTCCGCATGCGCAAGCACTTCGTTCTCGCGCCACAGCGCGTCGAACTCGGGGCTCATGCTGCACAACTCGTCGACGAGTTCGCCAACGGCCGAAACGAGGCCCGCACGCGCCACGTCGGCCCTGAACGCGCCCACCACGAAGCGGGCCACGCTGTCCCAGTCGTGCTGCTTGGCACGCACGTCCGGGTTGCAGAACAGGAAACGCAGAATGTTGCGCTGACCCGGCGGCAGCTTGCCGTAGTCGGTCAGCACGATGGCTGCGGCGCGATTCCAGGCCACGACCTCCCAGGTGGCCGTCTTGACGATGGCCGGGCTGAAGCGCAGCGAGTCGAGCAGGCGTTGCAGCCGCGGATTGACCCCGTCCACGGGCTTGTAGCGCACTTCCGGCGGCCGCCCGAGCCCCAGCATGAAGAGGTGCTCGCGCTCCGGATCGGTGAGCATCAGCGCGCTGCAGATGCGCTCGAGCACTTCCGGCGAAGCCGCGCCGCCGCGCCCCTGTTCGAGCCACGTGTACCAGGTCGGACTGATATTGGCCCGCTGCGCCACTTCTTCGCGGCGCAACCCCGGCGTGCGCCTGCGACCGCTGAAACCGAAACTCGCGGGGTCGAGCCGCGTGCGGCAGCGCTTCAGGAAGTCGCCGAGCGAACCCGCCGAGTGGATCGGAATGGAGAGCCTGTTAGTCATCTTAATATGATGAACTCACTACTTTAACGGTATAGAGAATTTGGAGATAGTACGCCAGTCATGACCCAGGAGAGATGACCATGCGTATTTTTCTGACCGGCGCGACCGGCTTCATCGGCTCGGCGCTCGTTCCGGAACTCATCGAAGCCGGTCACGAGGTGATCGGCATGACCCGCTCCGAAGCCGGCGCACAGGCGCTCGCCCGCGCGGGTGCAGGCGTGCATCGCGGCACGCTGGAGGAACCGGCAAGCCTGCGCAGCGGCGCGGAGCAAGCGGACGCCGTGATCCACACGGCCTTCGACCACGACTTCTCGCGCTTCGTCGAAAACTGCGAAAAGGACAAGCGCGCCATTGCGGCGCTCGGCGCGGCGCTCGCCGGCTCTGATCGTCCGTTGCTGATCACGTCCGGCACGGGCATCGGCAATGCCCAGCCTGGCGAGCTGGCGAGCGAGGACGTCTTCAATCCGGGCCATCCCAACCCGCGCATTGCCTCCGAGCTGGCCGGGCAGGCACTGCTGGAACAAGGACTCAATGTGGGCGCAGTGCGGCTGCCCCAGGTCCACAACCCGTTCCGGCAGGGGCTCATTACGCCGCTCGTTGCGATCGCGCGCGAGAAAGGCGTTTGCGCCTACGTCGGCGACGGCCAGAACCGCTGGCCCGCCGGCCACCTCTCCGACGTCGTGCGCCTTTATCGGCTCGCCGTGGAAAAAGGTCAGCCGGGCGCACGCTACAACGCGGTCGGTGAAGAAGGTGTGACGAGCCGCGAAATCGCCGAGGCGCTGGGCCGCGGGCTCGGCCTGCCGGCCGTTTCGATCGCGCCGGAAGAGGCGGCCGCGCATTTTGGCTGGCTGGGGATGTTCGTCGGCCTGGACATGCCCGCTTCGAGCGCGCTCACCCAGGCGCGGCTCGGCTGGCGCCCGAGGGGCCCCTCGCTGATTGCCGATCTGAACGAAGCGCGCTTCGCCGAGGTGGGCGCTTCAGAATGAGCCGATAGTCATCCTGAATATTCTCACCTCAGTGTCTCGTGGCCGATAGCGGCCACGAGACAGGCTCCGTGCACGATGCCGTTATCGCTGCGCTCACGCGGGGTCGCGTCGCGCGCCCTGCGCGCGCAAGGCCTCGGCGAATCTGCCCGGCTCCCAGTCCTCGCGCAGCGCGCGCTGCATGAGCGCCTGCTGGCTTTCTGGCGCGAGACCACCCAGGGGCGGGTCACGGTCGAGATTCGTGGGAAACGGATAGCCCTCGGCACACGACGCGATGACCGCCACGGTCGCGAGGTCGACTGCATCGCCTGGGCCCTTCCCGCGCCGCTCGCGTAGCACGGGATAGATCGCCTCGCACATGCTCGCGCGGTCGAGCGCTTCCATCGCGCGCCCCATTGCCGATGAAACCTGCAGCAGGTTCGCCATGCGCTGCACGTCGGCGGTGCGGTTCGCGCCCGCCGCATGAAATAGCGCGGGATTGAAGAACAGGGCGTCGCCCCTGGCAAGCGGCAATTGCACGCAATGCGCTTCGAAATACGCGCGAAAATCGGCTCGCCGCCATGCAAGATAGCCCTCGGCGTAGCGTTGCGAGTACGGCAGGAGTTTCGTCGGCCCGCTCTCGACCGGCATGTCGCTGTGCGCCACCGCCCCCTGGAGCGTGAGGAAAGCGGATACGTGATGCACGTGCGCCGGATAACGCTGCGCTTCCTCGATCGTCTGGAATCCCAGGTGATAGTCGCGGTGCGCTTCCTGCGCGGCGCCGCCCGGACGCACCACGTTGACCTGCGAGGTCATCTGATAGCACGGTCCGAGCCACGCCTCGCATACAGCCATGAGCGGCAGGTTCGCGAAGTAATCGGCGAATACGGCCGGCGCTTCGAGGCAGAGCTTCTGTTGCGCATTCCAGATGCGGTCGTTTGCACCCGCCTTCGCAAAATGGTCAGCACCGCTCGTGCCCTGCTCCCGCTCGGCCCGGATGATCGATTCGAACACGGCGGTCGCATCGTCCACTGGCTGCGTGTTCGCGTAAGCGCGCTCGAGCACCAGCACGCCAGCGCCGTCGCGCAGCACGTGCGCCCATTCCGCCTGCAACTGCGCGCGCTGCGCCGCGTCGTGGAGCACGCCTTCGAGCGCCGCGCAGTCGTACACGGGGATGCGCTGCCTCACATCGCAGGCGTAACGCAGCGGGGTGCCGTCGTCGCGCAGCCGGTTCACGAACGCGTCTAGCGAGCATTCGCGCTCGACGTACCATTGCCGCCCCAAATCCGCCACAGGTGTTTCGCGCTGATCCATGCGTCTGCCTCCGTTTTGAGTCAAGGATAACGTCGGCACCGGGCGCTGTGGATACCAAAGATCTATCAGAAACGCATCAGGAAGGCGGCGCCGTGACTGCTTGCGCACGTCACTCCAGCGGAAAGCCATCCTTGAACGTCTGCCGCAGGAACTCCGTAAAGTGCTTGACCGCGCGCGGCACCTGCGCACCATACGGCCGCACGACGTGCAATTGCGAAGCGAACGCGCCCACGGGGCGCCAGTTGGGCAGCAGGACGACGAGCTTGCCGGCCTGCAGCGCGGCCTGCGCGCTGAAATCGGGCAACAGCGCGATGCCGAGATGTTCCAGCGAAGCGTCGCGCAACGCTTCGCTGTTGTTCGCCGAGAACGGGCCGTTCACCGTCACCGTCTCGCGCGCGCCTTCCGCGCGGCGGCCGGCTTTCTCGAACGACCAGACGCCCGCACCCAGCGCGCGTGGATAGAACAGACAGTCGTGCTGCGTCAGATCCGCGGGGGTTTGCGGCGTGCCCCGCTGCTTGAGGTAAGCCCGCGTGGCGACGATGACCGAGCGCGTGTCGCAAAGCTTCCAGGCCACGTGGGTTTCCGGCACCTGCGCGCTATGGCGAATCGCGAGATCGAAGCCTTCGGTCGCAATCGAGCTGAGCCGGTCGGAAAGCTCCAGCTGCACGCGCACTTCGGGATGCGCGCGCGAAAACTGCGCAAGACGCGGCACCAGTTGCTGGCGCGCGAACGCCACGGGCGCGGTGACGCGCACCGTGCCGCGCGCGACATCGGCCATCTCGCGCACGCTCGCAAAACTCGCGGCAATGCTGTCGAACTGCGCGCGCGTGTCCTCCACGAGCCGCAGCCCCGCCTCCGTGAAGCGTACGCTGCGCGTGGTGCGCTGCACAAGCGGAACGCCCGCCACGCGCTCCAGTTCGGCGATGCGCTGGCTCACGGCCGCCTTGCTCACGCCCAGGCGCGTCGCCGCCGCGGTATAGCTGCCCTGGGTGGCCAGCACGTTGAGCCAGTGCAAATGCGTCCAGAGTGCTTCGACTCGCTGTGTATCCATCGATAAAAAGTCCGCGTCAAACCTCGTGATCCTCGCGCCGATACTAGCATGCCGCTCGCGCACTTTTCACAGACCACGCTAGCGATTGTTCACGGCTGAAAACAATCAATTCAGCGCCAGCGTCTTTCCTCGCCCCCGCCGCGTCCGTAGACTGGCGGCACGCACTCACCTAACGAGGAGATGACATGCAGCCCTATTCCGATTCCGCAGACGTGGTCCACTTCATCGGCGGCAAGACCGAGCGCGGTGCGGGCGACCGCACGCAAGCGATCTTCAACCCCGCGACCGGCGCCGCCGCGCGCCGCCTCGTGCTGGGCGAAGTCGCCGACGTGGACGCCGCCGTGGCGAGCGCGAAAGCCGCGTTCCCGAAGTGGCGCGACACGCCGCCCATTCGCCGCGCGCGCGTCATGCTGCGGTTTCTCGAGCTGATGAATCGTCACGCAGACGAACTCGCGGCGATCATCACGGCCGAGCACGGCAAGGTCTTCTCCGACGCGCAGGGTGAAGTGGCGCGCGGCATCGACGTAATCGAATTCGCCTGCGGCATTCCGCAACTGCTCAAGGGCGACTACACCGAACAGGTTTCCACGGGCATGGACAACTGGACCGTGCGCCAGCCGCTGGGCGTGGTGGCCGGCATCACGCCGTTCAACTTCCCCTGCATGGTGCCGTGCTGGATGTTCCCGGTGGCACTTGCAGCCGGCTGCACGTTCATCCTCAAGCCTAGCGAGCGCGACCCTTCGGCGTCACTTTTCATGGCGCGTCTGCTCAAGGAAGCCGGCCTGCCCGACGGCGTGTTCAACGTCGTGCAAGGCGACAAGGTCGTGGTCGACGCCCTCCTCGCGCACCGCGACGTGAAGGCCGTGAGCTTCGTGGGCTCCACGCCGATCGCGAACTACATCTACGAGACCGGTGCGAAGCACGGCAAGCGCGTGCAGGCGCTCGGCGGCGCGAAGAACCACATGGTCGTGATGCCCGACGCGGACCTCGACAAGACCGTGGACGCCCTGATCGGGGCGGGCTACGGGTCGGCCGGCGAGCGCTGCATGGCGATCTCGGTGGCCGTGCTGGTGGGCGATGTGGCCGACAAGATCGTGCCGCGCCTCGCCGAGCGCGCGCGCAGCCTGATAGTGAAGAACGGCATGGAAGCCGACGCGGAAATGGGCCCGATCGTCACGAAGCAGGCGCTCGAGCGTATCGAAGGTTATATCGCGACCGGCGTGGAAGAAGGCGCGAAGCTAATAGTGGACGGGCGCGGCCTCAAGGTGCCGGGCCACGAAGAAGGCTTCTTCACCGGCGGCACGCTGTTCGACAACGTCACGCCCGAGATGCGCATCTACAAGGAAGAAATCTTCGGACCGGTGCTCGCCTGCGTGCGCGTGAAGGACTTCGCTGAGGCCGTGCAGCTGATCAACGATCACGAATTCGGTAACGGCGTCGCCTGCTTCACGAGCGATGGCCACGTGGCGCGCGAGTTCGGCCGCCAGATCGAAGTGGGCATGGTGGGCATCAACGTGCCGATTCCGGTGCCGATGGCATGGCACGGCTTTGGCGGCTGGAAGCGCAGCCTCTTTGGCGACATGCACGCGTATGGCGAAGAAGGCGTGCGCTTCTACACGAAGCAGAAGTCGATCATGCAGCGCTGGCCGGAAAGCACCGAAAAGGGTGCGGAGTTTTCGATGCCGGTAGCGAAGTAACGGTTGTTGGTGAGAAGAAAGCCCACTTCACGTGGGCTTTTTTTATGCTTCACAAGCGGGTGGCGTTACATCTGCCCCCGCCGCGAGCAGATCTGGGCGATGCGCGAGATCGCGGACGGCTCCCTCGCGCCCGCCATATTCTGCAGGATGCACTCGTGATATGCCTTCTCGCGCGGCAGCAGCATTTCGCCGTTCCGGTACAGCGCGTAGCACGAGCGCTGGATATAGTTCGACGCCACCTCGTTGCGGGCATCGCGCAATCCAGCCAGCATGCAGTCATCATAGGACGACTGACCATCGGCCAGCGCCGCATGCGAGGTCAGGAGGCCCAGCAGGCCAATCGCAGTCCGCAGGGTGAAGCTCCATCCGCCATTCTTTGCCATGACGTTCCTTATTATGCTTCTTGTCTGTCTGCTTGAATTTGCGTGGCGTGGACACTGGCCTCGCAGTCGCAGCAGTGTATCAAAGGACGTCATTCATGCTTTGATGGAAGTGTCACCTGGGAGTCGCCATTGGTCTCATGACGACTTCGGTATTGCGAGGTTCGTACGAGGCTCATGCGATTGAGGGAATACTGCTGCAAACGGAAGGAGTCGCCCATGAAGGACACCGCTTCGCCGCGCCGCAAGCGCACGGCGCGTTTCGTGGAGATTGCCGAAGCCGCGGGCGTGAGCCCCGCCACGGTGGACCGCGTGCTCAACGAGCGCGGCAGCGTGTCCGCCGAGATGCGCGCGCGTGTCGTAGCGGCCGCCCGCCAGCTCGGCGTGCCGCGCGTGTTACCCGAAACGCATCACGGGCTGGTGCATATCGACGTGCTGCTGCCGCAAAACAGCGCGCCGTTTTTTCAGCGCCTGACGCTGGGCCTCGAGCGCTCCATGCAAATGCTCGACCGGCGCATCGTGCTGCACCGGCAGTTCCTGCCCGAAGCCGACGACGACGTGATCACGCGCGCCGTCCTGCAGCCGAGCTACAAGCGCGCGGGCCTGATCGTCACCACGCACGACACGGCCGCGGTGCGCGACGCGCTGCGCACCGTGATCGCTCAGGGCGAGGCCGTGGTGACGATGGTCACCGACATCGACGCGGTCGAGCGCGTGCATTACGCGGGCATCGACAACCGGCTTGCGGGCCGCACGGCGGGCTATTTTGTCGGGCGCCTGGCAAAGGAACCGGGCCGCGTGCTGCTGATCTGCTCGCGCAAGGACTATCACGCGCATATCGAACGGATCAGCGGGTGCCGCGAACAGTTGGCCGAATTGTTTCCGCACCTCGTTTGCGACGAAGAGGCTGTGGAAACCCTCGATGACGTGGACCAATGCCATCGCGCGGTGCTCAAGTCGCTCAAGCGCGGCGGCGTGGTCGGCATCTACAACAGCGGCTACGCGTCGGCGGGCGAGGCTGCGTTGCGCAAGGTGGGCGCGACGGGAAAGATCGTGTGGGCAGGCCATGAAATGCTCGACCTGCACCGTCAGTACATCGAGCAGGGGACGATGGATATCGCCATCGACCAGGACCCTGACGGGCAAGTCATCTCGGCATTGCAGCACGCGCTGAACGCATGCGGTGTGCTCGAAACGCCAGCGCCTCCGGGGCCGGTGGAGTTCCGGATTTTTTGCTCGGCGAATGTGAGGCGCAACCCATATCTGGGCGTTGGGGTTTGAGTGTCCAGTTTCAGGCCGCGGCATTGTCGCGCGCAGACTCCTTCTCGACTTCTTGCCACAAATCGCAAATCCAGTCGCGCATGAGCAGCGATTCGCGCCAGCGGTCGGTCGTGTCGTTGCCATCCGGCCCGATGATCGCGTAAGGCTGCGGCCCCAGTTCGCAGGTGAACGCGAGCGTATCGTCCGCGCCCGCACGCTTGCGCCAAGAACGAAAGCCGTAGCGCCACCAGTCGAGAAAGAGATCCACCCATTTGCGGTGCGGCGCGAAAGAAAGCTCGATCTGCACCTGCTCGCGGCTCGCCACGCGGCCATGAAATGCCCACGAAGCATCGAGTATGCGATGCATGAGCGCGTGATTCTCTTGCGAAACCGGCCACGCGAACTCGCGCCCTACGAGATAGTGCGAAATGTCGCCAAGCAGCTTGAGGTCCGGCCGCGCGTCGAGCAGATCCAGCGTGAAATACAAATCCGTCGTCATGCGGTCGCGATGCATTTCGATGTAGACGGGCACGTCCACCTGCTCGGCCAGCCGCTGCCAGCCGTCCAGCAAGGCGAGCGCCTCGCGCTGCGTGCGCGGGCGCACGTCGGGCTGAAGGTCGACGTGGTGCAGGCCGAACTCGGTTGCGAGTTCGAGCACCGGTTGCAGGTCGTCGACGGTCGTCGGGAAGCATTGGCCTTCCGCCGCGAGCCCGTACGTTTTGCGCAGCTCCGCGAGGCGCTTCACGTCCTCGCGCTGCGCGCAATGCGCGCTCACGCCGTCGAAGCCCGCTTCGGCGATCATCTGCACGTTTTCCTCGAGCGTGCGCTCGTAGCCATCGGTATGGCGGCGTTCCATCGACCAGAGCGACTGGAACACCATGAGTCGTTGCGCCATCATGTCTCCGTTCTGCGTCTTAAAGGGCTTCCGTGTTCGACACCGATGTCTCCTTGATCCGGTTGGCCGTGCTTCGAGCGGCACCGTCTTCCTGGAATCCAACATAAGCGGCGCGCCTGCCGCGCTCAACGGAAACCTTGATGAAATTTCGTCAATTTTCGTCCAGGTCGATGGGGTCCATCGGGTTCGTGTGGTCCTGTTCCGTGCCGAGCATGCGCGAAATATCTGCGACGAGCGCATCCACGGCCACGCGCACCTTCGACGGCATGTGCCGCGCCTTCTGCCGCACGACGTGAACTTCGTCGCCCATCACGCTCCTGCTGTCCATGACGAGTTCGAGTCGGCCGTCGCTCAAATACGGGCCCATGAGCCAGCACGGCAGCCACGCGAGACCGGCGCCGGCGGCCGCCGCATCGGCGATCGCCAGCAGGTCGTCGAAGCACAGCCGCGACGCGAGCCGGCACTCCTCGACTTCGCCGCCGGGGCCGCGCACGCGCCACGCCGGGCTCTGTCCGGCGCGGCCATACGCGATGCCGGTATGCGTGGCGAGCGCGGCGACGTCCGCGGGCTTGCCGTGCTGCGCGAGATACGCCGGCGACGCGCAGATGCCCATCCGCTGCACACCAAGCCGGCGCGCGACGAGCATGCTGTGGTCGGGCAGCGTGCCGATGCGCACGGCGAGATCGAAGCCGTCCTCGACGAGATCGGCCACGCGGTCGCTGAACGAGAGTTCGACATTCAGACGCGGATGCTCCTCGACGAGCCGCCGCACCACGGGCGCCACGCACTGGCGCCCGAACAGCACCGGCGCGCTGATCCGCAAGCGCCCCGCAGGCTCGCGCCGCCCGTGATCGAAGGCGGCTTCCACGGCGCTCAGCTCGCCCAGCACGCGGCGGCACTGCTCGTAGTAGGCGTGGCCTTCGTCGGTGAGGCTCAAGCTGCGCGTGGTCCGCTGCAGCAGGCGCACGCCCAGGCGCTGCTCGAGCCGCGCGACGATCTTCGCCACCGCCGAGCGCGTCACGCCAAGGCGCTCGCCGGCGGCTGAGAAGCTGCCCGCGTCCACCACGTCCACGAACTCGGCCACGCCGCTCAGGCGATCGTCCATATCCTGACTCCTTTTGTATCTTTCGAGGCGACAAAGAAGCTCCAGAATCTCACCAATGTCGCCTGGCAAGCAACACTATCATAGGTGCTCCCACTCGTACTGGAGCAGTCATGAACGCATGGAAACTGAAGGCCGGCAGCGGCTATGGCGCACTCGCGCGCGCCGACTTCACGCCGCGCGCGCCCGGCCCGCATGACGTGGTCGTGAAGATTCACGCGGCCGCGCTCAACTATCGCGACCTGATGTTCGCGCGCGGCGATTACCTCGGTCTTGGCGACACGCCGCTTGTACCGCTCGCCGACGGCGCGGGCGAAGTGGTCGAAGTCGGCGCGGCGGTCACGCGCTTCAAGCCCGGTGACCGCGTGATCAACACCTACTTCCCGCATTGGGTGGACGGTGCGCCCGCGCCGTGGAAGGTGCGCGAGTCGGCGGGCGCACAGGTTGACGGCGTGCTCGCAGAGCGCTTCGTCACCGCGGAAACCTCGCTCGTGTCGATCCCCGCGCACCTGAGCTACGAGGAAGCCGCGACGATCTCGTGCGCCGGCATCACCGCCTGGAACGCGATCTTCGCCGATGGCGAGGCGCACCCTGGCGCGACCGTGGTGCTGCTCGGCACGGGCGGCGTGTCGATCTGGGCGTTGCAGCTCGCCCACGCGGCGGGCTTGCGGACCATCATCACATCGTCGAGCGACGAGAAGCTCGAACGCGCCCGCGTGCTCGGCGCGACCGAGACCATCAACTATCGTTCGCACCCCGAGTGGCAGGACGAAGTGCTGCGGCTCACGGGCGGCGAAGGCGCGGATATCGTCGTGGAAGTGGGCGGACGCGATACGCTGCCGCGCTCGGTGGCCGCCGCGAAGATGGGCGGACTCGTTTCGATCATCGGAGGCGTGACGAGTTTTGCGGGCCCCGAACTGGGGCTGCTTTCGGTGATCGGCGGAATCAAGCGCCTGCACGGCATCATGGTCGGCAGCCGCACAATGCTCGACGACGTCACGCGTTTCCTCGCCGCGCAGCAGATTCGCCCCGTGGTGGATCGCGTGTTCGCTTTCGACGAAGCGCCCGAGGCTTACGCGTGGCTGGAAGCCGGCAAGCATTTCGGCAAGGTGGTGATACGCGTGGCGTAACAGCACGCAGGCAGAAAAGCGAAGCGGGCACGCCAGGTGCCCGCTTCGTTCTACAGGTACCGGTCGCTTTAGAAAACCGGATGCCCGTTGATCAGGCTGGGCAGCCACGTCGAGAAGAACGGAAAGTAGGTGACCAGATTGATCGCGCTAAAAATCGCGAGATAGTACGGCCACGCGACCTTGGTCGTTTCCCCGATCGACACGTCGCCGATTGCACAGCCGATGAACTGCACCGAGCCGATTGGCGGATGCACGAGGCCAAGCGCGCAGTTCAGCAGGATCATGATGCCGAACTGCACCGGGCCCACGCCGCTATGCATGGCGAGCGGCAGGAAGAGCGGCGTCGTGATGAGGATGTGCGCCGCCATGTCGATGAACGTGCCCAGAAACACCTGGATGATGTTGATGTAGAGAAGCATCAGCCAGGGAAGCGTCGTGGCATGTTCGAGCACGCGCTCGATGGCCTCCGGAATCTCCAGATAAGCCATCTGATAGCGCAGCATGTTCGACACCGCGATCAGCAGCAGCACGACGCCCGTGGTCTTGGCCGCACGCGAGAGGGCGAAGAACAGCTTCTCCTTCGTCATCGAGCGATACACGACCACGGTGAGCGCGAGCGAATACACCACGGCAATCGCGGCCGCTTCTGTTGCGGTCGCAATGCCCCGCGCCACGCAGAAGAGAATGATCGCGATCACGAGCAGCCCGGGCAGCGCGCCGAGGAACGCCCGCACCACGGCGAGCCAGCCGGGAAACACCTGCAGCCTGGTCGAGCCGTCCGCGCTGCGCGGATAGCCGAAGCGGCGCGCCTGCCAGTAGGCGGCAACCAGCACGAAGCCCATCACCCACAACACCGGCAGCAGGCCCGAGAACAGCAGGTCGCCAATCGAAACGCCGCTCATCTGCTGGCCGTTCAGTGTGCCCGTAATGCCTTGCGCCGCGAACGCGTAGATGATCATGTTCGTCGAGGTGGGCATCAACGCGCCCGCCAGCGACGAGTGCGTCGTCACGTTGACGGCATAGGCTGCGCTATAACCTTCGCGCTTCATGAGCGGAATGACCACGCCGCCCATGGCCGACGTGTCGGCGGAAGGCGAACCGGAAACGCCGCCGAACAGCGTGCACGCGACGACATTGGCCATGCCGAGACCGCCGCGAAAATGCCCCACGGCGGCCTGGGCGAAGCGCAGGATGCGGTCCGCAATGCCACCGTGCAGCATCAGCTCACCGGAGAAGATGAAGAACGGCACCGCGAGAAACGAAAACGCGTTCATGCCCGAGATCATCGACTGCATGGCAGTCGCGGCCGGCAGTCCTTCGTAAAGGTACGTGCTGACGCAGGCGAGACCCAGGGAGAAAGAAACCGGCACCCCAACGGCGAGGAGCACCAAAAAACTGAGCGAAAGAATTGCGAGTTCCATGTTTGCCCTACTTTGCCTTGCGTACGAACAGTGCCAGCAGATGCTCGAGCGAAAACAGCACGATGCAGGTGCCGGCCACGATCGGAATGACATAGCGCACCGCTTCCGGCACACCGAGAATCGCGATGCGGTCGTCCATGGTCGTTTCCGCCATTTGCAGGCAGCCGAAGAAAATCGCCACGCCAAGCGCGATCAGGCAGACGTGCTGGAACGCCTCCGCGATCAGTTGTCCCCGCGGGGAGAGTTTCTTGACGAGCGAATCGAGACCGATATGCCCGCGCTCGCGTACCTTGAGCGCGGCGCCGAACATGGCGATCGTCACCACCAGCAGCAACGCGATCGGCTCGACGAAATCGGGTGCGCTCTCGAACACATAGCGCATGATCACGCCATAGAAGACGAGAATCGTCAGCGCGGCGAGCGCGACAGAGGCCAGGATCGTCAGCAGGCGAAACAGTAAATCGTTGGGGAGTTTCAGGAAGGTCATGATCCATCCTTGCACGGTACACACTACACAACTGCGTTCTTTCGGCTCCGCGCCGCTTGCGACGCGGAGCCCCGGGCTTTAGTGAATCGCCTGGATTTCGTCCACGATCTTCTTCATATCGGGCGTCTTTTCATACTTCGTCCAGACCGGCTGCATGGCCTTCACGAAGGCCGCGCGATCGACCTGCGCAGCCGGAATGATGCTCGCGCCGCCCTTTTCCACCGTCTTGCCGGCCGTATCTTCGCGCGCCGTCCAGAGCTTCACGTAGTACGGCACCGAGTCGGCAGCCGCCTTCTTGATGATCTCCTGCTCCTGCGGCGTGAGCGTGTCCCATACCTTCTTCGAGAACACGAGCACTTCCGGCGTCATGGCGTGGTCGGTCTCGGAGTACACCTGCGCCACTTCGTAGTGCCTGGTTTCCTCGTACGACGGCAGGTTGTTTTCCGCTGCGTCCACGAGGCCCGTCTTCAGGCCCGTATAGACTTCGGCGAACGGCATCGGCGTGGGCGTGCCGCCCATGGCCTTGATTTCGTCGACCATGAGGTCAGACGGCTGCACGCGCACCTTCAGGCCTTTCATGTCGGCCGGCGACTTGATCGGACGCTTCGCGTAGATCGAGCGCGCGCCGCTCTCATAGAACGTCAGCGCGATCATGCCCTTGGCCTTGAACGCGTCGAGAATCTTCTGGCCTTCGGGGCCATACATCACCTTGCGGAAATGGTCGATGTCGCGAAAGAGGAACGGCAGCGAAGGAATCATCGATTCCGGCACGATCTCGTTGAACGCGGCGCCATTGGCGCGAACCATGTCGAGCGCGCCAATGCGCACCTGATCGATCGTATCGTTCTCCGAACCGAGTGCGCTGTTGCCGAACACCTTGATGGAGTCCTTGCCGCCCGTGGCCTGCGAAATTTCCTCGCCCATGTGCTTGAGCGCCATGTTGGTCGGGAAGGTGTCGCTGTGAACGTCGGCGACGCGGAACACGCGCGCGTGCGCGGCGCCTGCGGTGAGCGCGAGCGCCGCGGCCAGAACGGTCATTGCGGTCTTCGCGGTGCGTGCACCATGTGAGTTGCGAAAGGTCTTTTTCATTGCTTGCCCCAAGAATGGAAGAGTTGTTTTCGAGCCGTGTTTGGGCTGATTCGCTGGCCAACCGGGTGTCTCAGAACCGGTGGATGATGCCTGCACCTACTGCGACCATGCTGCGGGACGAAGACGGCGTGGTCTGGAACCCGTCGCCGACGTCGCGGTCGCGTTGATGATCTGCGTAGCGTTGCCTGCCGGCGTGAGGGTCTTGCCGTTTGCACGCTGGAAAGCCTGCAACGCGTCAATTCCCGTGCGCCTGGAAAGCGCCTCCGATCTCCTTTTGTTCTTCGCGCGCCACTTCTGGAAAACGTTTTCTCGAAATTTAATGTGTTCCTTTCGAAATGGCTAGTAGGTAGTTACGCGGAGCGGCGCAGGGTTGGCGCGTCCGAGTCGGCGGATCGGGAGCAGGCGTGACGAGGCCGCCGGCCGTTGCCTGGCGGCCAGCGCGGGGGAAGTACAGCGATCAGGAAATCAGCGGCAGGCGACGGTCGAGTCGCGCACGACCAGGCGGGGTTCGAGCACGACCTGCTCGACATCCGCGCGGCCGGCGAGGACGTCGATGAGCTTTTGCATGGCCAGCTCGCCCATGCGCTCGCTCTGCCCGTCGATCGTGGTGAGGCGCGGCTCGACGTATTCGCCATACGGCACGTTGTCGATGCCGGCGACCGAGACGTCCTGCGGCACGCGAAAGCCGAGCAACCTGGCCTCCTTCATGAAGCCGAGCGCGATGAGGTCGTTGTAGCAGATCACCGCCTGCGGGCGCTTCGGCCCCAGCATCACCCGCGAGCAGGCCTGCTCGCCCGCCTGGGCGGTCGGCGCATGCGTCTCGTAGACGTCGAGCGTGAGGCCGGCCTCGGCCAGCGCCTCGGTGGCGCCGGCAATACGCTCGTCGTTGATGGTCGCCGCGGCGAACCCCAGATAGGCGACATGGCGGTGCCCGAGATTGAGCAAATGACGCACCAGCATCGACGTCGCGAGCCGGTTGTCGAACCCGACGGTGGGCATGTCGAGCCCGCGCACGGTCCGGAGCATGACGACCGGCTTGCCCAGATTCTTCGTCCACCTGGCGATCTCCTCGGAAGCCCGCGAGCTGAGGATGAGGCCGTCCACGCGCGGCGCGAGCGCTTCGATGAGCGAGCGCTCGCGCGCGAGATTCTCCTCGGCGTCCACGAGCAGCAGCGTGTAGTCGTGCTGGAGCGCCACGCGGTTCGCACCCTTGACCACGTTCGTGAAGTGCGGGTTCGCGATGTCCAGAATGGCGATGCCGATCGTGCGCGTGCGCCCCGTGATCATCGAGCGCGCCAGCGGATTGGAGCGGTAGCCGAGCAGCTCGATGGCGTCTTTGACTTTCGCCTCCACCGCCGGCGAAAAGCGCTGCGTGCCGTTCACGTACTTCGATACCGTCGCGACCGAGACGCCGGCCATGGCGGCAACATCGCGAATCGTCGGGGAACCACTTTTCATAGGTTGGCAACGCCAGGGAGGATCGACGGCGAGCATTGTCGCAGAAACAGACCTGGGGTGAACCCCGGTATTCGCCGCAGGTATTCCTCCATTGACGCTGCGACTCGCGATGGCTATATTCGGAAAACGTTTTCCTCGTGTTTTCAATATCAAAACAATTCCCAGGGAGCCCTGATGTCGCAACACTCACTTGCAGCCAAACCGTTCGGCCGTCTTCTTCTTACTGGCGCAGGCGGCAATCTGGGCCGTCAGTTGCGCGGCGCGCTCGCGAACTGGGCCGACATCGTGCGCGTCAGCGACATCACGGAACTGGGCGAGGCGGAGCCGCACGAGGAAACGCGCCGCGTCGACCTCTCGGATCGCGAGGCGGTCATGCAACTCGTGGAAGGCGTTGATGCGATCGTGCACCTGGGCGGCATCTCCATCGACGCGCCGTTCGACGATCTCCTCGAAGCCAACATTCGCGGCACGTACAACCTCTATGAAGCCGCGCGCAAGCACGGCATCAAGCGCATCGTCTACGCCAGCTCCAATCACGTCACCGGTTTTCATCCGGTGACCAGCGTGCTCGATACCGACGCCGCGCACCGGCCGGACAGCCTGTACGGCGTGACGAAATGCTTCGGCGAATCGCTGTCGCGCTATTACTTCGATCGCTTCGGCATGGAAACGGTCTGTCTGCGCATCGGTTCGTCGTTCGAAGAACCGAAGAACGCACGCATGCTCGTCACGTTCCTGAGCTATCGCGACTTCATCGAACTCGTGCGCTGCTCGCTGTTCACCAATCGCGTGGGTCATGCGATCGTCTATGGCGTGTCGGACAACCCGGCAAGCTGGTGGGACAACGGCAAGGCGGGTTTCCTCGGCTACCGGCCGCGCGACAGCTCGGCGGCGTACGCCGAGCGCTTCCCGGCGAGCGCGCCAAACGCCGAGCTTGCCGACTCTGCGCAGCAGTACCAGGGCGGCCCGTTCGTGCTGGGCGAGCCGATGCAAGGCGCCGAACTCTTATCGAAGTCCTGATAAATCGGGAGACCGCGCGGGAGACCGGCTCGGTCGCCTGAGGGCAAACCGCCCTGGCCGCGAAGCGGCTGGGGCGGGGTTGTGCGGCGATTGACAGTTAGTTGCACATTTATTGTCGCCATGCGCCCACGGCTACCCTCGCCGGGCAGCAAATACAACCTACAGGCTGTATTTTCAAATTACAGCCTGTGATTTGTATTTTTACTTTACAGGGTATAGACTGTATTCGACCGCGCCGCGCGTTTCCGTTTGCATCGGCCGTCTGCAGCGGCATTGCGCCGCCCGGAGTTGCCGTGGACTACCCTCTCAAGACCCTGAGCCAACTGCGCCCGATTCTCGTCGGCTTCCGCAAAAAAGCCGGCCTCACCCAGAAAGACCTCGCCACGCGGCTCGGTATCTCGCAGCAAAGCTATGCCTCGTTCGAGGCGAATCCCGAAGCGGCGAGCGTCGAGCGGCTCGTGCGGGTCCTGCGGCTCGTCGACGTCGAAATCAAGCTCGGCGCGCCCGAAGCCAAGGCCTCGCCGGACGCGGCGAAAGCCGCGCCCCGCCCGGCCAGAACCCCCGGGGCCGCAGCCAAGACGTCGAGCGCCGCCAAGCCTCCGGCCGCCCGCAAACGCACCCGCACTACGCCAGCGGCCCCAGCGCCGCAGCGCCAGTCCACCGCCCGCCGCAAGCCGAGGGAGGACTGGTGAGCGCACGTCCACGCCTGCCCAACCGGCTCGACCTGTGGATGAACGGCCTCCCAGTGGGCTACTGGGAGAACGCGCGCGGCAACGAACGCCTCGCGTACCTCGACAGCTGGCTCGACGACGAGCAAGGCCGCCCCCTCTCCCTCTCGCTGCCGTTCACGCCCGGCAACCAGCCCTACCGCGGCCGGATCGTCGCGGACTATTTCGACAATCTGCTGCCGGACAGCGACCGCATCCGCAGACGCATCGCCGCGCGCTACCAGACTGGCGGCACCTCGCCGTTCGAGTTGCTCGCCGCGCTCGGCCGCGATTGCGTGGGCGCGCTGCAGATACTTCCCGCAGGCGTTGCGCCTGCCGGCCTGAAGAGCATCAAGGGGCGCGCCCTGAGTGAAGGCGACATCGCGCAGCTGCTGCGCGAAACCACCGCCACGCCGCATGCGGGCGAGCCCGATGCTGTGGACAGCCTGCGGCTGTCGATCGCCGGGGCGCAGGAAAAAACCGCGCTGCTGCGGCATGGCGGCCAGTGGCTGCTTCCGCAGGGCAGCACGCCGACCACGCACATCCTGAAGCTGCCGCTAGGCCTCGTCGGCAACATGCGCGCCGACATGCGCACCTCGGTGGAAAACGAGTGGCTGTGCACGCAGATCATCGCGGCCTACGGTTTGCCCGTCGCACCGTGCGAAATCGCGCAATTCGAGGACGCGAAGGCGCTGGTCGTGGAGCGCTTCGACCGGCGTCTTGCGAGCGACGCCAGATGGATCGTGCGTCTGCCGCAGGAGGACCTGTGCCAGGCCACGGGCACATCCGGCCTCGCCAAATACGAAGCCGACGGCGGCCCCGGCATCGACACGATCATGCAGGTGCTGGACGGCTCCGCGCGGGCCACGGCCGACCGCCGCAACTTCTTCGTCACGCAAGTCATCTTCTGGCTGCTCGCGGCCACGGACGGCCACGCGAAGAACTACAGCATTGCGCTGCTGCCCGGCAGCCAGTACGCCGCCACGCCGCTCTACGACGTGCTCAGCGCACATCCGGTCGTCGGCCGGGGCCGCAATCATATTGCGCCGCAGCGCGTGAGCCTGGCGATGGCCGTGCGCGGACGCAACCGGCACTATCGCGTCGAGGAGATCTATCCGCGGCACTGGATCGCGCAAGGCCAGCGCGTGGGATTCGCCGCGGCGGAGGTCGAAGCGATGCTAGCGCAGGTAGCGGCGCAAACGCCGCGCGTGATCGAAGCCGTCGCGGCGCAGCTCCCCGCCGGTTTCCCCGCAGATGTAGCCGACGCCGTTTTCGCCGGCATGCGCCGACTCGCCGCGAGGCTCACCGCGTAGGCGAAATCAGCCGCGGGCAAGCTCCTCGCCGTCGATCGCGCGCGTGAGCAGGTCGAGAAAGGCCTGCATGGTTTGCGGCAGCGTGCGGCCCGCCATCGTCTGGATCTGCAGCGTGCGCTGATGCAGCTCCGGGTTCGTGAGCGGCACGGCGGCCAGTCCCTCCACCTCGAGACGGCCGCGCACGGTCAGAAAACCGGTGAACGTCACGGCATCGGTCAGGCGTACGAATCGTTGCAACGCCACATGATAGTTGCTGACGAACACCGGCTCGAAGATCAACCCTTCGAGGCTGCACGCGATGTCAAGCAGTTGGCGGATCGTCACGCCCTGGCTGTTCATCGCGACCGGCCACGGGATCAGATCGCGCAGCGACAACGACTCGCGCGCCGCCAGCGGATGATCGCGCCGCATGAGCGCGAATATCGGCGCGCGCTGCGAACAATGCACGGCAATCTCCGTCTCGGGCGCGACGCTGAAGCACAGCGCGATATCGGCCGTGCCCTCGCGCACGCGCTGCGTTGCAACAGAAGGCGCCGACACGTCCAGCTGAAAATGCGTTTGGGGATACGTCCTGAGAAAGTGAGCGAACACCTGTGGCAGAAAATCCGGCGCGAGGCCTTCGGAACTCGCGACACGGATGGTCGCGCGGCCGCCCTCGCTCAGCCCGCGAATCTCGCCGACCACGCGCTCCGTTTCGAGCACGCTGCGCCGCGCGTGTTCGGCGAGCATGCGCCCCGCCTCGCTCAGCACCATGCCGCGCGGGCGCCGTTCGAATAACGGCGTGCCGAGTTCTTCTTCGAGCCGGGCGATCTGGCGGCTGAGCGCCGAAACGGCGACGTAGAGCCGCTCGGACGCCTTGCTCAGCGAGCCGCTGCGGGCCACTTCCAGAAAATAGCGCAGTGCGGTGTTGTCCATGTCGATGAGCGCGGTCTCGTCCGCTTTGCCGTTTCGGCAAAGATAAATCACAAATATTGTAATTGTGCAGAAATATCGGCGGTTGCACGATCGTTCGACGGCTGCAGACGGCCTCAAACAGAGGGAGACGCGCGTTGACCCGTGACACCGCCATTCAAACCGCAGCCGTTCAATACGATTCAGGCCGCTTCCTCAACGATCTGCGCCGCCGCGTGGCGTTTCGCACCGAGAGCCAGGAGCCGGAGAGCGGCGACCGTTTGCGCAGCTATCTGGACGAGGAGCTCACGCCGCTGCTCACCCAATGGGGTTTCACCTGCCGGGTCGTCGGGAATCCCGTCAAAGGCGCGGGCCCGTTCCTGATTGCCCATCGCCACGAAGACGATGCGCTGCCCACCGTGCTCAGCTACGGCCACGGCGACGTGGTGCGCGGCTACGACGCGCAGTGGCGCGCGGGCCTCACGCCGTGGGACGTGACCGTCGACGGCGAGCGCTGGTACGGCCGCGGCACCGCAGACAACAAAGGCCAGCACAGCATCAACCTCGCGGCACTCGGGGCCGTGCTCGACGCGCGCGGCGGCCGGCTCGGCTTCAACCTCAAGCTGCTGTTCGAAACGGGCGAGGAAGTCGGCTCGCCGGGCCTGCACGAACTGTGCATGCGGTTGCGCGACGAACTCACCGCCGACGTGCTGATCGCCTCCGACGGACCGCGCGTCAGTGCGCACCGCCCGACGATCTTTCTCGGCTCGCGCGGCCTCGTCAATTTCAAGCTCGAACTCACGCTGCGCGAAGGCGGCCATCACTCGGGCAACTGGGGCGGCCTGCTGCGCAATCCGGGCGTCGTGCTCGCGAACGCGATCGCCTCGATGGTCGACGCGCACGGAAAGATCCTCGTAGAAGGCCTGCGGCCGCCGGCGATTCCGGAAGCCGTGCGCCGCGCGCTCGCCGATATTCGCGTGGGCGGCAATCCGGGCGAGCCCGAGGTCGATCGCGACTACGGCGAGCCGGGCCTCACGCCAACCGAGCGCGTGTTCGGCTGGAACAATCTGGAAGTGCTCGCGTTCCGCACGGGCAACCCCGAGAAACCCGTGAACGCGATTCCGCCGCACGCTATCGCTTACATGCAGATCCGCTTCGTCGTGGGCACGAACTGGCAAAACCTCGAACACATCGTGCGCGCGCACCTCGACGAGCACGGCTTCGACATGATCGAACTCGAGGTGGAGCGCGGCGCGCCGGCCACGCGTGTCGATCCCGACAACGCCTGGGTGCAGTGGGCGCTGCGCTCGCTGCGCGAGACCACGGGAGCCGAGCCCGTGCTGCTGCCGAACCTGGGCGGCACGCTGCCCAACGACGTATTCTCCGAGGTGCTCGGCATGCCCACGCTCTGGGTACCGCATTCGTATCCAGGCTGCTCGCAGCACGCGCCGAACGAGCACCTGCTCGGGCCTGTCGTGCGCGACGGTCTGCGCATCATGGCTGGCCTCTTCTGGGACCTCGGCGCAAGAGAGGCCGGCGCGTCCAATCCCGCACCGCATCCGACAACGCTTGCATGAGGACGTCCCAATGAGCATCGATTCCCTACCCGCGCATCACAGCAGCGAGCCCTGGTCAGAGCCCGCTCAAAGCATTTCAGGCAAGAACGTCACACGGCTCATCCTCGCGACTTCGATAGGTAACGCGCTCGAATTCTATGACCTGCTAGCGTACGGCTACTTCGCCTCGACGCTCTCGAAACTCTTCTTCCCCGTTCACAACGCGACGATGTCGCTGCTGCTCACGCTCGGCACATTCGCGCTCTCGTACCTCGCGCGGCCGTTCGGCGCGCTCGTGCTCGGCTCATACAGCGACCGCAAGGGCCGCAAGGCGTCGCTCACGCTCTCCATTGCGATGATGACGATCGGCACCGGTATGGTCGCGCTGATGCCCACCTACGCGACGATTGGCATACTCGCGCCCATCGGCCTTTTTGCCTCGCGGCTTCTGCAAGGCTTTTCGGCGGGCGGCGAGTTCGGCAGTTCCACCGCCTTCCTGATCGAGCACGCGCCGCAGCGCAGCGGTTTCATGTCGAGCTGGCAGTTCTCGAGCCAGGGCGCGAGTACGCTGCTCGTCTCCTTGTTCGGTGCGGTGCTGACGGGCACGCTCACGCAGCCGCAGCTCGAAGGCTGGGGCTGGCGCATTCCCTTCTTCTTCGGTGTGCTGATTGGCCCCGTCGGTCTATATATCCGCAGACGCATGGACGAAACGCCCGAATTCGAGCGCATCGAAAAAGCCGAGTCGCCCGTGCGTGAGTTGTTCGCCACGCAGAAGGCTGGCGTGATTGCATCGATTGGCGTGCTGATCCTGACGACGTCGGCCCAATACGTGCTCCTCTACATGCCGACCTATGCTGCGCGACAGCTCGGCCTCGCGCCTTCGTCGGGCTTTATCGCCACGCTCGTGGCCGGCCTGATCGCCATCGTGCTCACGCCGATCGTGGGCCACTGGTCGGACAAAGTGGGCCGCACGCGCATCATGTTCGTGGCGGGCGTGCTGTTCCTGCTCACCGTCTATCCTGCGTTCATGTTCGTCAACACCCATCCTTCGCTGACCACGCTACTGGCCGCCGTGGTCTGGATCGCGGTGCTGAAAGTCACCTATTTCGCCTCGATTCCGGCGCTCATGGCCAGCTTCTTCCCCACGCGCACGCGCACCACGGGCATGGCGCTCGCCTACAACGTCGGCACGACCGTGTTCGGCGGCTTCACGCCGCTGGTCGTGGCCGCGCTCATTGCGGCGACGGGCAACAATCTCGCGCCGGGGCTCTGGCTGATGTTCGCGGCCTTGTTGAGCCTCGCTACGCTGATCTGGGCGAGCGTACGCCTCGACGCCCGTTGAAACAGCACCGTACAAGAACACCAACAGGAAACACGCACGTATGCAACACGATTTGCCGCAGGAAGTTCAGGACGCCATTCAGTTTTCCGTCGATCACGAATCGGCATGGGACCGTAACGCCGACGGCAACTTCGGCGTGCACGTGAACGACCCGCCGCCGTGGAACCGCTTGCTGGGCCCCATTCACGATCGCGGCCCGGTGTCCGGCGCTGTCGCCGTGAACGGACGCCCGCTCGCGCAATGGGGCGCGCCCGATCGGCCCGATCTGACCTTCAGCATCGCGAAGACGTATCTGGCGCTGCTCGCCGGCGTGGCGCACGACCGCGGCCTGCTGCCCGATCCCGACGAGCCCGTCCACGTGCGCGTGCCCGGCATCGGCTTCGACGATGACCACAATGCGCGGGTCACGTGGACGCATCTGCTGCAACAGACGAGCGAATGGCAAGGCAAGTGCTTCGGCCTTTCCGATCAAGCCGATCACTATCGCGCCGTCACGTTCGGCGAGCCGCCCGACGGGAAAAAGGGCGACTTGCGCCCGTTGCGTGCGCCCGGCACGTATTGGGAATACAACGACGTGCGCATCAATCAGCTTTCGTTCGCGCTCCTGCGTCTGTTCGGTCGTTCGTTACCCGAAGTATTTCGCGAGACGATCATGAGGCCCGTTGGCGCGAGCGAGAACTGGCAATGGGTCGGTTACGACGACGCGTGGATCGACCAGGGCGGCAGACGCGTGCAGTCGGTGCCGGGCGGCTCGCATTGGGGCGGCGGCATGTCGGTAAGCGCAAACGACCAGTTGAAGGTCGCGCAAATGCTGCTCGACGATGGCTTAGCTTCGGGCCACCGAGTGCTGTCGAGCGAATGGATCGCGCGCATGCGCACGCCCTGCCCGCTCGCGCCGTTCTACGGCTCGCTGGTCTGGCTCAACACGGGGCGGCGCATGTTCCCGGACCTGCCCGAGTCGAGCTGGTTTGGCGTTGGCGCGGGCAGTTCGTTCATGTGGATCGAGCCCGAGCGCAAGATCGCGCTCATCGTGCGCTGGCTCGATTCACAATTCGCCGATGCGTTCTTCGGCAAGATGTTGCACGCCGTGGATGCCGTATGCGCACGCCAGGGCGCGAGCACGCCAGCGAGCTAGCTCATCGCCATTTCCAGCACCCTCGCCACGTGCAGCGCCGTGGCGTTTGCGCCGTCGTGGATCTGGTGGCGGCAACTCGTGCCATCCGCCACGATGAGATCGGCGCGATCCGCCTGGCGCACGGCGGGCAACAGCGAAAGCTCGGCCATCGCCATCGAGGCTTCGTAGTGCTCCGCTTCGTAGCCGAAGCTGCCCGCCATCCCGCAGCATGACGATTCGATCGGCTTCACCTCGAGGCCCGGAATCCAGCCCAGCACCGTGAGCACGGGACGGAAGGCGTCGAACGCTTTCTGGTGACAGTGGCCGTGCACCCACGCGCGCGGCGCGTCGAGTCCGTGCAATGCCAGATCGAACCGGCCAGCGCCTTTCTCGCGCACGAGGAATTCCTCGAACAGGAACGCCGCGGCCGACAGCTTGCGCGCTTCGTGGCCGTAGCCGTATTGCAGGAATTCGTCACGCATCGAGAGCAGGCACGAAGGTTCGAGCCCGACGATCGAAACGCCGCGCGCCACGAACGGCATGAGCGTATCGAGCAGGCGCCGCGCCTCGCGCTTCGCCTCGTCCACCAGTCCCGCTGCGAGGAACGTGCGGCCGCAGCATAGCGGGCGTTCTTCGCCGCGCACATTGAAGTGCACGAAATAGCCGGCCGCTTCGAGCACCCGCTTCGCGGCGCGGGCGTTTTCAGGCTCAAAGTTGTCGTTGAAGGTGTCGACGAACAGCACCACTTCTTTCGTTGCCGCTGCTGCGTCCGGCTTAGCGGCCGCAACCCCCGCAAGGAACGAAGGCCGGAACTGCGGCAACGAGCGTTGCGGCGCGATGCCCAGCACGCGCTTCGCCCACGCGGAGACCACGGGGATGCGCTCGCCCGCCGCCGCCAGGCCGCCGGCTTGCGCCGCGCGACGCGCATAGCGCGGCAAAAACGCAATCATCTTCTCGCGCAGCTTCAGGCCGTGCTTCGTGTTCCAGGCCGCGCGCGCCTCGATCTTCAGCTTCGCCATGTCCACGCCGGTCGGACAGTCGCGCTTGCAGCCCTTGCACGATACGCACAGGTCAAGCGTGTCCTTGACGTCGTCGCTCGCGAGTCCGTCCTCGCCCAGCTGCCCCGAAATCGCGAGCCGCAACGTATTCGCGCGGCCACGCGTCACGTGCTTCTCGTCTTTCGTCACGCGGTAGCTCGGGCACATCGTACCCGCGTCGAACTTGCGGCAGTGGCCGTTGTTGTTGCACATCTCCACGGCTTTCGCGAGGCCGCCGGACAGGTCGTCGCCGCTGCTGGGGGGCGTTTCCACACCCGTTAGCGGATCGCGGCCCACGTCCCACGCCGACCAGTCGAGCCTCGGTCGCATCTGGCGCTCGCGATAGCCCGGCGCGAAGCGGAACAGCTTCGCGTCGTCCATCTTCGGCGGCCGCACGATCTTGTCGGGATTGAAGCGGTTCTCGGGGTCGAACAGCTGCTTGATTTCCGAGAATGCGGCGTTGATCTTCGGTCCGTACTGCCAGGCAATCCATTCGCCGCGGCACAGACCGTCGCCATGCTCGCCCGAAAACGCACCCTTGTACTCGCGCACCAGTTCCGCTGCCTGCTCCCCTATCGCGCGCATTTTCAGCGCGCCGTCGCGGCGCATGTCGAGTATCGGCCGCACGTGCAGCGTGCCGACGCTCGCGTGCGCGTACCACGTGCCTTCGGTGCCATGCTGATGGAAGATGTCGGTCAGGCGGCTCGTATACTCCGCGAGATGTTCGAGCGGCACGGCGCAGTCCTCGATGAACGAGACGGGCTTGCCGTCGCCCTTCATGCTCATCATGATGTTCAGGCCTGCCTTGCGCACTTCCCATAGCGCCTTTTGCTCGTTCGCATCGGTCATCTTCACGACCGAATCCGGCAGGCCGTGGTCGCCCATCAGTTCGACCAGCTCTTCCAAACGGCGCACCTGGGCGTCGCGCTCGTCGCCCGCGAACTCCACCAGCAGGATCGCATCGGGCCTGCCCACCAGCGCCTTCTCGATCACCGGCTTGAAGCCCGGATTGCCGAGCGCGAGTTCGATCATCGTGCGATCGACCAGCTCGACCGCAGTCGGCTTGAGCTTGACGATGTGCTGCGCCGAGTCCATCGCCTGCCGAAACGTGGGAAAGCTCACCACGCCCAGCGTTTTGTGCGCGGGCAGCGGCGCGAGCTTCAGCGTGATCTGCCGGCTAAATGCGAGCGTGCCTTCGGAGCCCACGAGCAGATGCGCGAGATTCGCCACGCCGTCGTCGGTATAAGCGAGCGGGTTCTGGCAGTCGAACAGGTCGATGTTGTAGCCGGCCACACGGCGCAGCACCTTCGGCATGCGTTCGGCAATCTCGCCGCGCTCGCGCGTAGCGATGCGCTGTACGCCTTCGAGCAGCGCCGCCAGCCGCGCGCCTTCGTGCGGCAGGTTCAGCGACTGGAAGCGCGCTTCGCTGCCGTCCGCGAGAATCGCGTCGATGCCGAGCACGTTGTGCACCATGTTGCCGTATTCGATCGAACGCGAGCCGCACGAGTTGTTGCCCGCCATGCCGCCGATCGTGCACTGCGCGGCCGTCGAGACATCCACGGGAAACCACAATCCGTGCGGCTTGAGCCATGCGTTCAGATGATCGAGCACGACGCCCGGCTCGACCGTCACCGTGCTCGCAGCGGCGTCGAAATCGACGATGTTGTTGAGCCACTTCGACGTGTCGATCACGAGCGCTTCGGCCACCGTCTGCCCGCACTGGCTCGTACCCGCGCCGCGCGCCAGCACGGGGGCATGCTCGAGGCGCGCCACTTCCAGCGCGGCGCGCAAATCGTCCTGATCGCGCGGCACGACCACGCCGATGGGCATGATCTGATAGATCGAGGCGTCGGTCGCGTAACGGCCGCGGCTCGCGGCGTCGAAAAACACGTCGCCGCGCAGGGCTTCACGCAGGCGCCGCGCGAGCGGCGAGCCGTGGCCCGCGCTCGAGGGAACAAGATGAACCGGCTTGACCAGCATGCCCGAAGTGCGTGCGCCTTCCATCGCCGTTCACACTCCCTGATGAGAACCTGCGGGTTCGTCGGCCTTCTTGCCCAGCTCGAAGCGGCTGTCCGGCTGCATGCGGAACGCGAGAATCACGCCGCACCCCATCAGTATCATGCTGCCCACGAACGGCAGGTCCCAGTTGCCGAAGCGGTCGATCAGAAAGCCGCCCGCCACGGGCGAGATGATCGCAGCCAGCGCCGAGCCCGTGTTCATCATGCCGCTCGCCGTGCCCGAGAACTCCGGGGCGATATCCATGGGAATCGCCCACATCGGCCCGATCGTCATTTCGGCGAAGAAGAAACCCGCCGCGAGGCAGGCCATGGAAATGACGGGATCGTGCACGAACATCAGCGGCACGAGCACGATCAGCGTGATCAGCATGCACACGGAGACCATCCAGCTGCGCGCGCGCTTGAGGTTGCCCGTGCGCTGAAAGAGCCAGTCGGTCACGAGGCCGCCGAGCGTGTCGCCCACCACGCCCGCAAGGAACACCACGGAGGCGAAGATCGCCGACTTGCCCAACTGGAGGTGATAGTTGTGCAGGAAGTATTGCGGAATCCAGCTAAGGAAAAGCCACAGCGTCCAGCCGTAGCAGAAGTAGACGATCGTCACCGGAAGCATGCGCCTGAAGAGCGCCATCCACGGCAGGCCTGTTACGCGTGGCTTGGGCGGCGGCAGGATCGCGAGTTCGGCCTCGGTGATGCGCGGGTGATCCTTCGGGTGTTCGGTGAACGTGAACGCCCACACCACCACCCACAGCAAGCTGAGCGCGCCGCAAACATAGAACGATTCGCGCCAGCCGTAGCGCGCCATCACCAGCACGACCACCGCGGGCGCCACCGCATTGCCGATGCGCGACGCGGAGTGCGTGATGCCCTGCGCGAAGCCGCGCCGCTCTTTGGCGACCCAGCGCGACATGGCCGAGGTCGAGGCGGGAAACGTCGCGCCCTCGCCGAAGCCGAGCAAGAGGCGCGCGGCGAGCAGCGTGACCAGGCCGCCCGCCATGCCCGTGAGAATCGTCGCCACACCCCACAACGCGCCGCAGAAAAGCAGCGTGCGGCGCGCGCCGAAGCGGTCGCTCACCCAGCCGCCGATGATCTGAAACAGCAGATACGGATACGCAAACGCCGAGAAGACCAGCCCCACCTCGGTATGCGATAGCTGGAACTCCTTGCCGAAGCCCGCCGCCGCCGTGCTCACGTTCACCCGGTCGAGGTAGGTGATGAAGTACATGACGCAGAGCATGATCAGCACGATGCTGCTCGCGCTCCTCAATCGATACCGTTTCATCGTCTGTCTCCGTTGCTGCTTCTATCGGCCGCATCGCCCTTCTCGAAGTGGCGTCCGGCATGGGAACGTCCTGGCATCACCTGGAATCGGCCTGGATGCCGCGCCCCGTGCGCGGCATGGGCAAAAGCGCTCGTTTCAGGCGGCTTTCAGCGACACCACGTTGGGTTGTGCCGCGAGATATTCCATCGCGGCGGGCAAGCCGCTGTCCTTCAAGGGCACGCCCGCCACGCGCAGGCCCATCTCGCAGCCGGCCAATGCCGCCAGCAGCGTGAGATCGTTGCAGTCGCCCAGATGCCCGATGCGGAACATGCGCCCCTTGACCTTGCCGAGGCCCGTGCCGAGCGAAAGATCGAAGCGCTCGTAGATGATCTTGCGCACCGCATCCGCATCCACGCCTTCGGGCACCATCACGCCCGTGAGCACGGGACTGTAGACGGCGGGATCGGCGCACTGGATCTCGAGGCCCCATGCGCGCACCGCGCGCCGGCACGCCTCGCCCAGCCGCTGATGCCGCGCGAACACGTTGTCGAGACCTTCGTCCTGCAGCATGTCGAGCGCTTCGGAAAGGCCGTAGAGCAGGTTCGTGTTGGGCGTGTACGGCCAGTAGCCGCTCTTGTTCATCTCGATGATCTCGGCCCAGCCCCAGAAGCTGCGCGGCAGCTTTGCCTGCTCGCTCGCGGCCAGCGCCTTCGCCGAAACGGCGTTGAAGCTGATGCCCGGCGGCAGCATGAGACCCTTCTGCGAGCCGGAGACGGTCACGTCCACGCCCCATTCGTCGTGGCGATAGTCAGCGCTGGCGAGACCGGAAATCGTGTCCACGAGCAGCAGCGCCGGGTGCCCCGCGGCGTCGATCGCGCGGCGCACCGCGGCGATGTCCGAGGTCACGCCGGTCGAGGTCTCGTTATGCACGACGCAGACCGCCTTGATGGCGTGCTGCGCGTCCTCGCGCAGTCGCTTTTCGATCATGTCGGCCTGCACGCCGCGCCGCCAGCCCTCGATGCCGGGCAGGCCGAGAAATTCCGGCTTCAGGCCAAGGCGCTCGGCCATCTGCTTCCACAACGTCGCGAAATGGCCCGTCTCAAACATCAGCACCGTGTCGCCAGGGCTCAGCGTGTTGGTGAGCGCGGCTTCCCACGCGCCGGTGCCGGAGGCCGGGTAGATCACCACCGGCTGCTGCGTCTTGAAGATCTTCTTGATGCCTTCCAGCACCTTGAGCCCGAGCACGCCGAACTCGGGGCCGCGATGGTCGATGGTCGGATAGCTCATCGCATGCAGGATGCGATCGGGCACCGGGCTCGGCCCGGGAATCTGCAGGAAGTGGCGACCAGCGGGATGGAAATCGAGCTTCAACATGCAATCGCTCCTGTTTTGAATTTTGCATTCAAAAAACTATAATCCAGTCGACTCATGTGCAGACAGACAATTCTGACGTGGTTTACCCCAATCACAGCTTGCTTCTTTGGGGTCCTGTCCTTGGGCTAGAATTCGCTGGAAATCGATGGAAATGCCTTTTGCATGCAAAACCCGAACCTGAACCCCTCTGTCGTTAGCCCGGTAATTAGCCCGGAGCTGCCGCCTATTCCGCGCCCGCAACTCCATGACACCGTCGTCGACCATCTGCGACGGTTCATCGTGGAAGGCGTGCTCGAGGCTGGGCGCAAGCTCAACGAACGCGAGCTGTGCGAAACGCTGGGCATTTCGCGCACGCCGCTGCGCGAGGCGCTGAAGGTGCTCGCGTCCGAAGGGCTGATCGAGATTTCGCCGAACCGCGGCGCCTCGGTCTCGAAGATGTCGGAGGCGGAGCTGCGCGAGACCTTCGAACTCATGAGCGGGCTCGAAGCGTTTTCAGGCGAGCTGGCTTGCGAGCGGATCACCGCGGCCGAGATCGCCGAGATCAAGGCGCTGCACTACGCCATGCTCGCCTGCCGCGCGCAGAACGATCTGGCCGGTTACTACAGCCGCAATCAGGCGATTCACGACAAGATCAACGAAGCGGCGCGCAATTCGGCGCTGCGGCAAACGTATATCGCGGTGAATCGCCGTTTGCAGGCGCTGCGGTTTCGCTCGAACTTCGAAACGCCCAAGTGGGACCGCGCGATCCATGAACATGGCGAAATGCTGGAGGCGCTGGACGCGCGCGACGGCAAGCGGCTCGCGGCGATACTGCGGCAGCATTTGCTCGCCAAGCGCGATGCGGTGTTGCGGATTGGGGACACGCCGCCGGTGCAGGACGCTGGCAACTGATTCGCCGCGCGCGCAACGTCTGCCGACTACTTCGCCGCCGACTCCAGAAAACTCTGCGCAAGCTGCTTCCTCAGGTGATCGGCGGCTGGCGAGAGCCGGCGGCCCACGCGCGTGACCATCTGGCTCGAAAAGCCCGCCGCGATCGGATGATCGATCGGCACGGCCACCAACTCGCCCAGATCGATGCCACGGCGCGCCGTAATCGACGACATGAACGCCACGCCCAGCCCAGCGGCCGCGAGCGTCTGCGCCGTGTTGAACAGATCCACGCGGTAAGCCGGCATCACGTTCAGACGCGCGTCGTCGAACAGCGACTGCACGAAGTGCTGCACACCGAACGACTCGGTCATGAAGATCAGGCGCTCGCTGGCGAGTTCGGCGGGCGCCACCTTCTGCATCTTCGCAAAGCGGTGCGAGGGCGCGACGAGCGCACAGAGCGGCCGCGACGCGAACGGATGAATGCGCATGGCAGGGTCGTCGGAAGTGCGCGTGCACAGGCCGATATCGACGACGTCGTCGCGCACGAGCGAGAGCACGACCGGCGTCGGCCCCGAGCGGATCTCCACGAGAATGTCCGGGTACGTCATCGAAAAACGCTGCAGCGCCCGCGCGATCAGATTGCCGATGAAGCCCTCGCCCACGCCCAGCGCCACGCGACCGCGCCGCAGGTGCCGGTACTCCTCCAGGCGCGCGGCCAGATCGCGCTGGCGGCGCTGCCCATCGCGATAGTGGTCCACGAGCACCTGACCAATCTCGGTCACGGCCACGCTGCGCCCGCGCCGCTCGATCAGCGGAAAGCGCAGCCGCCGCTCCAGCGCCGCCACCTGCCGGCTGATCACCGACGCGTTGATGCCCAGCGCCTCGGCGGCCATGCGCACGCCGCCTGCCGCTGCGATTTCGGCCAGATAGCGCAGCGGCCGCTCGCCGATATCGTCGATTGCGCCGCGCGCTACATCTTCCCGATCTGCCTTTCCCCGCACTGCATCGCTCCTTTCGCGCGCGTTGTCTTGCTGCGCCGCGACAATCGACCGTTGACTTGAAGTCAACATTTTCGATGCTTTTCCGTCATGGGTCGAGTTTTTCGTCGATGCAATACTCGGCCTTTGGCTTGTGCCCAAAACCTATTCCAATAAAAGGAGTCCCCCGTGAGCGAGCACCACTACTGCGAAGTCGCCGACCTGGCCGAAGCCCGATCGGAACTCGACGAAATCCGTCATCACCTCCACAAGCACCCCGAGCTGTCGTACGAGGAAGCCGACACGTCGCGCTTCGTCGCCGACAAGCTCGAGTCCTGGGGCTACGACGTCACGCGCCACGTGGGCGGGCACGGCGTCGTGGCGGCGCTCAGGGCGGGCACGAGCACGCGCACCGTAGGCGTGCGCGCCGACATGGACGCCCTGCCGATCCAGGAGCTGACCGGTCTCGACTACGCAAGCGTCCACGCGGGCAAGATGCACGCGTGCGGCCACGACGGCCACACCACCGTGCTGCTCGGCGCGGCGCGCCAGCTCGCCAGAACACGCAATTTCGACGGCACCGTCCATCTGATCTTCCAGCCCGCCGAAGAGGCCGGTTCGGACAGCGGCGCCGAGCGCATGATCGCCGACGGCCTGTTCGAGCGCTTCCCCTGCGAAGCCATCTTCGGGCTGCACAACCATCCGGGCGTGCCCACCGGCACCTTCGGCTTTCGCGCCGGCCCGCTGATGGCCGCGTGCGACACCGTCAAGCTGCGCGTTCACGGCAAGGGCGGCCATGCGGCGCGCCCGCATCTGGCCGTCGACCCGGTGCTCGTGGGAAGCAGCATCGTGATGGCCCTGCAGTCGGTGGTGTCGCGCAACGTCGATCCCAACGAAGCCGCGGTCGTGACCGTCGGCGCGTTCCGTTCGGGCCACGCACCGAACGTGATTCCCGAGGACGCCGTGCTCGAAATGAGCGTGCGCTCGTTCTCGCCCGAAGTGCGCGCGACGCTCGAGGCGCGCATCCGCGCGCTCGTTCAAGCGCAGGCGCAAAGCTACGGCGCGACGGTGGACATCGAATTCATCCGCGGCTATCCCGTGCTGATCAACAGCGAAGCCGAAACCGAATTCGCACGTCAAGTCGCCGAGGAACTGGTCGGGCCGGAGCACATCATCGCGCCGTTCCCGCCGATCGCCGGCAGCGAGGACTTCGCGTACTACCTGCAGCAGCGGCCCGGTTGTTTCGTACGCCTTGGCAATGGCGACGGCCGGCCGATGCTGCACAACGCGCGCTACGACTTCAACGACGAGAACCTGACCATCGGCGCCGCGTTCTGGACGCGCCTCGTCGAACGCTTCCTCAGCAAGGACCGTGCATGAACGCCGCCACCAAACCGCTTCTGGAAGCGGCCGAAGAAGCGACGCTCTCACCTGGCTATCAGCGCAAGATCGTTCTCGCGGCGGTGATCGGCAACCTGCTCGAATTCTTCGACTTCACGGTCTATAGCTATTTCGCGCTCACGATCGGCCATCAGTTCTTTCCGGCCGACAGTCAGGTCACGTCGCTGCTGCTCGCGTTCGCGGTGTTCGCCGTGGGCTTCGTGATGCGCCCGCTCGGCGGCATCGTGCTCGGCCGCTACGCGGACCGCGCGGGCCGCAAGCCGGCGCTCACGCTCACCATCCTGCTGATGGCGGTGGGTTCCGCTTCCATCGGTCTTGCGCCCACCTATGCGCAGATCGGCCTGGCCGCGCCGCTCCTGATCGTCGTCGCCCGCCTCGTGCAGGGTTTCGCGCAAGGCGGCGAGTTCGGCGCGGCCACCGCCACCCTCCTCGAAATGGGCGGACAGGCGAGCCGCGGTTTTCGCGCGAGCTGGCAGCTCGCAAGCCAGGGCGCGGCAGCGCTGCTCGGCTCGGGCCTCGCGGCGAGCCTCGGCTTTCTGCTCTCCGCGGAAACGATGCATAGCTGGGGCTGGCGCATTCCGTTCTTGCTCGGCACACTCATTGCGCCCGTCGGCATCTATCTGCGCCGGCACATTCGCGAGGAGCCGCCGGCGCAGCGCGTGGTCGCGGACCGCGACGACCCGAAGCGCGGCCTGTACGTGCGTAACTGGTTTCTCACGATCTTCGCGATCATGGGCATGTCGGTTTCGACCTACGTGATGATGTACTACATGCCGACCTACTGCATTCAGTACCTGGGACTGCCGCCCAAGATGTCGATCCTCGCGGGCGTGGCGTCCAGCACGATCTCGCTCGTGATGTGCCCGATCTACGGCGCGTGGTCGGACCGCATGGGCCGCCGCAAGCCGCTCACGGTGATCGGTCGCGTCGCGCTGATCCTGCTGCTCTATCCGGCGTTCTGGCTCATGACGCACTTTCCGTCGCTGCCGGTCGTGCTCGCCGCGCTCGTCGTGCTCATGCTCTGCTATACGATGGGCTCCGCCCCCGCTTACGCGCTGATGCCGGAAAACTTTCCGAAGCATCTGCGCGCAGGCTATATGTCGAGCGCGTACGCGATTGCGGTGTCGGTGTTCGGCGGCACGGCTCAGCTCGTGGCCGGCTGGCTCATCCATGCGACGGGCAACAAGATGGCGCCCGCATGGTACATGATCGGCTGCGTGCTGATTTCGCTCATCGCCGTTTCGATGTTCGAGGAAACCGGCAACAAGGCGATTGACTGACTGGTCGATTGAAAAGCAGGTGGCCTTGAAAAAAGGGCAGCGAACGCAGATCGCGTCGGCCGCCCGTCACGCTACGTCCCCGATTATTCTTCAATATTTAGTTTAACTACATACCCGTCTCTACTGGCTCCCCTGCGAGCTACCGTTAGGTTGCGTGCTCATTCCGCCATTGCCGTAACCATTGTCGTTGTTATACGGCATGGTCTGGCGGGTTCCCGGTGCGGGCGCAGGCGCCGCGCCCGTCCCCGTTCCCTGGCCGCCGCCCTTCGCCGTGGTGCCGGGCGCGCCGTAGCCGCTGTTCTCATAGCGGGTGCCTGCGGTGCTGCCCGGCGGACGCGCCGTATTGATGCCCGCCGCGCCCGTCGTGCCGCCGCCCGCGCCTACGCCGTTGCTACCGCCGCTGGCTCCCCCGGCTCCTCCGCCGGCGCCGCCTGCGCTCTGCGCGAGCGCCGCTGCCGAACACGTTGCGATGACGACCCCAGCCAGCAACTGTTTGATCGATCCATTCATTTCGCTCTCCTTGAGTGTTGTGGATGGAACTGCTGCGTGGCGACCCGGTGGCGCGCCACGCCTGCCTCTTGTTCCGCAAGCGCCATGCCGCCGGCAAGTGGAGCCCGGCGGCGCGCCGTTTACGTTGATTCGCGTTCTCCGCGCCGCGTGGCATCCGCCTTGCTGCAATTGAGAATGGTTGCAAACGGTCTCAGACGGTCTCAATCGAGGAGGAAATCGCAATGGCCAACATGCTCGACAACTGCAAGGTCGCAATCCTTGCCATGGACGGATTCGAGGAAGTCGAACTTACCGAGCCGCGCCGCGCATTGAAGGAAGCGGGGGCGCAGGTGGACGTGATATCGCAGAAAAGCGGTGAAATTCAGGGCTTTCGTCACGTCGAAAAGGGCAGCAAGATCAAGGTGGACCGCACCTTCGGCAGCGCGAAGGCGGATGACTACGACGCGGTCGTGTTGCCCGGCGGGGTAGTGAACAGCGACGCGATCCGCCTGATTCCGGAAGCCCAGGCTTTCGTGCGGGCGGCCAACGACGCGCACAAGACCATTGCCGTCATCTGCCATGGAGGCTGGCTGCCTGTCTCGGCCGGTATCGTCAAGGGACACACCATGACGAGCTGGCCCTCACTGCAGGACGATATCCGCAATGCGGGCGGCAAGTGGGTCGACAAGACCATGGTCCACGACGGCAACTTCATCACGAGCCGCAAGCCCGACGATCTACCCGCCTTCAACGCGGAGATCATCTCCACGCTTTCGGCGGCGGCAGGCACGGCATGACAGCGCTGGCCGGCGTCATGCTCATAGCGCCACCTGTACGCCGAGCTCGACCACATGCGCGGGAGCCAGACCGTAATACTCGGCGCTCGAAGTGCAGTGATACGACATGAACGCGAAGAGCCGCGCACGCCAGCGGCTCACGTCCTGCTGGGCTTGCCCGCGCAGCACCTCGTCGCGCGGCAAATAGAAGGTCGTCTGTTGCGGGTCGAAACGCCAGTCGCCCAGCCTGCCTTGCAGCGATGCCAAAAGGCGCGGCAGATTGGGCCGCTCGACAAAGCCATGATGCGCGACGATCTCCCAGCAGCCCGCACCGAGGTCGCGCGCTTCAATGCGCGTTTCATCGTCCGCCTGTGGTGCGGACTCCGAAACATTGGCGAACACGATCACCGTACGATGCAGGACGTGATTGTGACGCACGTTGCTCGCGAGCGCGGCCGGCGTCATGCCGGGTGCGTTGCCCGGGTACACGGCCGTGCCCGGCACGCGAAGCGGCTTCGGATCGGCAGTGCAGATACCACGTAAAAAGGCGTCCACCGATTCGCCGCGTGCCGCATGGCGCGCCTCCAGTTCGCGGCCCCGGTTCCAGGTACTCATCGTGATGAACAGCAACGCGCCCACGGCAACCGGGAACCAGCCGCCCGTGGGAATTTTCGGCAGGTTCGCGGCGAGCAGCATGCCGTCCACGACCAGCAGCGGCACGCACGCGAGCCACGTGGCGACCCGCGGCCAGCCCCATACTTCGCGGCACACGGATAGCATCTGCATCGACGTGGTCACCATCGTCATCGCCACGGCGAGCCCATACGCGGACGTGAGCCGCTCGGAGCTGCGAAAGAACAGCACGAGAAACACCACGGCCACGAGCAACCCCGCGTTGACCGCCGGCACATAAACCTGGCCGCGCCGCGTGCTCGAAGTTTCGATCGTCCGCATGCGCGGCAGGAAGCCTAGTTCGATGGCCTGGCGCGTCATCGAAAACGCGCCCGAGATCACCGCTTGCGAAGCGATGATGGTCGCGAGCATAGCGATGCCGACCGCCGGAATGAGCGCCCAATGCGGCACCGAGCGAAAGAACGGCTGGCTGGCGCCGCGCGGCTCGAACAGCACGGTCGCGGCCTGGCCGAAATAGCCCACGACGATCGCGGGCAGCACGACACAAAAGAACGCAATGCGGATGGAGCGCGTGCCGAAGTGGCCGATGTCGGCGTAGAGCGCCTCGGCGCCCGTCAACGCAAGAATCACGGCGGCGAGCACGCCGAACGAGAGCCCCGGATGCGCGAGCGCGAGCCGCACGGCCCAGACCGGCGACGCCGCGGCGAGAATCGCCGGATTGAGGACGATGTGATAAACGCCCACCGCACCGAGGCTCAAAAACCAGAGCGCCATGACGGGCCCGAACGTGCGCCCGACCACGGCGGTGCCGCGTGGCTGGAACAGGAAGAGCGCCACGAGAATCGCCAATGAAACCGGCAGCACGGCGCTGTCGAATGCGGGATTGATTTCCTTGAGCCCTTCCACCGCGGAGAGCACGGAAATGGCGGGCGTGATCATCGAGTCGCCGTAGAACATCGCGGCGCCGACGAGCCCCGCGAGCACCAGCAGACGCGGCGCGGGCCGCCCCGCCTTCGCGAACCCGGCGCGCACGAGCGCCGTGAGCGCGACGATGCCGCCCTCGCCTTCGTTATCGGCGCGCATGACGAAGCAGGCGTACTTGAGCACCACGACGATCAGCACCGCCCACAGGATCATGGAGAGCACGCCCATCACCACCGGCTGCGCCGTGGAATGCGCCGTCTGGACGGCTTCGCGCAGCGCGTAGATCGGGCTCGTGCCGATGTCGCCGAACACCACGCCGAGCGCGCCGAGCACCAGTGCGCGCTGGCCGGAGTCGTCGTCCTGCTTGCGCGCCTCCTCTTTCGGCGAGTTTTCGTGCGGGTTGAGGCGTTCTTGAAGCATGGCTGTGCAGCGTTCGTGGAGGCGTTGCCTTCTCGCAATTGGCGTTCCTCTTGAGCCTGAGCCAGTGAAGGGTCGAACGGCAATTTCCCGGCTGCGTTGCGAACTTGCCTTATCCGTCACGCGCGCCTACATTGAATCCGAGATGGTTGCGACTCGCAACCATTAGCACGAAGTCCATCACGGAGACCATCATGGATTTTGTCGACGTGCCCGCGCAGCCCCGCGAGACGACCATCCTCGAGCTGCGCGAGTTCTCGCGGCGGCTCGTGCGCGAGCTGGGCTTCATGCGCACGACGCTCGCCGACAGCGATCTCGCCCCTTCCGCCGTGCACGCCATCATCGAGATCGGCGCGCAGCCGGGCATCAACGCGAGGGCGCTGGGCGACCTCCTGCGGCTCGACAAGTCGAACACGAGCCGGCAGGTCGCGCGGCTCGAGGCGGCCGGTCTCGTCAAACGCAGGACCGCCGACGACGACGCGCGCTCTTCCGAACTGACCCTGAGCGCGGCAGGCCAGAAGCTGCGCGCGAAGATCGACCGCTTCGCCACGGACCAGGTTTCCAACGCGCTGCGCAGGCTCGTTCCTGCCGACCAGCAGGTACTCGTGCGGGCGCTCGCGCTCTACGCCGACGCGCTCGCGCACGACAACCCCAACGAGACCAGCGCGACCGCGCCGGCGGCGGGGATGCAGATCGTGGAAGGCTACCGGCCCGGCTGCATTGGCGACATTGCGAGCCTGCACGGGCGGTTCTACGCGGCGAACTGGGGCTTCGGCGCTTACTTCGAGAAGAAGGTGGCGACGGAACTCGCCGACTTCGCCGGCGCCTTGCCAGCCGTTGGCAAGGCGCTCTGGCTCGCGGTGGAGCGAGATCGCGTGCTGGCATCGCTTGCCATCGACGGAAACGGGAGCGGCAACGCCGGCGTCGCCCACCTGCGCTGGTTCATCGTGGACGACTCATTGCGCGGCACCGGCATCGGCAGGCAGTTGATGACGAACGCGATGCAGTTCGTCGATGCGCACTACGCCGAGACCTACCTGTGGACCTTCAAGGGCCTCGACGCCGCGCGGCATCTGTACGAGTCGTTCGGCTTCCACCTCGCGGAAGAGTCCGAAGGCAACCAGTGGGGCACGAAGGTCACAGAGCAGCGCTTCGTGAGGCGACGCTCCGTTTGACTTGCATCACACGGAGCTTGCCGGGCGCCCGCGCGTCTCAGGCATGCGCAGATACACGATCAGCGAAATCGCCGCGCAGGCCGTCACGTACCAGTAGAAGTACTGCTCGTGGCCGCTCGCCTTGAAGCGCAGCGCGACGAACTCCGTCGTGCCGCCGAGAATCGCCGTCGTGAGCGCATACGGCAGGCCCACCGCGAGCGCGCGGATGCGCGTGGGGAACAGCTCCGTTTTCGCGAGCATGTGCACCGAGGTGAAGCCGCTCAGCATCACGAGACCGGCGAACGACAGCAGGAACGCCACCAGCGGATCGCGCGTATGGCTCAGCGCCGTGAAGAGCGGCACGGAAAACAGCGTGGTCGAAAGGCCAAAGCCGATCAGCACCGGGCGACGGCCGAACACGTCGGAGGCGAGTCCGAAGAGCGGCTGAAGCGGCATATACAGCAGCAGCGCGCCGGTGGAGACGAGCGTCGACATCTCCTTCGAAAGGCCCACGGTGTTCACGAGGTACTTCTGCATATAAATCGTGAACGTATAGAAGCCCACCGTGCCCCCCACGGTAATGCCGATGGCGAGCAGAATCTGCCGCCAGTGCGAGAGCAGCTGCTTCAGCACCGGCGGACCGGCCTCACGCCGGTCACGCTCGAAGGCTTCGGTTTCCGTCACGTTGCGCCGCATATAAAGCGCGAACAGCGCGAGCGCGCCGCCCAGCAGAAACGGCACGCGCCAGCCCCAGCGCTCGATCTGTTCGGCCGTCATCAGCAGGTTCTGCATGACGAGCATGAGTGCGAGCGCAACAAGTTGCCCGGCCACCACGCTCACCTGCAAAAAGCCTAGATAGAACCCGCGCCGGTTGGCGGGCGCGATCTCGCTGAGGTAAGTCGCGCTGGTGCCGTACTCGCCGCCCATGCTCAGGCCCTGCAGGAGGCGCGCCGCAATCAGCACGACAGGTGCGAGCACGCCGATGCTCGCGTAACCGGGCGTGAGCGCGATCATCAGCGAGCCGATGCACATGGCCGTGACCGACCACGTGAGCGCCGACTTGCGCCCGTGACGGTCGGCGTAGAAGCCCACGAGCCAGCTGCCGAGCGGCCTCGCAACGTAGCCCACGGCCGCGATGGCCGCCGTGTTCATGAGTTGCACGGTCGGCTTGTCGCTGGGAAAAAACGACTTCGCGAAGTAGATCGAAAAAATGCTGTACGCCAGAAAGTCGTACCACTCGATCAGGTTGCCAGCCAGGCCACCGACGATCGAACGGATGCGTGGCCGCGCGACTGACGCAGTTTCCACCGTCTCGTTGTCGATTCGGACTCCGAAATCCGCGTCGTTCGACATGCGTATCTCCTCCTCTTGTTTTTCAAAATTGCGGGGTGTGGCGTTCAGTCCTTCGGTGCGTACTCGCTATCGAGCCGGTCGAAGAGCGGCTTGTTGACGAGGCGCTGACGCTCGGCGAACGGCGCGACGATCGTCGCGTCTTCGTCGAGGCGGCCGTTTGCGCGCAACTGCCCGAGAGCACGCTGCATGCCGACCACCGCGCCCTGCAGCGCCGCGTTCGCGTACAGCACCAGCGCGTAGCCAAGGCCCGCCAGCGCTTCACGCGACTGCACGGGGGTCTTGCCACCAATCACGATGTTGATGAGCTGCGGCGCGTCGATGAGTTTGGGCAGGCGTTCGATGTCTTCGAGCTTTTCCGTGGCTTCGATAAAGAGAATGTCCGCGCCCGCCTCGATAAACGCGTGGCCGCGCGCAATCGCCTCTTCGATGCCGTGCACGGCGGCGGCATCGGTGCGCGCCATGATGAGCAGGTTGCCGTCTTCGCGCGCGTCCACGGCCGCGCGGATCTTGCCCACCATCTCGCTCGCGCCGATCACTTCCTTGTTGGCGAAGTGGCCGCACTTCTTCGGCATCACCTGGTCTTCGAACTGGATCGCATCGGCGCCGCTGCGCTCGAGCGTGCGCACGGTATGGCGCACGTTGAGCGCGTTGCCGAAGCCCGTGTCCGCGTCGACGATGAGCGGCAGGTTGACGGCGTCGCGCACGCGCGCCGTGTGCTCGGCAATGTCGCTCAAACCGATGAAGCCGAGATCGGGCAGGCCGAACGACATGTTGGTGACGCCCGCGCCCGTGAGGTAGAGCGCTTCGAAGCCGGCGTCCTCGATCACGCGGGCGCTCATGGCGTTGAAGGCGCCCGGCACGAGCAGGCCGCGGCGTTCGTTGACTTTGGCGCGGAACGCGGCGCGGCGTGCGGTAGTGGAAGTGGTCATCGCGATGACTCCGTTCAGTGGGTTTTGAGATGACCCAGACATCCGCACGATGTATGCCAACCTGCTGAAGCTGGGCCCAAGCCATATAAAACAATACTTTAGGCGCCCCCAGCGTACGACCGGCGTTTCATGCCACAATCTCTGGAACGTTTCATGAAACGTTCCAGAACACCCAACTTCGCGCCGAGGATTCCGCCGTGCCTCCCCCCAGTCCGCCCCAGGCCGCCAGTCGCCCGAGCATCGCGCTCGTGAGCATCAGCCGATTGCGCAATCTCTGCGAAACCGTGGCGCCGCGCTATGCCAGCGAGGCCCGCTTCTTCAACGTGCGCGAAGGCTATGGTGACGCCGTCACGGCGCTGCAGCCCTATATCGAAGCCGGCACGGTGGACGTGGTGCTCGCCGCCGGGTCCAACGGCGCGTACCTGCGCGACAACCTGAGCGTGCCCGTGGTCATGGTGAAGGTGAACGGCTTCGACGTGCTGGCCGGCATCACGCACGCGAACGCGACCTGGCCCGGCGCGCCGATCGGGCTGATCCTGCACGAAAGCGTTTCGCACGAACTCGCCGACCTCGGCGCGTGGCTCAACCTGCGCCTCACGCAGCGCGCCTATCGCACGGTGGACGAAGTGCGCGACGCCGTCACGGCGCTCGCCGCCGAGGGCTGCCGCGTCATCATCGGCCCCGGCATGGCCTGCGATCTTGCCCAGGCGGCGGGGCTCGAAAGCGTGTTCCTCTACTCGCTGGGCGCGGTGCACGAGGCGTTCGAGCGCTCCGTGGAACTGGCGCGCGTGAGCCGCCAGAAGGAGTCCAAGCGCGTGCGCCTGAACACGATCGTCGCGCACCTGCGCGACGGCGTGGCCGCTTTCGACGAAGCCGGTCAGCTCGAAGCGGTCAATCCGGCCATGCTCGATCTGCTCGGTCTCGACCGCGCGCGCGATGTGAGCGCGCAACTGGCCCGCTCGGTGGGCCCGCTGCTGCATGAAGTGGCCGGCAGCGTTGCGGCAGTCGATGAACGCATCGAGCAGATCGGCGGGCGCTCGCTGATCGTGAGCTGCGTGCCGATCGTCGAGCAAGGCGCGCGCTCGGGCGCGGTGGTCACGGCGCAGGATGCGCTCGTCGCGCAGCGCATCGACCGGTCGCTGCGCACGACCCAGCGACCGCGGCACCTCGTGGCGCGCTACGAACTGGACGACCTGGTCGGTGTTGCGCCCTCCATGGCGCGCGTGCGCCGCCTCGCGGCCATGAGCGCCGCGCACGACGCCACCGTGCTCCTCACGGGCGAAAGCGGCACGGGCAAGGAACTCGTCGCGCAGGGCATCCACAACGCGAGCCGGCGGCGCGGCAATCCATTCGTCGCCTTCAACTGCGCGGCGCTGCCCGAGGGGCTGATCGAAAGCGAGCTGTTCGGTCACGAAGAAGGCGCGTTCACGGGCGCGCGGCGCGGCGGCAAGCCTGGCCTCGTCGAAATCGCACATACGGGCACGATCTTTCTCGACGAAATCGGCGAGATGCCGCCCGCGCTGCAAAGCCGCCTTCTGCGCGTGCTCCAGGAGCGCGAGGTCATGAAGCTGGGCGCCAGCCGCGCAACGCCCGTGGACGTGCGCGTGATTGCCGCCACGCACCGCGACCTGCGCGCGCTGGTGCAGGAAGGCGCATTCCGGGCCGACCTGTATTTCCGGCTCAATCTGCTGCCTATTCCGTTGCCGTCCTTGCGCGAACGCCGCGAGGACATCGCTACGCTCGCGCGCCATCTGCTCGAACGCATGGCCGATCGCTACGCCCTGCGCCCCGCCGCGATCGAGCGCGTGCTCACGCTGTTCGCGCCGTACTTCGCGAGCTACGCATGGCCGGGGAATGTTCGCGAACTCGAGAATCTGCTCGCGCGCGCGGCCATCTTCCTCGCCGATGAAACCGGCTGCACACACGCAGATAGTTCGTTATACGACGTATTTCCGGAATTCGCGCAAAGTGACGCAGCGAGCGATACACCGCGGCGCGCGCCGACTGCCTCAAACGGCGCGCGACGCGACGACGCCGCGCCGGTCACGCGGGAAGACGTCGAGCGCGCGCTCGCCGCGCACGACGGCAATCGGGCCGCCGCCAGCCGCGCGCTCGGCATAGGTCGCACGACGCTTTGGCGTCTGATGAAAGGCGCCTGAGCGCGTACAACGGCTTGCCCGCCAGCAGATTCTGCCCGATCGTTTCGAGCGCCGTGCCGCGCAGGCGCACGGAGTATCATGACAACCTCGACGATGCGTCGATTGAGGGCGCATCGAACCTGCCGCGGAACCTGCCATCGTGAACTATTTCAACGTCCTGCTCGCGCTTTCGGGCGTCCTGCTGCTGAGCGTCGCCAGCCCCGGGCCGAACTTCGTCATCGTCACCTCCACCGCAGTGGCCTCGCGGCGCGCGGGCCTCGCGACCGGCCTCGGTCTCGCCGCCGCCTCCGGCACGTGGGCATGGATCGCCATCGCGGGCCTGAGCCTGATCGTCACGCACGTGGCGTGGACCGGCACCGGGCTGCGCATCGCGGGCGCGGGTTATCTGATCTGGCTCGGCGCGAAAATGCTCCTCACCGCGCGACAGCCGTTGCAGGTTGCGGCACAGGCGGGCGCATCGGGTTGGGCCGCCGCGAAGAAGGGCTACGTCGTCAGCATGACGAATCCCAAGGCCATTGCGTTCTACGGCAGCATCTTCGCGTTGATGGTGCCCGCAGCCGCGCCGCGCTGGCTCGAAGTGGCAGTCGTGGTGATCGCGATCCTCATCTCGTGCGCCTGGTATTGCTCGATGGCCCTGCTCGCCTCGCATCCCACGGTGCGCCAGTTCCTCGTCCGGCGCAAAGCCGCGCTCGACTCGGTAGTGGGCGTCGTGCTGATCGGGCTCGGCGGGCGCATGCTCGCGGGGCGCTGAGCCTCGTCACGCGGCCATGAGCGGGCGCATGGCTTCACGCTGGCTGCGCGCCGCCGCGCCGCTGGCGTCGGCATGGACACTGGCGTTCGTGCTCGCAGCGTCGTCCTTGCTGGCCCACGCGCAAAGCGCGCCCAAGGTCGTCGACCTTCCTGCCCGGCCCGGCATCACCCAGCGCTTCCTTTTCATTGCGCCCGCCGCGCCAAAAGCGGTCGCGATTCTTTACGCGGGCGGGCACGGCGGCCTGCAACTGGACCCGCAGGGAAACTTCGGCTGGGGCGCCAACAACTTTCTCGTGCGCAGCCGCATGCTGTTCGTGAATGACGGCGTTGCCGTGGCGGTCATCGACTCACCGAGCGACCGGCAAACGCCGCCCTACCTGGACGGCTTTCGCCTCACGCCGGAACACGCCGCGGACGCCCGCGCCGTGATCGCGTGGTCGCGCGAACAACTACACGTGCCGGTCTGGCTCGTCGGCACGAGCCGCGGCACGCAGTCGGTCGCGGCCATCGCCATTGCGCTAGCGAAAGACGACGCAAACCCCGGCGCGGGCCCGGACGGCATCGTGCTGACCTCGACCATCCTGCGCGAAAACCGGGGCGGCGACCCGGTCACAGGCATGAACCTCTCCGCGCTCAAGATTCCGGTGCTCGTGGTGCACAACAAGGACGACGCCTGCAAGGTGTGCCCGGTAGCCGAAACGGACACCCTCATGCAAAAGCTCACGCAATCGCCGAGAACGAAGCTGATGCTCGTTTCCGGCGGCGCTTCGCGGGGCGACCCGTGCGGGGCGTTCGCGTATCACGGCTTCAACGGCATCGAAAGCGAAGTCGTGCACGGCATCACGGCGTGGATGCTCGCGCCCTAGCGGGATTTTCGCGTCGGGCGCCGCACCTCTTCCCGCACCTCGCCTCTGAGCCAGTCACGAAACGCCGTCAGCCTCGGCAGACTCGCACACTCGGGCCGATAGACCACGTAGTACGCCAGCGCCGAAGTAAAGGCGACCTCCGGGAAGAGGCGCACGAGCCGGCCGGCCGCGAGATCGTCGCGCGCCATGACACTGCGCGCGAGCGCGACACCGTGCCCTTCTATCGCTGCCTGCAGCACCGCGGCCGAATTATTGATCTTCATGCCGCGGCTCGCCGATGCGGGCGTCATCCCCACGCTCTCGAACCACGCATGCCACGAAGCAAAGCCCGCATGGCTGTCCACGGAGAGATCGTGAATGAGCGGCGCGCGGGCGAGATCGCGTGGCGCGCGCCTTCATGACCGAGGAGCTCTTTCTCGCCTCGCCTCACGCCTGAAGCGCGAGCGGCTGATCGATTTTTCGACACGACACACAGGAGCACAGCATGGTCGATCTGCAACTCACCCTGAAGATTGCCGCCAGCCAGCGCGCGGCCGCCGCTGGCGTTTATCGGCAGTACAAGGCGCCGTTTCTCGAAACGATAGCGGGCGCGAAGTCGAACGAGATGCTCGCTGCTGGACGATGCGCCCGAAGTGCGCGTCTACGAAGCCGCGTGAAGCGAGCACGTCGGGGTATTTCGCATGACTAACCGCCCTTCCTTTTCACGGGCGCGCTGTTGTGCCCGAACGACCCCGGCGGCTCCGCCCGGCCGTGGTGACCGAGCGGCACCTCTGCCGTCTGCTCCGGATGCGGGCCGCCCTCGCGCGGCATGAACTCGGGCCGCGACTCCGGTTGATCGAAGCTGCCCGGCGCACCCCTCGCGCGTTTCTCCTGCGCCGGTTGCTTGCCGGCGGCGAGTTCGCCGCCGGTTTCGCCGGCCTCATCCGGCGTGGGGTTGTGTATCGAAAGACCCATCATTCGCTCCTGAAAGGGTGTGGATGCGAGGCATCCGGTTCATGGTTTCGGACCGCTCGCCGGCGCCACTTGCGCGCCGGCTGGCGCCGATATCTGGCTACCCAAAGCGTCCTGGGTTTGCGGGCGCGCACCTTCGTCGGCACGTTTGCAGGCCGTACAGCCGAGCGCCAGCGCGGCCGCGCCGAGCAGCCACAAACGCGGCCACGAGCGGGCGCGCGGCCTGGCCAGATTTGCACCCGATTTCGCAGTGCTTTTCATCTGATCCCTCCCTTGCGCGGCAATTGCAATTCCGCGCGCCACGCTTGTAATTCTTCTACCTCGTTCCCCGTCTGTCCGATCTTTCACTTTTGCACTGGCGCGCCCCGTCCTGCGACCATCATTTACTCCCGATAGGCCGCCATTACGATCCACATGTCGCGTTCGCCGTTGCTCACTTCAGCCGCCAGCGCATAGCGATCGTGCGGGCTGCAGGCGTTTTGCAGCGCCTTGCGCGCCTGCTCCGTGTTGTCGTACTCGCGCCTTGCCAGCGGACGCACATCGTTGCGTCCCTCAAACATCTTATGGTCCTTGCGGTAGACAAGCGTTTCATTTTTCCAATCGCGAAAGCATTCCCGGACATGCTGGAAATCGCCTCCGCAAACATTCACTTCGTAGCGTGGAGTTGACTTCATGATCGACTGCCTCCCTTGCCGGTTCGACGCGCAATGCCGTTTTCCTCACGCCGCGCGCGTGCACACCTGCGTGGACGCATGGGGCGTGCCGGGCCTCGCCCCGCTGTGCAGCCGGTATTGCATTTGCGCAGCGGGTGAATCGTCGAACGGGAGAAGTCATGAGCACGAGCCAGCATCCTTCTACGCGGCGCAAGGGCGGCCGCCCGGCGCGGCAGCGTCATGCCCACGCGAGCGCCGCCAGAGGTCACACGAAAAGCACCACGAGCGGCGCCACAAATAAATGGTCGAAGCACGTGAACGAGACGAGCGACGCCATGGACATCGAGGCCGGCGTATTCAGATCCGGCAGCGCCGAAGCGATCGCCCGTTCGCTCAAGGAGTCGTCGCTGCACAGCCGGCGGCGCAAGGGCACGCCGTTTCAGTCGGCCATGTCGATGCTGAACTTCTACATCAACCGCGCGGGTAGAAACCTGCCCAAATCGCGGCGCGAGACGCTCGCGAAAGCCAAGGGAAAGCTGCGGGAAGCGTTTGGCCGCAAGCCCTGAGGGAAAATATCAGGCTTTTTCACAGCGCCATGGGGCGTCGTACCCAACTCTTATATAAGACATAAGACATTTGACGTTATATCGCAATGCGCTTAAAATCCCGCTCAAAGCAGTGCCTGGAAAAGCCTCGGAGTGCCTGAAAAGCCTTCGCCTTCAAACGCAATACCAGTAGGTCCCCCAATGCTTGAAAACTTTCGCGCTCACGTAGCCGCACGCGCCGCGCTCGGCATTCCCCCCCTGCCGCTCACGGCTCAGCAGACTGCCGAACTGGTGGAACTGCTGACGAATCCGCCCGCTGGCGAAGAGCAGACCCTGCTCGACCTGATCACCAACCGCGTGCCCGCAGGCGTCGACGAAGCCGCCCGCGTGAAGGCCGGGTTCCTGGCCGCCGTGGCCAAGGGCGAAACCGCCTGCGCGCTGATCTCGCGCGCTCGCGCCACCGAACTGCTCGGCACGATGCTGGGCGGCTACAATATCGCCCCGCTGATCGAGCTGCTGGCCGACGCCGAAGTGGGCACCGTGGCTGCCGACGCGCTGAAGAAAACCCTGCTGATGTTCGACCAGTTCCACGACGTCAAGGAACTGGCCGACAAGGGCAACGCCAACGCAAAGGCCGTGCTGCAAAGCTGGGCCGACGCCGAATGGTTCACGAGCCGTCCGGAAGTGCCGCAAAGCCTGACCATCACCGTCTTCAAGGTCACGGGCGAAACCAACACCGACGACCTCTCGCCGGCCCCGGACGCGACCACCCGCCCGGACATCCCGATGCACGCGCTGGCGATGCTGAAGAACGCCCGTCCCGGTATCACGCCGGAAGAAGACGGCAAGCGCGGCCCGGTCAAGTTCATCGAATCGCTGAAGGAAAAGGGCCACCTGGTCGCCTACGTGGGCGACGTGGTCGGCACCGGCTCCTCGCGCAAGTCGGCCACCAACTCGGTGCTGTGGTTCACGGGCGAAGACATCCCCTTCATCCCGAACAAGCGCTTTGGCGGCGTGTGCCTCGGCGGCAAGATCGCCCCGATCTTCTACAACACGATGGAAGACGCCGGCGCCCTGCCGATCGAACTCGACGTGTCGCAAATGGAAATGGGCGACGTGGTCGAACTGCGCCCGTACGAAGGCAAGGCACTCAAGAACGGCGCAGTCATCTCCGAGTTCCAGGTCAAGTCCGACGTGCTGTTCGACGAAGTGCGCGCCGGCGGCCGCATTCCGCTGATCATCGGACGCGGCCTGACCACCAAGGCGCGTGAAGCGCTGGGTCTCGCACCGTCGACGCTGTTCCGCCTGCCGCAACAGCCTGCCAACAGCGGCAAGGGTTTCTCGCTGGCGCAGAAGATGGTTGGCCGCGCGTGCGGTCTGCCGGAAGGCCAGGGCGTGCGCCCGGGCGCGTACTGCGAGCCGAAGATGACCTCGGTGGGCTCGCAGGACACCACGGGCCCGATGACGCGCGACGAACTGAAGGACCTGGCGTGCCTGGGCTTTTCGGCCGACCTCGTCATGCAGTCGTTCTGCCACACCGCCGCGTATCCGAAGCCGGTGGACGTGAAGACGCACCAGACGCTGCCGAACTTCATCAGCAACCGCGGCGGCATCGCGCTGCGTCCGGGCGACGGCGTGATCCACTCGTGGCTGAACCGCATGCTGCTGCCCGACACCGTCGGCACCGGCGGCGACTCGCACACGCGCTTCCCGATCGGCATCAGCTTCCCGGCAGGCTCGGGTCTGGTCGCCTTCGCGGCCGCCACCGGCACGATGCCGCTGGACATGCCGGAATCGGTGCTCGTGCGCTTCAAGGGCAAGATGCAGCCGGGCGTCACGCTGCGTGACCTCGTCAACGCGATCCCGCTGTACGCCATCAAGCAAGGCACGCTGACGGTCGCCAAGCAAGGCAAGAAGAACATCTTCTCGGGCCGCATTCTCGAAATCGAAGGCCTGCCCGACCTGAAGGTCGAGCAAGCGTTCGAACTGTCGGATGCATCGGCAGAGCGTTCGGCCGCCGGTTGCACGGTGCACCTGAACAAGGAACCGATCATCGAATACCTCAACAGCAACATCACGCTGCTGAAGTGGATGATCGCCCAGGGCTACCAGGACCCGCGCAGCCTGCAGCGCCGCATCAAGGCGATGGAAGCATGGCTGGCCGACCCGCAACTGCTGCAACCGGATGCGGACGCCGAGTACGCCGCCGTCATCGAGATCGACCTGGCCGACGTGCATGAGCCGATCGTGGCCTGCCCGAACGATCCGGACGACGTGAAGACGCTGTCGGATGTCGCCGGCGCCAAGATCGACGAAGTGTTCATCGGCTCGTGCATGACCAACATCGGTCACTTCCGTGCCGCGTCGAAGCTGCTCGAAGGCAAGCGCGACATTCCGGTCAAGCTGTGGGTCGCGCCGCCGACCAAGATGGACCAGAAGCAACTGACCGAAGAAGGCCACTACGGCGTGTTCGGCACGGCAGGCGCGCGTACCGAAATGCCGGGCTGCTCGCTGTGCATGGGTAACCAGGCACAGGTGCGCGAAGGCGCGACGGTCATGTCGACCTCGACGCGTAACTTCCCGAACCGTCTGGGCAAGAACACGAACGTGTACCTCGGCTCGGCGGAACTGGCGGCGATCTGCTCGCGTCTGGGCAAGATCCCGAGCAAGGAAGAGTACATGGCCGATATGGGCGTGCTCAACGCCAACGGCGACAAGATCTATCAGTACATGAACTTCGACCAGATCGCCGACTTCAAGGACGTGGCCGATACGGTGACGATGTCAGTGTGATGCTGGGGTACGGCGCGGGGTTTGGGTTGTAGATCCGCGCCGTGGCGCCAGACAATGGCGCCGCAGGCTGAATGCCTGCGGCGCCATTTTTATTTGGTTCGCCGAGCTCCTGCCTTATGAGCCTGGGTCGAGAGAGCCGTTTCGGGAAGCGATCACTGCCCGGACGACCAGCATGACGCGTTCAACCCGCGCGCCGGTCCGGATTCGGCCTGCACGTTCGAGTTCGGCAAGCCCATGCAGGGCTGCCCAAAACGTCTCGGTCACGTTCTCGACATCGACGCAGAACGGCGCGACGACCGACGCGAGCGCTTCGAAACCAGCCCGCAGTTCCGGTCGGGTTTCAGCGTCGGCAAACCGCAGATCGGTCGGGAGGGTGAACATCGCCTCGTAAAGCGCAGGACACCGCACTGCAAAACCGAGATAGGCCATGGCGACATTCTCGACGGCGTTCTGGGGCCCGGTCGATCCACACGCCGCTTCCCGAAGCGCCACTGCGAGTTCCTGAAAGCCCTCGACTGCAACGGCTGCCACGATCGCGTCCCGGTTCTCGAAATGCGAATAGAGGACCGGCTGGCTATAGTCGATCTCGTCGGCGAGGCGGCGAACCGTGACGGCATCCCAGCCATCGCGCTCCGCAATCAGGCGCGCTGCCGCGATGATGCGGGACTCGCGCTCAGCCCGTTGCCTGCCTTTGCGCTCGGCGATACTCAATTTTTCCTCTCCCTGACCCCAATGGTCCACACGGCTTGCGATAGTACGGAAGCTTGAAAATCTAGCAATGCTAGATTATATTCCGTCACTACACCTCGAAGCAAAGGACACCGCCATGCATTGGCTTTCGTTCGGACTGGCGCTGTTCCTCGCCCTCGCGATTATCGCGATCGGCACCCAATATCTTGTGAGGCCAATGACCGCGACACGCAGTTTCGGCCTGCCGCTTCCCGAAAACGGCGCCAATATCGCCTGGTGGCTTCGGCTCAAAGGCGTGCGCGACATTGCGTCGGGATTGGCGGTCCTGGCGTTCATGGTGTGGGGCACGCCTCTTTGGATCGGCGTCGTCCTGCTCGTGGAAGCGGTCATCCCCGTTGGCGACATGCTGCTCATTCTTGCCGCGAAGGGTTCCACCAAGAGCGCCTTCGGCATGCATGGCGCGACGGCCGTGCTGATGGTCTTCACCGCGATTTCGACGATGATGGGAGGGCGCTGAGATGGTCCATACTCTTTCGATCTGGCTCCTCGCCGCCGGCTTCTTTGGCGCGGGTCTCTTCAACGCGATCGGCCCCCCCGCGACGCAAAGCGATTACGCCCGGTGGGGTTACCCGCGCTGGTGGGGTCGATTGACCGGCGCACTGGAGATGTTGTCTGCCGTGCTGATTGCGCTTGCGGCAAGTCGCGTGATTGGCCTGGCGCTTGGGGCGCTAATCATTGCGGCTGCGGTTTTGACCGTTCTGCGTCACCGCGACTTCTCGCACCTTGTGCCGCTCGGTGTTTTTGTCGCCGTGATCGCGCTCGCAGGGATCTCGTCTTGAGAGAGGCGTCGATGTGCGCCGCGCGCTGACGGCATCCCGTGCAATCAACGCGCGAACGCCAGCGCGGTGTATTCAGCCGTTGCCGCCGTGAAAGAGCGTCAGCTTGTTCGACACCGAATTCACGCCCTGCACGGAACGCGCCACCTCTTCCGCCTGCCGGATCTGGTCGCCAGTGCGCACCGTGCCGCTCAGCGTCACCGCGCCGCTGCGCGCGCGCACGAAAACGCCGGAAACGTTGAATCCCTGCGCCCTCGACAAGGCGCGCCGCACGGCACGGGCAAGTGCGCGGTCCTCCTTCTTCGCGCTGGGCGCCGCCTGGGTCGCACCCGTTGCCATCGATGCGTCCGTTGGCTCATTCGCCGACTGGGCATGGGCCATGCCAGCAGCGGTAAGTAGAAGAAACGCAGACAAGGCGCATCGCAGATTCGATTTCATGACCCACTCCTGACATTGCCGCGCAGGGATCCGCCGGCCGCGGTCCATATTGCACCACCATGCGAACACCCGCTCCGACGGCGCGCGAATCGCGCCGTCGTGCTACCCGGCCGCGGATGCCGCCGCCACGCCCAGAAAGGTCTGGACGATTCCTCGCTTGCGTTGGCTGTGAAGGCAGGCCACCGAATCGATATTGCAGCCGCGCAGTTCCTCCACCGGGATGGCAACGGCACGCGCGCCCTCGGGAATCTCGCGCTCGAGCACGAATCCGATGCCGAGGCCTTGCCGCACGGCCTCCAGAACGGCCTCGCGACTACCGAGTTTCATCGCCGTCGGGAGCAATGTCCCCGCACGCCGCAAGGCTTCGTCGACCAGTCGCTGGGTGTTGGAGCCCGCCTCCCGGCGAATCACGGCATACGCCGCGAGATCGCCGAGGGACACGCTTTTGGCCGCTGCGAGTGGATGACGCTCCGGCACGAGAACGCGCATGTCCTGCCGTGCGACGGGAATCGACGCCACACGCGCATCGCTCCTGGCATTGCCGATGACCACCGCGTCGACCCGATACGCGAGCAGATCGTCCCAGACCTCGCGCTGACTTCCGAAGAGACCGAAATTTCGATCTCGGGATACTGCGCGCGAAAGGCGGCCACCACTTGAAGCACCATAAATCTCGATGTGAAAATATAGCATCGGTATGAATTTGACTGCACAGGGGACGCGCTCTAAGCTCGATGCCGTTGCGGGTTCTGACGACCCGCCCTTTTGACGCCAGATGCGTAATGAGCAAAGAGATCGACTACCTCAATCCCGCCCTCCCGCGGGGCCTGCGGCGAGTGGCGATGCCCGTGGTCGACGCGACGCCGGCAACGCTGAATGGCTATGGCAAGCTGGTGGACGACCCGCACGCATGTCAGGTGGAAATCGTCCAGTGGCCTGCAGTGGGGTCAAGACCGATCGACCCGGGAACCGGCGACGAAGCGGGCACGACCGAAGGCACGTTCGTCAGCGAATGGCGCGGCGACATTCTCTACGGTCGAAACGAAGCGGTAGGCGGCAACTATGTTCTCGCCTACGCAACGGAGCCCGACGACGCACGCGAAGACAGCGCCGCCGCCCCGGAACGCATGTTGATATGGCATGCGAACTATCACCCCGACGGCGGCCAACTGTTCTTTCCGCTCGATCGTCGCCCGTTCTACGTGCCGCTGGCACTGCCAGGCGACGACATTGCGCCGGAGAAGTTCGTGTGCTTCCGCTTCGACGGACGGCAGGGTCTCTATATCCACCCCAACATCTGGCACGAAGGCGTGTTCACGCTCGACGGCACGCAGCGATTCTTCGACAAACAAGGCGCTGTCCATGCACGCGTCTCGGTCGAATTCGCGACAGAGTTCGGCTGTCTGCTCGAGGCCGCCATCGCACGGGACTAGCGCGCGCTGCTCCCGCAGATGCACTGCGATGGATGAGGCTAGCGGACGTCGCTCGAGCGCGTCACATCCTTTGCTTCTGGGTCGACGGCGTCGCTGTGCAGCAATGCATGCTGCCGTTCAGGCGTTTCGCTTTGCGCCATGCCTTCCTTGAATCCCTTCACCGCGACGCCCAGATCGCCTCCGATGTTGCGTAGCTTCTTCGTACCGAAAACCAGTGCCACGATCAGGAGGACGATCATCCAATGCCAAATGCTCAACGAACCCATAACTGAAAACCCTCTCTTTGCCGTCGCGCGCGTCGCTCGCGACGAATGACATGAACCTTGCTGCCCGACCCGGCGTATAGCCCGATGTTCCGCAGGCGTATTGGAACGCGCGGATGTGTCTCGCTCGTTTCCTGGAACGGCGGTTTTGTATGCGCATGTACGAGCGCGCCCTGTCGATACACGCAAATACAAAAGGGAGCCGTGTCCGCCAGTCTGCGCGCGCATGGCGCGAATCGCGGCCTCAGCGCGGTCGGCGCACGACCGCCTTTCAAACGGTTCCAGACAAGCGTTTAATATCGGCTGCAACGTCTCTTTGGGAGCCCTCCCATGCTTAGGGTACTGGAACCGGGCGACTACTTCGGCACCACCTCCCTGCGATACAGGGATGACGGCATCTCGCTCGTGGAGACCGATTTCGCAACGGATCTGATCATCCCGCAGCACGAGCATGTCAATCCGTTTTTCTGTTTCGTGCTGAACGGTTGCGGAACCCGATCCTGGCCGGCCCGCCGCGGCGAAGACGGGCCGATGGCGCTGACTTTTTCCCGCGGGCGTATCCCATGCCAATACCTGGCATGGCGCCGGCGGCAAGGCACTCCATCTCGAGTTTTCGACCTCGTGGGCACAGCAGCTTGGCGGCCGGACCCGGGTCCTCGATCGTCCCGATGACTTTGCAGGCGGCGCACCGCTGTCGTTCATGCGCCGCCTGGTCCGCGAATGCCGCGAGCAGGACTCGGCTACGTCGTTGGCAGTCGAAGGGCTGGTACTCGAACTGCTTGCCGCGTGCGAGCGCACCGTCCCGCGTACGGCGACGGCTGGCGGTTCGCGCCGCTGGCTCGCTCGCGTGGAAGCAATGCTGCACGATCGCTTTCGCGAGACGTTGACGCTGGATGAAATTGCTTCGCACAACCATGTTTGTGCCGACCACCTTGCGCGTGAATTCCGCAAGCACTTTGGCTGTACGGTCGGGGAGTACGTGCGCCAGCTTCGGCTCGATTTCGCATGCGCTGAATTGACCCGTGGACGCCTCTCGCTCGCAGCGATTGCCGAGGCCGCCGGCTTCGCCGATCAAAGCCACTTTACGCGCGTCTTTCGGCGCCGGATGGGTCTGACTGACCCGCCTTGACGTCCTGTACGCCTTCGGCGAAATCATCGACGTGCGTAAAGGCCTGCTGCATCGACCGCGCGCGCCGGAGAAGACAGTGATCCTGATGGTCGAGGCGGCGGGAATCGTTCCCACGGGCGACACAATACCCCCACTCGTCTGACAAATTTACAATAGCGTAAGCTACGCACAGCCACGGGCCATATCCCAGAAACCCAGGTACATCACCTAGATAAATCTGATTGACGATTTCGATGTCGTCTGACAACAATATCCATGTGATCGAGTCAGCCGCTCCTGTTCGATCTCGTCGCTGTAACCGTGCCTCTCCTGTTCGCATTAGCGTCGCCACGCGGCCCAATCGCCGCCGAAGTCCGGCCGTCATCCCTGCAGCAAAACAATCCCGCGAGACAACATAGGAGAACGAATCAAATGGCAACCCATGACCAGGACGATCCCCTACCCACCGAAGCCCGCAACCATGCGCCCGCCTCGCCCAAACGGCGCGCGTTCATGGCCTTTGCCGGCGCGTCCGCAGGCGCAAGCCTCCTCGCCGCCAGCCGCGCAGCGGCAGCAGCCGACTCCATGTTTCCCACGCCTGCCACATTCGGAGGAAAGATTCCGCAGCCGCCCGGGCACGCCGCGGGCGATCCGATCTGGGGCCCGGAGGGCCAGGCCACGGCGATCATCAGGAGGCTTGCCCACGTCGATCGCTCGCTGTTTTCCCGCGCCGATTTTCACGTGACGAGCTACGGTGCACGCATACTCCCCGCCTCCGCGCTGATTACGTCGACCGCCTGGCCGGGCGGCAAGATTCCATGGGTGACGGGCGGCACCGAACAGACCGCGCATCCGACCAGCGACCTGCAAAGCCCGGGCTCGGGCGTGATGGTGCCGTGCGACTACACGGGCACGCAGTACGACTCATGCACCGCGATCAATACGGCGATTGTCGACGCGAGCCGTGCCGGTGGCGGACGCGTGATGGTGCCGGCCGGTAACTGGTACTGCGGCGGTCCGATCGTGCTGCTGAGCCATGTGAACCTCCACCTGGAATCAGGCTGCACGATCTATTTCAGCCCGAATCCCGCCGACTATGCGAAAAACGGCCCGTACAAGACGGCGAACGGCAATCTGTACCACACGCGCTGGCAGGCGAACGACTGCCTGAATTTCGGCTCGCCGATTTATGCATTCCGCCAGACCAACATTGCCGTGACCGCCGATGACAATACCTGCGTGCTGAACGGTCAGGCGATGACGCCGATGCAACTGAGCACCCAGGCGCCCACCTCGTGCTGGTGGACCTACAAGGGAAGCAGCAACACATACGGCTGCGCAGGTTCTTCAACGCCGTCACAAGCCTATGTGAATCCGAACAACGTCGCGCTAACGAGCCTCCCCGCTGGCCAGATCCAGAACCCGCAGGCGAACGCTTCCTTCACGAATCAGTACGGCGTCACGACTTCGCTGATGACCCTGCTCACGGGCACGGGCTGGAACCAGGACCAGAACTATCTGCCCGCGCTCTCCGAGCTGCGCGTGCCCATCGAGAACCGCGTTTTCGGCAACGGTCATTTTCTGCGTCCGTGCATGATCGAGTTCATCGGCTGCACCAACGTGTATCTGCAGAACTACCACACCCAGAACACGCCGTTCTGGCAGCACCATCCGACCGATTGCACGAACGTGGTGATCGACGGCGTGTTTGCCGACAGCATCGGACCGAACAACGACGGCTTCGATCCGGACGCGTGCAATCACGTGCTGGTGCAAAACGTTCAGTTCAACACCGGCGACGACTGCATCGCGATCAAGTCCGGCAAGTATCTCGATACCGAGTACGGTCCGATGCAGAACATCGTCGTGCAGAACTGCACGATGCAAAGCGGCCACGGCGGTCTGACGATCGGCAGCGAAATGAGCGCGGGCGTGCGCAACGTCTACGCCCGCAACCTGATGATGCAAAACGAGAACTGGGCAAGCAATCCGCTCAATATCGCGCTGCGGTTCAAGAGCAACATGAATCGCGGCGGGTTCATCAACAACGTCTGGATCAACGGCGTGACGCTCGCCAACGGCGTGAACCTCGCGGGGAAATACGGCGGCGGCTCGCTGGGCGCGGCGATTAGCAAGATCACGGGCACGGGCACGACCGGTCTCGCAACGAACCCGTCGACGGGCCAGGGCGGCCTGATCACGTTCGACTGCGATTACAGCCCGTCCGGCGACGCGGTGCGCTGGAGTCCGTCGGTGATCCGCAACATCAACATCACCAACGTGAACGCGAGCAACGTGTCGGGCGCGGTGTCCTACTCGATGCCTTCGGGCTTCGTCGCCGGGTCGAACTCGTGCTTCCAGGCGCTCGTCATGCAGGGCCCCGAAGCGGTCGATTACAACGGTCCGCTACCGGTGCCGACCGTGAGTCCGATCAGCGGCGTCACGATCTCGAACTGCAACCTCGGCAACCCGGTGTGCACGGGCGCGGTTCCGACCACGCCTTCGACGTCGGCGACGGCCGCGCCGGGGCCGGTCTTCGCGAGCAACGTGAGCGGTATTACGCTGACCAATGTGGTGATCGCGGGCACCACGTACAACACGTCGCTGACCGCACCGGCGACCTGATGCCGACGCACATGGACGCGGGCAACCGCGTCCATGTGCGCGGCGATCGGTTCGTCAGCGTGGTTCCTTGTCTGCCGGAGGTTGCCGGCGCTTCGGCGCCGGTTCATCTCCGGACTTCACCGGCTCACGCGTACAGGCGTCCGGGGGCATGACAAAGGGAATGTCGTCGCGGCAACATGCATACACCGGAAACCCGTACGCGTTCGTCCCGACGATGGTCGTGGGTCCGTGCAGCGGGCACACCGCCTTCATGGTGCCTCCCGAAACTCATTGCTCGATGGCTTGTAGCATACCCCTCGCGGGGCATGGCTCAGGCTTTCTTCACATAGGCATTGCACCAGCCTTTGGCGTCGACGATCTTGCCGCCATAGGTCGCGCACGGGCCATTCGGCGCACCCGGCTTGCCCTGAAACAGCTGGCAGTTCGCGCAGGTCTGCCCCGCCTGGAAGCGCGGAAACTTGGTCTTGTCGACTTTGCTCGCGTCGGTTTTGTAGCCGAGCGCCATGGCGGTCGGGTCGCTCTCGGAGAGCACCGGCGCGTCGGCGCGCGATTCGCTGGAAAGCGCCGCCGTGGAAGCCACGGAGGCGGCAAGGATCATGAAGCGACGACGGGAAAGCGGCATGGTGGGGCTCCTGAGCATGGAACGTACCCGGCTCTCGTAGTTGCTGATCAGGTGGCCGATTCGTTCGTGTTTTTTCCGTGTGCTATTTATTTATATCACTTCGCGATCCGTTGTAAAGAACGGAAACATTGCAGCACCTCGCATGGCGCCCTTAATTATTTCGTTATGCCAGGCAATTTTCACGGCGATCGCAAACGCGGCGCCACAACGGCGCCGCATTGGTTTCACCACGCCGCGCAGACCTTGCCGAAATGCGCCCCGGCTTGCTGATGACGGAACGCATCGGCCAGCTCGTCCAGCCCGAACGTACGGTCGAGCACGGGGCGAATGCCAGCCTGGTCGAGCGCCGCGACGTAGTCTTGCTGCTGCCGCCGGCTGCCCACGATCAAGCCCTGCAGGCGCGCCTGCTTCGCCATGAGCACGGAGGTCGGCACGGTGCCTTCGCGTCCGGTCAACACGCCGATCAGCGCGATGTGGCCGCCCACGCGCACCGCGTCGATCGACTGGGCGAGCGTGCCCGGGCCGCCGACTTCGATCACGTGATCCACGCCCTTGCCGCCCGTCATGTCGCGCACGAGCGCGCCCCACTTTTCGTGTTGCCGGTAGTTGACCACCTCGTCGGCGCCCAGCGCTTTCGCATGCTCCAGCTTCTCGTCCGACGATGACGTGACGATGACCGAAGCGCCCATCATCCGCGCGATCTGCAACGCCGCGATCGACACGCCGCCGGTGCCGAGCGTCAGCACGGTGTCGCCGGCCTTGAGGCCGCCGTCGGCCACCAGCGCACGCCATGCGGTGAGCCCCGCCGTCGTGATCGTCGCCGCCTCGGCGTAGGTCCAGCCGCGCGGCGCGAGCGTGAAGGCGCTCGCGGGCCGCACGGCGTGCAAGGTCGCGAAGCCGTCCACGCCGTCGCCGGGCGTCTGCGCGAAGTTGCCCACGGCCTGCCACGGCAAACCGTCCGCCCATTGCGGGAAGAAGCACGACACCACGTGGTCGCCGCGCTTGAATTGCGTCACGCCCGCGCCGACCGCCGACACCACGCCCGCGCCATCGGACATCAGCACGCGTCCATCCGCCGTGGGGATCGCGCCATTGGCCACGAGCAGGTCGTGAAAATTGAGCGACGTGGCGTGAAGCTCCACGCGGATCTCGCCGGCGCCGGGCGCGCCGGGCTCGGCGATATCGCACAGCTCGATGCGGTCGAGCCCGCCCGGCGCACGCACCACGGCGGCCTTCATCGCCGCGCTCCCTTCGCGTTGCGCGCGGCGGCGATCAGGCCGTCGAGCCAGTCCTGGTGCCCGTTGATCATCGGACTCGGGCGCGTTTTCGCCAGCGTCACAGCCGGTTTGCCCTTCTGCGATTCCTGCGTGAGCACGCGCACGCGGCCGCCGGAAAGGTCTTCGATGAGCCACGCGTGAATCACGTCCAGGCGCGTTTCTGCGTCTCCCTCGGCCCAGCCGTGCCACGCCACACGTGCGGGCTGGCCCGCGGCCGGCGGCTCGTGCTCGGTCACTTTGGCCTGCACCGGAAAGCCGAAGGTCTTGAAGTGAAAACGCACGCCCGCGCTCAGTTCGGGGCCCAGGCCGTCGTGGAAGCCGACATCCGCGGAATTGCTGTAATAGCTCGGCCACACGGTCGCGTTGTTCAGCAGCGGCCAGACGTCGGCCGTGGAAAGGCCCGCCACGATCACTTCGTTGGAACAGAAGTTGTCGGTCGTGCCGGGCAGGTAGTCTTCGGGCCAGAAAATCTCGTTCATGTTCGTTACCTTTCGATGCTGTCGGTTTAGGTGCGGTCGACACGAGAAATCATGCGGGCTATGCTGAAATAAATCCAATCGCGGATCATTATCTCCGTCATAAACCGTGTTGATATCAGAATGCTCGATCTGAACCTTGCGCGCGCTCGACGCCCTGCTCGACGAACGCAACGTCACGCGCGCCGCGCAGCGCAGCGTCTGTGGCTCACGCAGCCGGCCGTGAGCGCGATGCTGACGCGTCTGCGTGACAGTTTCGGCGATCCGCTGTTCGTGCGCTCGCAACGTGGCATCGTGCCCACCGAGCGCGCGCTGCAACTGGCTGCGTCGCTCAAGCAGGTGCTCAGCGAGATCGAACGGATGCTGCAGCCGCAGGCCTTCGCGCCGGCCGAGGCCGAGATGACGCTAACTCTCGCTTCGACCGACTACGCGCTGCGCGCAGTCGTCGTGCCGTATCTCGCGCGACTGCGGGAAACGGCGCCCGGCGTGCGCGCCGCGATCGTGCCGGTGCAGCACGAGCGCCTGCAGGCGCAACTGGAAAGCGGCGACGTGGATCTGGCCCTGATCACGCCGGAGACCACGCCCGCCGACCTGCATGCGCGCCGCCTGTTCGACGAGCGCTGACGAGCGATCTGATTGCGGTCGTGCCGTCACGGCTCGTGAAGGACGCGCAGGGGCTCGCCGTGGTCGAGCCGCCGCTCGCGATACCGGGGTTCACCAAGACGCTCGCGTGGCACGAGCGCACGCATCGCTCGCCAGGGCATCACTGGGCTCGGGCGTTGTTGTTCGAGACGTGTGAGGGATTGGCGGGCGAGGCGCCGGGGTGACGTGTCACGTCTCACGCATCAGCACTTCGCAGTGAACGGCAACGCGCAAAAAGCCATCAGCAGGACGGGCTGCCATTGGCCGTGCAGAACGCCGCGGGCGCACCCGCGAAGAGAGGAAGCGGCGTGACGGGCCGCGGCGGTGGCGGCGCAGTCCTTACGGCGCCGCACCACGAGGTACGGGTGTGCCCCGCGCTGGGCACGCAGGGCGCAACGGTCGCGCGCATCTCCTCGGCCACTTCCTCGCTCAGTTCGTTGCGCTCGCGCGCTTCGAGCGCGGGCCGCAGTTGGTCGTCCAGCCATGACGCGAACGCGACGACACAGCCCGCCGCGACGGCCAGCAGCATGAGCCGCGCCTTGTGCTCGCGCAGCTTGATGAGCAGGCGCCCGGCGGCTGCCCGCACTGCCGCTCCTTCGATGATTCTCGTTGCCACTTTCTATTCGTTTTGCTCTTGTGATTGCGCCCGGCGCCCGTATCGAGGCATACGGGTTAACGGCAGGTCGGAGCAATCCGAAAGGGGCCGCACGAAAATATTTGCGCGCCTTCAGCGGTCCTCGCGCGAACGCTCCGCAAACGCAAACACGGTTTCGCGGAACCGCTCCACCGCCGGATTGCGCACGCTCTCCTGCTGGTAGCGCGTCCCCGCCAGCCGGTGGCCCACCGGCAGCACGAGCAGCATGTGCTCCTGGGCGATGCGCTCGAAGCACAGCTCAGCGGGCGTCTCAATCGGCTTGCGCAGGATCGCCACATCGACGTGCCCCTTCATCATCATCTCGATGATCTCGGCCGCGTTGATCTCGCTGAGCTCGATGGCGATGTCGGGATGCGCGTCGCGATACGCGCGGATCACGGCCGGCGCGAGCGGATGAAACGCGGCAGAACTCGTGAGCGCCACATGCAGCTTGCCTACCTGCCCGAGCGCCACCCGCCGCGCGTGTGTGACGCCCTGCTTGAGCGTGCGCAGAAGTTTGCGCGCGCAAGTCACGCTTGCCACGTTCGCGATCGGCTTCGTCGTGCGGCCGCTCGGCGGCGTCGTGATCGGTGGCATGCGATGCGATCCGCAGGGGCGAAACCGCCATCCGGTTGCGGGCGCAACGAATCGAAATACACCCAGGAAGAAAGCGCGACGGCCTGGGACGTCATCTGGAAGCTGCCGATGCCGCCACGCTCGAGCGCCGACCTCTCCGAGCCCGGTATACCCGCCCTGTTCGGCGCGCACGCCACGATCGACGCGGCACGCGCGGCAAGCACGGCGCAAAGCGCAGGCGGCGCGGACGATTGAAGTGGGCGGCCGTCGTATCATAGCGGCTCGATTCCCGCCGGCTGCGCGCACTCGCCCGGCCGCCCAACGACCGCCATGAGACGCCTTCCCCCGCTCAACGCCCTGCAGATTTTCGAAACGGTCGCCCGCTACGGCAGCTTTACGCGCGCGGCCGAGCACCTTTGCCTCACACAAGGTGCAGTCAGCCGGCAAATCCTCGCGCTCGAGCAGTACTACGGCCTGCCGCTCTTTCGCCGCTCGTCCAAAGGTCTCACGCTCACCGCCGAGGGCGAGCAATTGCTGCCCGCCGTGCGCGACGGCTTCGGGCGCATCGAGGAAGCCTCTCAGCGCCTCACGCGCCAGCGCACCGAGCTTGCGCTCAAGGTCCCGACCTGCGTGATGCGCTGGATGCTGCCGCGCATCATGCGCTTCCAGAACGAGCACCCCGACCTGCAGATCCAGATCACGACCACGTGGGGACACGAAGTCGACTTCCAGGCGGAGCCTTTCGACGCGGCGATCATTTACGGCTCGTCGCCCGGCGCCGACGTGCACGCGGTGCCGCTCTTCGACGAATACCTCACGCCCGTCTGCACGCCGGAAGTGCTCTCGCGCCGAGCGCTCGTCACGCCCGACGACCTCGCCCATCAGACCCTGCTGCACCCGACGCGCGACCACGCCGACTGGCGCTTGTGGCTCGCGCGCGCGGGCGCGAAACAGGTCGATGCCGATCTCGGTCCCACGTTCGAATCGCTCGATCTCGCGGCCACTGCCGCCATGCAGGGCTTTGGCATCGCCATTACCGACCGCACGCTCGTACGCGAGGATGTCGAGACACGGCGCCTCGTCATGCCCTTCGACCTCGCCGTGCCCACGGGCTCGCGCTACTATTTCGTGTATCCCGAGTGCGTGGCCCAGCAGCAGAAGGTGCAGCTGTTCAGCGACTGGATCGGCCAGGACCGCTCGACGCCGTAGCGCACCATGAGGGCAGCGCATGGCGGCCATGAGAATTAATCGATTGCACGCGGGTCGCTCTTTCGGCGTAATGGGGCGCTTCGCGCAAGGCCCGATCTTCCGGCAACCTCGCATTTGTCACACCATGCGGCCGCGCGCCGCCCGAAGGGAGACCGACCATGCAGAGCGCCGCGCAGGCCCGCTCGAAGCTGCCCGATGTAGGCACGACGATTTTCACGGTAATCGGCCAGCTCGCCGCCGAGCATCAGGCGCTGAACCTCTCGCAAGGCGCGCCGAATTTCGACCCGGACGCGAAACTCGTGGATGACGTGGCCGCCGCCATGCGCGCGGGCCACAACCAGTACGCGCCCATGGCGGGCCTCGGCGACCTGCGCGAAGCGCTCGCCGCGAAGTTCGAGACGCTCCATGGCGCGCACTACGACCCGTCGAGCGAAGTGACCGTGCTCGCGAGCGCGAGCGAAGGCCTGTACTCGACGATCAGCGCGCTCGTGCATCCCGGCGACGAAGTGATCTATTTCGAGCCCGCGTTCGACAGCTATGCGCCCATCGTGCGCCTGCAGGGCGCGCAGCCCGTGGCGATCAAGCTCGCGCAGCCGCATTTTCGGGTGGACTGGGACGCGGTGAGCGCGGCCATCACGCCGCGCACGCGCATGATCATCGTGAACACGCCGCACAATCCCACGGCCACGATATTCGGCGAGGACGACATCGCGCGGCTCGCGGCGCTCACGCGCAACACCGACATCGTGATTCTCTCCGACGAAGTGTACGAGCACGTGGTGTTCGACGGCGCGCCGCACCGGAGCATGGCGCGCTATCGCGAGCTTGCCGAGCGCAGCGTGATCGTCTCGTCGTTCGGCAAGTCGTATCACGTCACGGGCTGGCGCGTGGGCTATTGCCTCGCCCCCGCCGCGCTGATGGACGAGATCCGCAAGGTCCACCAGTTCGCGGTCTTTTCCGCCGACACTCCCATGCAGTATGCGTTCGCGCAGGCGCTTGCCGAGCCGCAGAGCTATCTGGGACTCGCGTCCTTCTACCAGCACAAGCGCGACCTGCTCGCGCGCGCGCTGGAAGCCTCGCGATTCGAACTGCTGCCAAGCGAAGGCAGCTTTTTCATGCTCGCACGCTTCCGGTCTTTCTCCGACGAGCGCGACAGCGACTTCGTGCTGCGGCTCATCCGCGACGCGCGCGTGGCGACGATTCCGCTCTCGGCGTTCTACACCGATGGCACCGACGAAGGCATCATCCGCCTCAGCTTTGCCAAGGATGACGAAACATTGCTCGAAGGCGCGCGCCGCCTTTGCGCGATCTAGCGCACCGGATTCGAAACACAACGGAACTGCCAGGAACTGGCAGGCAAGGAGATCACCATGAAGCGACTCAACGCGCTCCTCGCGCTGGCATGCGTGTACGGCGTACTCGGCCCGGCACCGGCATTCGCCGATGCGAACCTGCTGCGCTTCGGCGTCGAGGCGCAGTATCCGCCGTTCGAAACCAAAGCGTCGGACGGCACGCTGCAAGGCTTCGATATCGACATCGGCAATGCCGTGTGCGCGAAGGCGGCCATGACCTGCAAATGGGTCGAAACGTCATTCGACGGCCTGATTCCTGCGCTTCAGGGCCGCAAGTTCGACGCCATCAACTCGGCGATGAACGCCACCGAAAAGCGCCGCGAAGCCATCGACTTCACCACGGTGATCTATCGCGTACCGAGCCGCCTGATCGCGCGCAGCGACAGCGGGCTCGTGGCGACCGCCGCGTCGCTCAAGGGCAAACGTGTCGGCGTGCTGCAGTCCTCGATTCAGGAAACCTACGCCAAGGTGCACTGGGAGCCGGCCGGCGTGACCGTCGTACCCTACCAGGACCAGAACCAGATTTACGCGGACCTCGGCGCGGGCCGTCTCGATGCGACGCTCGTGCTCGCGCCCGCGGGCCAGAAGGGCTTTCTTTCGCAGCCCGACGGCAAGGGTTTCGCGTTCGTGGGCGATGCCGTGCGCGACGACAAGATTCTGGGCAGCGGCGTGGCGTTCGGCATCCGCAAGGGCGATACGGCCTTGCGCGAACGCCTGAACGCGGCCATCGCGAAGATCGAGTCCGACGGCACGGTCACCTCGCTGGCGCACAAATACTTCGGCGACATCGACGTTTCGCCCAAGTAATACGCCGCGCGCGGGGGCGGGGGCATGGCATGCGCAAACTCAGCGCCGCCCCTCGCGCGAATTGCGGTTCACGTGGACGTCGTTCTTCGTGCGCTCCTCGTGCGCATCGGCGCCCCAGCGGTCCGTGTCCTCCTGCCCGCTTTCCATGTCGCTATGTCCCTGGCGGCCCACCGAGCGCGGCTCATGCGGGTGACGCCGCGCGAGCGGCTCGCTGCTTTCGTGCTGCGGACGCTTGACGTTCGTGCCGTCGTCGTCCGGGGTCTCGCGATGCTTCATGGTTGCCTCCTTGTCAGCGCAACGCGCTGCCTCTCATTCCCGCAGCGGCTCGATGCTGCGGGTCGGGTCGAAGTCGGCCCAATGACCTTGCTGCCAGCGTCCGTCGGCGCACTCGATCTCCATCCCGCCCGCCGCGCCCAGGACCTGCGCCGCCGTGTGCTGCGTGCCCGGGCTCACGTGCACGGCCACCAGCACGCCGGACTCGCGTGCCTTCGGCGTGCCGTCGGGCTCGTGGCCGATGTCGGGCTGGCGCGCCTTGCCGCCGCCCCTCGTCTGCCATAGCGCGCCCGCGAGCGTGCCCACATACGCGCCGACGCCGGCGGCTACCGCCAGCACCACCAGCGAGCGGAACACGACGTACGAGATCAGTACGCCGAGCACCAGGCCGATCACCGCGCCTACCGCCGCCCCAGTGGCCGCGCCGACCGACGTGCCGCGCGCGCCCGGGTCGACGAACTCGTCGCCGCCCACCGGATACCGTGCGTGCTGGCCGCTCGGGTTCACGAAGAACGAGGCGACATCCTCGCCGACGAAGCCGTTCGAACACAGCTCGTCGACGGCCACTTCCGCTTCGTGCAGGGTCGTGAAGCGGCTTGCAACGATCATGGACATAGCGCTCTCCTTGCAGGCTTCGATGAGTGGAAGTTCCTGTGCGAGCGCGCACGCGTCGTGCCAGGCGCCTTGCGCTGCACACACGCGATTCGTGCGTTCGCCCGCCGGCTAGCGCATCGGGCGTGCCCAGGCGGGGCTGGAACGCCCGATGCGCGCTGCGCCGCCACGCCACGCTGCGCTTCGCGCGCCCGCAACTCGAGCGCTACGCCGCGATGGACACGGCGCGCCGGCGCATGATCCAGCAGCGCATTCGCGAGTGCGTGCGCGAGCGCTTCGCGGCGCGACAGGCTGAACACGACCACCGAAACGTTGTAGGCGAGCGCGATGCCGCTAAAGCGCACCTGCACCGGCAAGAGGTCGGCGAGGACGGCGGCCCACGTGCCGCTGGCGAGCGAGAAGACCAGCGGCGAGCACGAATAGCACGACCACGTTCACGCTGTGCGTCGCTAGCGCGGTATAGAACGGCCAGGCGAGCGCGGCGAGCGGCACGCACGACACACGCAGCAAGAATCGGCGCGGCACGAAGTCGCCAGCCCAGGCCGCCGCGAGCAGCCCCGCCGAACTCACGAGCAGATACGCGTTCTGGGCGAGTGCCGCCTCGCGCGGCGCGTATTTCAGCGTCTCGATCAGATACGCGGGCATGTGGCCGTAGAGCACGCCGTTGAAGCCCGCCATCACCGCGATCGAAAACGCGCCGCCCACCACCGCGCCGCGATGGTGGCGCAGCGTTTCCCGAAACGGCTGCTTCACCACGGCGCCCTGCATTTGCCGGAATTCGGGCGACTCATCGAGATTGCGGCGCAGCAGATACGAAACGATCCCGCACAGGCCGCCCACGAGGAACGCAATGCGCCAGCCATAGCTCGCGGCGTCGGCGGGGGGCAGCGCGGACTGCACGACGAGATTGACGATCGTCGCGAGCATCACGCCCGTGTTGATCGCGCAGACGATCACGCCGGCCGCGAGGCCCGCGCGGCGCGGCGCCGCTTCCACCGCGTAGGTGATCGCGCCGGGCATTTCGCCGCCCACGCAAAAGCCTTGCAGCACGCGCAGGCCGATCAGCGCGACGGGCGCGGCAATGCCCCAACGCGCGTAATTGGGCAACAGGCCAATGCAGATCGTCGCGAGCGTCACGACGACGATCGAGCCTACGAACACGGGGCGCCGCCCGATGCGGTCGCCAAGGCTGCTGAGCACGATGCCGCCGAGCGGCCGGATGATATAGCCGATGGCGAGCACCGAAAACGTGAGCAGCATGCTCACGAGCGAATCGCTCGCCGGAAAGATTTGCGCGGCGATCGAATGCGCGAAGAAGCCGTAGATCACGAAATCATAGAACTCCAGCGAGCCGCCCGGGCGCTGGGTCAAGCGCCTCGCGCCGCTGCAACGCACGCGCAACGCCTGCGCGTTCGAGCAGCGCTTCGAGTTCGCCCGCATCGTGCGCCACGCCGCCGACGTAGCGGTCTGGCCGCAGCAGCACGGCGCGCGCGCCGGCGTCCGCGAGCCAGGCGCGCAGCGGCTGGCGTGTGGCCGGCACGATCGCCACGCGCTCGCGTTGTGCGGCGTTCGTCAGCGCGTCCTGCGCGTGTTGCGCGAGCGTTTCGTCGACGATCAGCGCGAAGCGATAGCCCACGGCGTCATCGAGGCGCGAACCGTCTTCGAACACGGGTTGCGGCCCGAAATCGCCGCCCGCCGCACCAGCGTGCCAGCCCGGGCCCAGACGCGGCTGGGGCGTGCGAAACTCGCGAATCGCCGCCGTCATCTCGCGGTCGCGCGCGGCAACGGCGTCGCTGTCGGTGGCCTGGATCACGCCACCAAGCTGCACCGCCGTTTCGATGAACGTGCGCACGTGCGGCTCGCGCTCGCTCTCGTAGGTGTCGAGCAGCGCGTCGGGCAGCGCGCCATTGATCACGTCGGCGAGCTTCCATGCGAGGTTCGAGGCGTCGCGTATGCCCGCGGCCATGCCCTGCCCCATGAACGGCGGCGTCTGGTGCGCGGCATCGCCCGCGATCAGCAGCCTGCCGCGCCGCCAGCCCTGCGCGACCACCGAATGGAACGTGTAGATCGCCGAGCGTTCGAGTTGCGCGTGCTCGGGCGTGATCCATCGTGCGAGCCGCTCCCAGATCCATTCCGGTGTGCCGATGCGGCGCTCGTCGTCGCCAGGCATCACCATGATTTCCCAGCGGCGGCGGTTGTGCGGCCCGCGCGTGTACGTGATCGGCCGCGCGGGGTCGCAGTACTGGATCGAGTAGTCGCCAAGATCGGCACGCTCGCCTTCCAGCAGCACGTCCACCACGACCCAGCGCTCGTGCGATTTCAGATCGGCCAGCTCGGCGCCGATGAAGCGGCGCACGGTCGAGCGCGCGCCGTCGCAACCCACCACGTAGCGCGCCGTGGTGTGGGCAACGCGTCCTTGCGCCGTGTCCTCGAAGCGAATGCGCACGTGGTCGTCGCGTTCGTCGAGCGCGAACACCTCGTGACGCAAGTGCACGTCGGCTCCGCCGCGCGCGAATAGTTGCGCGCGCAACGCCCGTTCGAGATCCGGCTGATGAAACTTGTAGCTCGCGCACCAGCCTTGCGGGCCGATGCCGCCGGGCCGGGTCCAGTCGATCATCAGCTCGCCGCGCCCGTTCACGAACTTCATGCCGGGGCCGACGAAGAGATTGGGCAGCAGCGTTTGCGCAATCCCGGCAGCCTGGAACACGCGCATGCATTCGCCGTCGAAGTGCACGGCGCGCGGCAGCTGGAACACGTCCTTGTCGCGCTCGAATACCACGACTTTCGGGCCACGCAGCGTGAGCAGATTGGCGAGCGTCGCGCCCGTCGGCCCGAAGCCAATGATCGCGACGTCATACTCGGGATCCGGATTTGATCTGCAATCCGAATTGTTTGCGACATCCTTCATCCCATTCACCTGATCCATAGCTAACTGCGTGGATGACTGCGCTGCCCGCAGCGTGCGGGCAGCGTCCTGCGGCTTACGCTTCGTCCGCGACGGAATTCCTGAGCGTGCCGATGCGATCCACCTCGACTTCCACCACGTCGCCATGCTTCATGAAAAGCGGCGGATTGCGCTTCGCGCCCACGCCACCAGGCGTGCCGGTCACGATCACGTCGCCGGGGAAAAGCGGCGTGAAGGTGGAGAGATACGCGATCTGCTTCGCAATGCCGTGAATCGGCATTTCCGTGTCGCGCGCTGCACTTCCCGGCCGTTCAGACGCGTGACGAGCGTCATCAGCGCGTTCGGCTCGATCTCGTCGCTCGTGACCATCCACGGCCCAAACGCGCCCGTGCGGTAGAAGTTCTTGCCCGGCCCCCATTGGCCCGTGTGGCGCTGCCAGTCGCGCACCGAGCCGTCGTTGTAGCAGCTGTAGCCCGCGATATGACGCCATGCGTCGGCCTCGGCGATGCGCCGACCGCCCTCGCCGATGATCACGGCGATCTCGCCTTCATAGTCGAACTGCGTGGACTCGCGCGGACGCAGCATCGGCTCGCCGGCGCCCACCTGGGAGGGCGGCAGGCGCATGAAGATCACGGGCTGCTCGGTGGTCTCGCGGTTGGTCTCCTTCACGTGCTCCGCGTAGTTCAGGCCCACGCAGAAGATCTGCTGCGGATTCGCAATGACGGGCTCGAGCGTGACTTCGGCGAGCGGATAGTCGCCCTTGCCTTCGCTCGCGGCGCGGTCCGCTTCGGCGAACGCTGCGGCTGCGATCAGCGACTTGAGGTCGGCATAACGGCTGCCAAGGCGCTTCTTGAGGTCGAACACCACGTCGTCGCGCACGACGCCGAACGACGAACCTTCATGGGTGGAAAAGCTGGCGAGTTTCATGATGCTCAGATGATAAAAAGTGAGTTTTCTCTAGAAGCGAGATGCGCATTGTTTGCCATGTTTATCGTATTTTGCGAATACACTACGAAAATCGCGATACACAACCAGATTTCACTGGAGGCGGACAGTCTCGCCACGCTCAAGCACTTTCACCGGCGCTTCGTGGAGGAAGGGATGGAGGAGATCGTTCCGGTCACGCACGGCAATGCGATTTCGTTCTACGCGCGCGACCCGGAGGGCAACCGGCTGGAGATCTTCATCGACACGCCGTGGTACGTGGATCAGCCCATGCGCGTCGCCGTGGACTTCACGCTGCCCGACGACGCGTTGCTGGCCGAGGTCGAACGCCATGCGAGCACGTTGCCGGGCTTCCGGCCACGCGCGGTGTGGGAGAGGGAGATGGCGGTGCGCATGGGCGTAGCGTGACGCCGCGCCGCTTTATGACTCGATCAATGCACGCACGCGCGTGGAAATGCGCGCGGCGGCTTCCTTCACGGCCTCGACCACGCGCTCGAGGTTGAAGAATGCGAGGCGCTGCTCCGGCACGACGAGCGCGAGCGCGGCCACGGCTTCGCCCGATGCGTCGGTGAACAGCGGCGAAGCGACGGCGGACATGCCCGCTTCGAGTTCGCCCTTCGAGAGATAGAAGCCCGCGCGGCGGATCTTGAGCAGGCTCGCGCGGAATTCTTCGAGCGAGCCGCCGAGTCCGCTGGCCGCGATGTCCTCGGGATACTGCTCGAACAACGCGGCGAGCTTCGCCTTGGGAAACGTCGAAAGGATCGCCTTGGGCGCGGCGCCAAGAAAGAGCGGACGCGGACGGCCGCGTCCATAGCGCAGGTCGAATACGGCGTCGTGCGATTCCCGGTGCGTATCGACGAGTTCATTGCCGTACCAGCGCGACATGACCGCGTCGAAGCCCGATTGCTCCGCCAGTTCGCGCATGACCGGCTGCCCCGCTTTTAACAGCGGATCGGAAATGCGCAGATGGTAGTCGAGCGTGATGATGCGTGGGCCGAGGCCGTATTCGCCGCCCACGAAGCGCAGCAGCATGCCGGTATCGACGAGTTCACGCAGATAGCGGTAAGCGGTCGGCACCGAGCATTGCAGTTCGGCCGCCACTTGTTCGGCGGAAAGAAAAGGCCGCGCCTCGGAAAAGAGTTCGAGGATGGACAGCAGTTTCGCAATGCTCGACAAAGGCCGGTCTCCGGTCACGCGTGGGGTGGCCAATTATAGCGGCACGCCTCACCACGATCGTGCCCCGCAAACCTGGCGGCACCATGCAAAACCGCCGCATTGCAGGGCACGCTTTACGCGTCCCCTGCAATGCGGCGGTCGGTACGGATTACCGGTGCCACATGCACCGCGCATCGCCTTGGCGAAATTCGCCTGACATCATTCATTCGCGATGCATGTTTTGCATAGCTTTACTGCATATGCTGGCCACCGTTGATAGGAATATTTGCGCCCGTCACGAAGCCCGCTTCGTCCGAACACAGGAACAGCACGAGCGCCGCGACTTCGCCCGGGTGGCCGAGGCGGCCCATCGGGATCTGCGGCAGGATCTTCGTGTCGAGAATGTCCTGAGGAATGGCGGTCACCATTTTCGTGGCGAGATAGCCCGGCGAAATGGTGTTCACGGTCACGCCCTTGCGGGCCACTTCCAGCGCGAGCGACTTCGTGAAGCCGTGCATGCCGGCCTTCGCCGCGGCGTAGTTGGTCTGGCCGACCGAGCCCTTCGAACCGTTCACCGACGAAATGTTGATGATGCGGCCCCACGCGCGCTCGACCATGCTGTCGCACAGCGGCTTCGAGATATTGAAGATCGAGTCGAGATTCGTGCGCAGCACGGCGTCCCAATTGACCTTGTCGAGCTTGCGGAACGTCATGTCGCGCGTGATGCCCGCGTTGTTCACGAGAATATCGACAGGGCCGATCTCGCTCTGGATCTTCTGCGCGCCGCGCTGGCACGAATCGTAGTCGGCCACGTCCATGCCGTACGCGTGGAATTCGCGGTCGGTCTCCTTCATGCGCGCCAGCCAGTCCTTCGCGCCAGCGTTGTCGGGCGAGTGCGTCACCACAACGCGATAACCCGCATCATGCAGTTTCACGCTGATGGCCTCTCCAAGGCCGCCCATACCACCTGTCACCAATGCAATACGATTAGTCATCCTATATGTCCGCGAGAGTTGAGCATCACTAAAACCGTGGCGTTACGCGTTATGCGTGCAGGCGCCACATACACTGTTGCCCGGCTTCATCCTTCCACCCAGGACGAAGACAAGGCGAATGCCGCGCGGCTTCTGATCAATTTCTAGTATTGCGCGTGGTTGCTGCTACTGGCGGCTCGCCGCTGCTTCTCGCGCGACGAGCCGCTTGCTACGTGGTTACTACGCTGCTTCCCGCTTCGAAAGCGGGGTCAAGCAGGATCAAGCGCGCTCGAGCGCGAGCGCCACGCCCATGCCGCCGCCGATGCACAGCGAGGCCAGACCGCGCTTGGCATCGCGACGCTGCATTTCGTGCAACAGCGTCACGAGAATCCGGCAGCCCGATGCGCCGATCGGGTGTCCGATCGCAATCGCCCCGCCGTTCACGTTGATCTTCGACGTGTCCCAGCCCATCTGCTTGTTCACGGCCAGCGCCTGCGCCGCGAACGCCTCGTTGATCTCCATGAGATCGAGGTCGTTCACCGACCAGCCCGCGCGCTCCAGCGCACGCTTCGAAGCCGGCACCGGACCCATGCCCATCACCTTCGGGTCCACGCCGCCGCTGGCGTACGCCTTGATGCGCGCGAGCGGCGTGAGGCCCAGCGCCTCGGCCTTCTTCGCGGACATCACCACGACCGCGGCTGCGCCGTCGTTGAGGCCCGACGCGTTCGCCGCCGTCACCGTGCCTTCCTTGTTGAACGCGGGCTTCAGGCCCGCGAGCGACTCCGCCGTCACGCCGTGGCGCACGAATTCGTCGGTCGCGAACTGCAGCGGCTCGCCCTTGCGCTGCGGAATCGCCACCGGCACGATTTCCGCGTCGAAGCGGCCGGCCTTCTGCGCGGCTTCCGCCTTGTTCTGCGAGAGCGCCGCAAACGCGTCCTGCTCCTCGCGCGTGATGCCGTATTCCTTCGCGACGTTTTCCGCCGTCACGCCCATGTGGTACTGGTTGTACACGTCCCACAGGCCGTCCACGATCATGCTGTCGATGAGCTTCGCATCACCCATGCGGAAACCGTCGCGCGAGCCCGGCAGCACGTGCGGCGCGGCGCTCATGTTCTCCTGGCCGCCGGCCACGACGATGTCCGAATCGCCCGCGATGATCGCGTTGGCCGCGAGCATCACCGCCTTCAGGCCCGAGCCGCACACCTTGTTGATCGTCATGGCGGGAACGGCCGTGGGCAGGCCCGCCTTGATCGATGCCTGGCGCGCCACGTTCTGG
>NZ_JAMBPS010000120.1:0-3973 GCF_024206515.1 Paraburkholderia sp. CNPSo 3281 | reverse complement strand
ACAGTCCGACTTCGGTGAGTTCCACGCGCTGGCCCGCCTCGATCGACTGCGCCATCGCGCAGGAATCATCGGTCTGCACGCCGATCACCTTGATCTCGGGGCGCACGGCCTTTACGTACGCCGCCACACCCGCAGCCAGCCCGCCGCCGCCGATCGGCACGAAGATCGCATGAATCGGGGCCTGATGCTGGCTCAGCACTTCCATCGCCACGGTGCCCTGGCCGGCGATCACGTGGGGATCGTCGAACGGATGCACGAAGGTCAGGCCGCGTTCTTCCTGCAGGCGCACGGCGTGGGCGTAGGCGTCGCTGTACGACTCGCCGGCCTGCACGACCTCGACGGTCGCGCCGCCGTGGGCGCGCACGGCGTCGACCTTCACCTGCGGCGTGGTCACCGGCACGCAGATCACGGCCTTCACGCCGAGCTTCGACGCCGAAAGCGCCACGCCCTGCGCGTGATTGCCCGCCGAGGCGGTGATCACGCCGCGCTCGAGTTGCGCGGGCGAGAGATGCGCCATCTTGTTGTACGCGCCGCGTAGCTTGAAGGAGAACACCGGCTGGTTGTCCTCGCGCTTGAGGAACACGGCGTTGCGCAGGCGCGCCGAGAGGTTCGGGGCGCGCTCGAGTTCGGTCTCGCGGGCGGCGTCGTACACCCGTGCCGTGAGAATCTTCCGGAGATAGTCGTTTTCGTCGCGACGAGACTGAGCGGACTCAGTGGCTTCGGCGACTTCGGTGGCTTCGTTTGCTTCGGTGGGGCGGCTTTGATGCACCTGCATGACGGCTCCTGTACTCACTTTCGTTTTGGCCAGGAGGCGGAAACAAAAAACCCGCCTCATGGGGCGGGTTGTTGTCACTGCTGCCAGACGTGCGCTAACCCACCATTCGTTGAATGGTGCTAGTAATCAGCGCAATCGTGAAAAGGCGGCAGTTCATCTTAGAAAGCATGACCTGGGGGGCGGGCGTTGTCAATTGCTCAGAGCCTTGTTGCTTGTAATGCATTACAAACTACGTATTATTTGCTACATTTTTCGCTTGTCGTGGATATCTCCATGGCTCGCAATGCAAAAAACGCAATTTAACTCTGCCTCAACTAACATGTTTCGTGAAACATTCTAGAAAACTGGATCTAACCCATTGAATCTAAATGATTATGCTTGATCCGCTATCTTTTCTCGGCTGTTTCACGGATTCGACCCCGGTGGTGGCTCGCGTACGGCTCGCATCGCCGCTACAACAAAATAGGGCGTCTGACGACGCCCTCCCCTGCTGCCCTTAGCCGATGCTCGCGACGCTCAGGTCGTCGTCCCGGTCGTATCCATTTCCGAAGCCCACTGCTCGATGACTGCCTTGACGCGCTCGGCCAGACGTTGCTGATCCGAAGGCGCGATGCCCTTGAGGCTCAACTCCGCGCGCCCGTCGCCGAACAGTTTCAGTTCGCCCAGCGCGACGCCGTCCGGTCGGTTGAACTGGACGCGGGACTGGTAGTGCGTACGGCGCGGCCCGACGCTGCGCGCGCCCGCTTCAGCCGAGGCCGCCGCCTCGAGCTTGCGCACGCTCGCCTTCCCTTCGATCACCTGCTGAAGCCAATGCTCGGCGACCGTAGCGCCCGCCCGGTCGAAGATCAGCTTGATGTTGTAGGCGTGTCCGAGCCCGACATCCTTGCGATTCTGCGCCATCCTCTGCAGCAGATAAGGCGGCAGCGACGTGAGCGCAATCACCTTGCTGATGTGCTTCGGATCTTCGCCGACGGCCACGCCCAACTCGACCTGGTCGACGTAGACGCGATCGTCGAGCAGTTTCTTCCACGCGAGCGCATCGTCGAATACCGTCTGTTCCTCGCGCTCCTTGTTGGCGTGATAGGCGCGCAGGTACAGGTTCTGGTTGTCGAGACCCTCGCGGACATCGGCGTCGATGAACTTGTCGCCGCGCGAACGCGCAGCGCGAATACGCCGCTCGCCGTCGACGATCACATATTGGCCGGGAAACGCCGCGAGTTTCGTGACCAGGATCGGCGTGATCTGCCCTTGCGTCGCAAAGCTTTCGGCCAGCTCGTCGATCGTCTCGGCGCTGTAGAACGCGCGCGGGTTGTACGGATTGGAGACGACATCTTCGACCGAAATCTTCCGGACCGCATGCAGCGAAAGCGGTGCCTCGATGACTTCGGCAGGCTGAGCAGCCGGCGTGTCTGTGTCTACGGCGTTGGGTGCGCCCGCGTCGCGCTGCGCGATATTGACGACATCAGCTTCGGCGAGACGCTCGCCAGCCGAAACGCGCTCGGCAGCCATGCCCGCGCGGACCTTGCTGGTGAAATTCAGCTTAGCGGCCATCGACCACCTCTTCTTCTTCCTGAACCAGCGCGATGATCTCGTTGTAGACGGCGCTGATCTCGTCTTTCGCGACTTTCGCCCCGCGCACGCCGCGCACATCGAAGACGGTGCGGCCGAGCGCTGCCGTCTGACGATAGAGTTCGCGCTGCTTGATGGTTGCCGCAAATACGCGGACATTGCTCTCGGCGAGGATGGCGCTCATCTGCGTGTGCAGCAGCGTCTTCGAATTAGATTTATTCAGCAAAATTGCGAATTTTCCCGCCGGATTGGCAACGCGGGTTCGCTCGACCAACTCCATCATCCCTTCGCTACTCCAGATGTCGATCGGCGACGCATCTGTCGGAATGACGGTGGCGTCGGCGACGGCAAGCACTCGCGCGGTAGTGAGGTCGTTGATATTGGGCGGGCAGTCGACGATGACGACGTCGTAGTCGTTCGCCAGCGCGGCGATCTCCGGCCCAATCATCTTCTCCAGCTTGTGAATGCTGCCGACGCGGAACGGCAGGGGCGTTTCGGGACCGGCCGCTGCACACCAACTCATGCAAGATTGCTGACCATCGGCATCGGCGACATAGACCTTATAGCCTTCAGCCTGAAATGCGCCAGCCAGATTCATGCTGGTGGTGGTTTTGCCAACCCCACCCTTTTGGTTCGCTACGGCTATCACGAGACCCATTCGTTTCTCCATGCAATTGTTCAACAGCGGACGAGCCTTCCAGGCGCACTCTCCACGTGGAGACTCCAGCAAGTCATTCGAGAGTCTAATGGCAACTTAAAGTAAATTCTAGGATTTCTGTCTCAGACGTTGTCAGTTCACAACCAATTGGCCGAACGGATAAGGATTGGACCCAACACAGAAGGTTGGCGAACGGGCGCAATGACTGGATTGCGATGTTTCAACGACCGTGGAAAACCGATCTCCACGTGGAGATCGCAGAATTGAAGATGTGGGCTCGCCTGCTCGCAGGTCGATGAGACGCAGTATCTTTGCACAGCCGTGTAATGCGCTTGTGACGGTGGGAGAAGGATCGAGTTAGGCGAAAGCACTGGAGCAGTATGCCGCGGCCGAGGGCGTTGAGGAGCCTCGAGCAAATCTCCACGTGGAGATTCATCGACTTGACCTTGAGCAGTCTAGTGCAGTGAGCGAGATGGGGATGAACTAGAAACGATTCGGCCTGTGTGTGCAACTATTGAATCTCCACGTGGAGATTCATCAACCCACATTCGGGATGGTTACTGATGCGTGAGCAGGTGCTATCCAGGATGGCAGGATGGGTTGTGACAGCAAGCGGGTACTGACCATCACCGGCATGTCGCCGAACGCGCACATTCTTGATCGCTTGAAGCAGTGACTCTCCACGTGGCGATCAACGCGAACAGCACGAACTAACCAAGCGGCGGAAGTGTCTGAATTTTTGTGTGCAAGGCAGATAAAAACCTGCCGTCTGGCAGGTCATCAATTGCATTCTACAAATGATTCCTGGTGAAGCGATCCTCGTAGAGGATCGCGAACTGGTTCATCGCGGCTTTCCAGTCATGTGCGGCACGGCTCCAGTCAGCCGTGATATTGCGCAAGGCCAGCCACAGCAGTTTGGTCGCGGCCTCGTCCGTGGGGAAGTGCCCACGCGTCTTGACGATCTTGCGTAG
>NZ_JAMBPS010000119.1:0-4056 GCF_024206515.1 Paraburkholderia sp. CNPSo 3281 | reverse complement strand
AGTACCGCCAACCGAAACCACACCTTTCGTTTCGGTCCACCGAACACGCATTTCGGTGGGGTGAACAGCCGTTTCGGCAGGCTGAACACCGATTTCGGGAAGATGAACACGCATTTCGGAGCGCCGAACACCAATTCCGGAATTCTCCGAAACCGTTCGACTTCAAGCGAAACGGTTGTTCATCTTCCTCCGGAAACACTGTTCGACTTCAACCGAAATCCGTGTTCGGCTTCGCCGAAATACGCACATCCCAGGCCGATGACGTGGTCGCCACTATCGTCGCAGCTGGCGGAGAAGCCATGGCGATTAAAGCCGACGTCACCAACGCCAACGATGTTGGCGCCATGGTCAACGAAGTCAATCAGCGCTGGGGCGGGATCGACGTTCTCATGCACAGCGCGCTGACGCCATATGTCATTAGCTCGTTTGCCGAGCTGAGCTGGGAGCAACTCGGCGGCAAGGTGGACGCCGAACTGCGTGCCGCGTTCTTGGTAACGAAGGCCGTGGTGCCACGCATGATCGCTCGTGGCTACGGACGGCTGATCTACATGAGTGCCCTGCCGTCCCGTCGTGCGCGTGAAGGGATGATTACGCTGGGGACCGCCAAAGCGGCGCTGGACCAGTTCGTCCGGTACGTCGCGCTAGAGTTCGCACCGCACGGAATCACCGCCAACCTCGTCGCGCCGACCACGGTGGAAGGTGGTACTGCGGATAGGCTGATCTCGCCCGAACGCCTGCAAGCGATCGCCGCGGCCATCCCGATGAAACGGCTTGCCCGTTCCACCGACGTGGCCAACACGGTGGCATTTCTGGCCAGTGAGGGTTCGGGTTTCACCTCCGGCCACTACATTCCGGTGAGCGGCGGCCTGGAGTAAGCAATGGCCACCAATGCGTTTTCATCCGCGGTGCTTGTCACTTCATCGGGTTTCTCTAACGTTTAGACATACTAAGGTAATCATGATCCAGAATCAATTCACCAATAGTAAAGACGTACTTGTGGCCCGTCTCATCCCCTTGCTGCAGGAGGTCAAGGACATGACCACCGGCATTGGGGTCGAGCAATGGCTGAACGCGAAATATGGCGTTGAGAGCGAGTTGTACAAAGACTTGGCCCGACTGGTTAGTCTCGGCGTGAAGGAAGGCTGGGCGGCCGATGTCGAGGTCGCGGGCCCGCGTTATCGTCGGTCGCTGGCCGGTATGCCCAGCGTGGAGACGTTCTTCTTTAGCGTCACTGCGGTACTGATGGACAGCACAGATAACGTCCAGAACAACCCCGAGGGCAGCTTGCGCGCCGGCTATCACTTGCACCCGTACGGCGAGATCAACCTGGTGGTCCCGCTCAACGAAGGCGCGGCGCTCGCAGGTCCGAACGGCTGGTGTTATGGCGGCTGGACGGCACCCGCGCCTGGGAGTCACCACTTTCCGGAGGTCAGGGGCGGTGCCGTCATCTCGCTCACTTTCCTGCCGGCGGGGCGGATTGCGTTCGACGTTAAACCGCCGCAGCATTGAAGCGCTCAGACGGGCGCGTGTGAAGGCCTCGCCGATCCAACTCGCCTTCCGAACCAGCCGGCAGCGTTCCTCGCGCAATCGACACAAAGCTCGCGAAGTTGCGTGAGGAATCCTGCCTCTACGGATGGCACGACAGAGCGCCGCAACAGTTGTGTGCGGCGCCGCAAATGCAACACGGTCGAGTGCAGCAATCGCACCTTCCTCTAAACCATTCTCAGGAGCAATCGTGGAACAACGTCTCGATTTCTACAGGGCCAACCCGAATGCGATCAAGGCCTTGCTCGCGCTCGAAGACCAGATCGGCAAGTCTTCGCTTGAAAAGTCCCTCATCGAACTGGTCCGCCTGCGCGCATCGCAGATCAACGGATGCGCCTTCTGCGTGGACATGCACGCGACCGATGCGCGCAAGGGCGGCGAAACCGATCGCCGACTGGCGGCCGTGGTCGTCTGGCGCGAAACGCCGTTCTTCACGGACCGCGAACGCGCCGCCTTGGAATGGACGGAAGCCGTTACACTCGTTTCGCGGGACCGCGTGCCCGACGCGGTTTGGGAAGTCGTCAAGCCGCATTTCAGCGACGAAGAGATCGTCGACCTGACGTTGCTCGTTTCCGCGATCAACAGCTGGAATCGTTTTGCGATTTCCTTCCGCAAGATGCCGGCTTGAGGGCACAGCAGCAAACCGTTCTCGTTCAAGCCCCTCGGGGCGCTCGACCTTGGTGCGTCAATCAAAGCCCAGCTCGGGTGGCGGCAATGGAGTCCGAAGCTGCCGCTCGTCCCGCCGGGCTAAATGTCAGCAACTGGCCGACTGTACTCATTCACGGAAGCCGCTCGAAAGCTGCCATTGAAGATATCAACGGCAGCTCAGCAGAACCTTCATCGAACTAGTGCTCTCGGCCAACTCCTGCCACTCGTCCGATGCCGCAATGTGACATTCAAATGTCTGCTCCACCCCGGAGAGCAGGCGTGTGCGCCGCGATCATGGCCATCGTATCGTAGGCTAATCGTCCCAACGTTCACTACTTTCTGTGCCACGAGACTTTTGCAATTTAACTGCGGGTTGCTTACGACGCCAAATTGCATCATTCGCCGCGCTTATAGATACTATCCTCGCGGCTCTTCAATATTTCCGCCAAGAACCAATACGCCTCGCCCCATGCGTTCATGATGCGCTCCTCCACCGCGTCCCCCAGTACATCTTTGATAGCGGGAAGCAATGCGTTAGCAACGGCAGGATAGTGTTCAGGCTTAACGCTCATTGCAGCATGGCGTGCGGCGATTCGCTCTACCGAATCTTTCAGAACGTCGAGGTTGTCTGCGTTACTCGCAAACGCAAGTAACGCGGCAGCCAACCGCTTTGGTTGCTCCCCCGACTTTTGGGCCGCCTCATCGAAAAGCCTCCTCATTTCCGGATCGACGAAAAGCCGCTCGTACATGCGCGTCGTGATTGCCACGCCATGCTGCCGCATGACGGGGGCGGTAGATTTGATGATGGAAATCGTTTCTGGAGAAAGAGAAGCGCTCATGGCTTTCCTCCGAGAAGAACTTTATAAGAGAACCGGGTGAGGCTGGTCGGTTTGCATATGTCTGATGCTTTGACCTACCAATTAAAAAGCAGCCCGCCCGCGGCTGAATAAAATATGCTTGAATTCCTACCGCCGCCTGACATCGCCCCTGGCGGCGGTTGGCCATGGGCTTCAGCCTGCCTATCGCGATAGAGCCGATCGTTGCATTACTGCCGGTCATAGACGAGTGTTGCTGGACTCGTTTTTCCAAAGCTCAGATAGAAGGGTTGCTCCAGGCTCTTTCCGGGTGCGACAAATTGCCAATATCCCTTCGTCACAACATTCTAGCTTCGCACCTCTCCCGTATTGGAAATTGGAACATAGAGATGACCGTCAGGGCCGAACAATAGCGCCTGCGCGTAAGCACGCGGCTGATGGATTACGTCAAGCTCAATCCGGTCAAGGGGAAGGTTGATTTTGCCGTTAATGCGGTGATCGGCGATGCATTTTTATGTGTTGACAACGCCGCTCGCAGCGTGCGGATCGTCAATTAATTCGTTCGCGCATCCAGAATAAGAATGCGCGTACAGCCCCAACCATTCCAGACTGTTGAACCTGCGCATTCAATCTAGGAGTTGGTTCGTTCGTTGTCAAGGACCATGTATTCACCATTTTAGTGCAATGATATTACAAGCATTTTTATGTGAGATTGAATCTGCTTGTTCGATGTCCGTGGTCTTCATGCTCGGCCATCATCGACGAAACGTGCATATTCATTTGAAATCGTTGTTTGTAGCTGTCACTGACCGGCATATTCGAGCCATTCCGGGATCGGCGTAATCGAGCCACCGGATGTTCGCCGCAATCGAGCCAGTGCATGATCGGCGCAATCGGGCCACTCGATGATCGGCGTATTGGAGCCACCTCGGGATCGGCGTAATCGAGCCACGTAGCGGGCTCAGTGTTGTGTCAGGCGCCGGCCCGAAACGCATTTCGAATTTCCGCAACCCGGTACCTTCGGACTTTTTGCCCGGAGGGCCGATGA
>NZ_JAMBPS010000118.1:0-4105 GCF_024206515.1 Paraburkholderia sp. CNPSo 3281 | reverse complement strand
CCGGCCGGATAGCCCAGATGGTGTCCGAGTTCGGCGCCCAGCGCCCGCTCGATCAGCGCCTTCTTGAACGCCGCTGAGGCGGCATGCACCGCTTCGGCCGTCATCGGCCCCTTCACGAACTGGTCGATCAGTTCCTTCGGAATGGACGGCAACGCCGTCAGGGCCTCGGCGGACGTCTTGGGTTTGCGTGGCATACATGCTCCTTGAGCTACATGTTATGCCTTACACACAAAATTTATGACAGGCCCGGGACGCTTGCTGCGAAGACGCGAGGATCTGCCTGCACCATGCCCTACCTCTCTGACTACACCGGCAAGCCGCTCAACGATTTTGCGATGGCCGTCATCGACGCACTGAAAGCGGAAGGCTTTCAGGTCGCAACGACCCCGTACCAAAAGAAAGGCGCCGCCGCCCCAGGACTTCGACAAGGACACGTTTGCGCGGCAGTATGGTTGTGAGCCGGATCAGCTATACCACGACCATCAATCCGACGGCTCGTATCTTCTGGTCAAGGACAAAGCCACTACGCTACTGCTGATGCGAGACTGGGCAAGGCGGATCGACGAAAACCTGTTCCCCGTGTCGGGCCGCGATGATGCCGACTCGATCGAAAGTGACTTGCGCGCCATCCTCAAGGACCAATCCAAAACCGAGACGGAGCGCCTGGCCGAACTGGCGGTTCGACTGGGACAGGGAAAGTTTCGGGCGGATCTGCTGCGCGAATTCGGGAACGCGTGCTCGGCCACCAGGCTAGCTGTCCCTGCGGCGCTGCGCGCCTCGCATATCGTCCCCTGGAAGAAGGCCGATCACGATGAAAGGCGCGACCCCAAGAACGGACTGCTGCTGTCGGCGAACCTCGACGCGCTATTTGATCGGCACATGATCACCTTCGGACCCGATGGCAAACTGCAGATGTCGGCGTTACTCGCGCCGCACGACACAGAAAGACTCGGCCCGATGCCAGATCTTCCGTGGACGCCGTGCGACGAGCGCGCAGCGTACCTAAGGCGACACAACGCCGAGTTCGAACGATGGGAGATCAAACGGCTGGACTATGTAAGCGCCTCGGCGCGATAACCCGGGGGAACGCGAAGCCCGACGCCCACCGCAATGACGCGTCACTTTGCCACCAGAATGATATCCCGCAATATATGTGACAATTCAACTATCACATAAAAAAGACGGGACCACGAGATGCTGGCAAATCGCACGAACTCCGGTGCCACCATGCACCTACAAAGGCGCGTCAAGATGGACCCGCCACGGGCTGTCGCGCGCTGCACGGAATGTGCGATGCGTCATCTGTGTATGCCGCACGGCCTTGAATCCGCAGTGCTCCCCAAGTTTGAAGCGCTGGTCGTGGCTGGCCGCAAGGTGCGCGCCGGTGAACCACTCTATTTTCCCGGTGACCGGTTCCAGAGCCTGTACGCGGTCCGATCGGGCTCCCTCAAGACTTTCGTCACCAATCGCGAGGGCCGCGAGCAGATCACCGGGCTGCGCCTGCCTGGGGAGGCACTGGGCCTCGACGGTATCGCCAGCGGCGTACATGCGCTGAGCGCGGTCGCACTCGAAGACTCGACGGTGTGCACGCTTCCCTACAGCGCGCTCAAGGAACTGGGTCGCGAGTCAACCGCAATGCAGGAACGCTTGCACCAGGTGATGGGCGAGCAGATGAATCGTGAGTCGGCCCAGATGATCGTGTTGGGCGCGCCCGCTGCTGAATCGCGTCTGGCGTCGTTCCTGCTCGACGTGTCGCAGCGAAACGGCCTACGCGGCTACTCTCAGTCTGAGTTTCGCCTGCGCCTGACCCGCGAGGAAATGGGCAGCTACCTCGGCATCACGCTGGAAACGGTGAGCCGGTCGATGACGCGTTTGCGAAAGCTCGGCCTGATCGAGGTGAACGCCAAGGAGATTCGCATTACCGATATCGATGGTCTTCGCGAAGTCTCGGCGGTCGTCTCACGCAAGCACGATCGCACTGGTCACTGAACCCTTCAAAGCGCTCAATGCCCTCGAGTGCGCCTATATGGCGTCGGCCCCATCTAACGCCGCGGCGAGGCGCGGCAGGAGTGTGTGCCAGAAGCGCAGCGGGCGCCGCAATCGGCGTATTGAAAGCGTTACTGTCGCGAAATTTGATGGTCACCACGCCGCCAGACAACGGCCCGGGTCCAATGGGCACCGCCATCACGGCAGCGTTGGCCCGCTCCCGTTCGAAGCACTCGGGCGGTAGCACATTTGTTTGTCTAGAGGCGGACGTCGATCTACCGGCGTCGTCCGTGAAGAGACGCCCGACCCGCGAAACTGAACGACCGCAGGTTTCTGCGAAAGAGTCATTCAACTACCGGCCGCGCTCGATCGCGACATATGAGCGCCGACAGCATCTGAACGACTAGAGTCAGAACCGTTACCACGCGTACCTGACACCCACGTCGCCCCAGACACCCCTGCGCTGTCCACTCGCCGAACTGTTGACCGAGAACTGGTAGCCGAACTGGCCATACACGAGATCGAAATCACCTCTTCGCACATCACGTCGCCTACGACGCGCCCGTGCTCCTTCAGATATCTCGCGGCCTGAGCGCGGGGGGACGACAACAGGAGTTCGAGCCACCACTGGCGCTTTCTGTGGCAGGTGCTGTTCTCTACTCGATGCAGAAGATCGCGTTCGCCGACGATACCGACAACTTGTCCGTTCTCGTCGACGACCGGCATGCTCCCGATATGGTTTTCGACCAAAAGTGTTGCCGCTTCGTGGATCGTCATGTCCGGTGTGGCAGTGATGACGGACGCAGTCATGATGTCTTGCGCGCGCATAGTTGCTCCTCCTGCTTGTTCGCGACGGGTCCTCGTCTGGTGCTCCCATCACGTGGCTTTGGCAGACCGTCCCGAGCCGATCGCTCGGTGCTGAGGCGCCTTGATTCCACGACCTGATTCAATTCCCGGAGGGGTCGCTGCTCCTTGGGCAAACACCGGCCTTGGATAGACTTTTCTTATCGTCGAGCGCGATCGCGCCGACTGCGCTATCGGACTGCGAGTGAACAATCGAGGTCCGGAATACAAAGGGCAATTGAATCATCCAGTGCGGGCTGCGGAGCAAACGGAATCTGCGATGGGTCGAAGCGCGGAAACCGAGTGTTTCCCGAAGCACGGGAAAATACGGCGGAGTCTTCCAGCCCAGAATCGAAATCGTCGTTACCGGTCGCGGCAATACAGCATTGGACCCCGGCGGTGGCCATCGCCGTGAGCACGCAGCAGGTTCGAACAATTTGACCCGGCTCGCGTAGCTCATGTCGAGGTTCCTTAAAAGGCCAATTCAAAAAGAGTTCGTAGCGGCAGTCTATTTTTCCGGCAAGCGGTTAACCTGGGATGCCTGAGCAATGGCTCAAGGAGTGCCGGCTGCTATCATCGATCGCGAGCTGTAGCTACTGATCGAACCGCTACTTCCGCGTCACAAATTCTGGGATGAGCCCTCTGGCCGACCTGGCCGTCGGCCACGCAGACAGCATGTCAATGCGTTGCGACCTCAACGAGGATGTCCGCGTGCACATCGTTATCTTGCGCAGCGCGGAGGCTCCGCGATTTGCATCCACCGACAAGGAGCCTTTCGGCCTCGCCTTGCGCGGGCGGCTCGCCATCGTTGCCTGCAACGCCAGCGCCTGCAGTTCGCTATCTCAGCTTGCCGAGCCACAGCGCGGTGAGCGTTGAGCGATTCCTGACGTTGAATTTGGCGTAGATCGACTTGATATGGACATGCGTCGTGTTCGGACTTTGGTCGAGCTTCTGCGCGATCTGCTTTTCCGTGAGTCCGTCGAGCAGCCACAGCAGCACCCTTCGCTCGGCCGTCGTCAGGGGAGCGTCGGCGATGAGCAGGCCGTGGCTGAGCAGTTGCTGCCGGTTGAACCATCTCAGCCCATGCATCACGAAACCCAGACGCTCGAGATCCGGCGCAGAGAATCGGGGTGCCCGCACATCGCGAAACACGAAGAGATGAATCCGCACATCGTCATTGAGCGAGCAACGCACCTGGATGCTGTCGCCGTGGCCGACTTCGAGGTAGTGGCGCCGATAGTGCTCACCTTCAAACCATTCGGCGGGCATCGCCTCG
>NZ_JAMBPS010000117.1:0-5081 GCF_024206515.1 Paraburkholderia sp. CNPSo 3281 | reverse complement strand
TCGCTGCTCCAGCGCAGTGGGGGCGATCCCATCTATATGCAATATAACCTGATGCCGCCCGAAGAAAATGGTGATGGGACGGTCCCTATCCGGTCCGGCCGTGCCCCAGCGGGGCAATCCGGTGTGCAGGCCTGTGTGGCCTACCCAGGGGTTGACCACGAGGGTGCGTACAAGAACCGTCCGCAGCAGTACTTCGCGCTATGGGCTGTCACCAGAATTGTTTCCAACGTCAAGGGTACGGCACTGGAATACAGGTGATGATCCTCCGAGCGAGCACATGGCTTTTTTTGCTTCCATTGCTGTGCAGGAAGTCGCGAACCGCAAGGCAGAACTCCGGGGTACGAAGAGTATTGACCCGTATCCATTTCTCTATGCCGATGATGAGATCGATGGTCCGGATGCGCACTACTTTGTCCATCGGGGGAACGTGGGTGACGGGCCTAGTCGCCGCGTTTTCGAAGCGTACAAATGGGATCATGGGTATCGGTTCAAGCTTGGAATCGAAGGGAGCGACTTCCTTCATCCCGATCAGACAAAAGATCCTATTGTTCAGCATATCAAAATAAAGAATGATGTTCCAAAAAAAACACAACTCATATTCGACCTCGTCAAAAGACTGCGCTGGCGCAGCGAGGATGAAATACCTCGGGAACCCGGTCTCTGCTTTTTTGGTGCATTTCTTCCTGGAAAGGCAACGGACAAGGAAGATGTCCAAGCACAGTTTGCGTTTCCCAACAACCGGGACGTAAGTTTCGATTTCGAAAGCAACTCAGGTATTCGCGAACCCAACACCCTCATGCAGCGCGGCGATCAGATCAATGCTGGCCTGAGTTCCATGAAAGGTGGGCGAACCGTACGGAAAGGTGCCGTCACGTTGCAAGGAATCGATGCTGAAGAATGGCTCATTGCGGGGGAAACGGATCTGGAGGTGCCGGGGAGCATGTTTACTCTTGAGGCGAATTCGATGACGAGCGGTGCCCAGTCTCCGTTGCTGACGCTCGACTTTTATACAGGTTCGCCCAACGCCTTCGTGCAGGGTCGCATCAAGGCGGCGTCCATGAGCGAGGGTGAAGCGGTGGCATTGTGGGATGTCATTTCCCGTTCCTTGCGCCCACGACCGAATGGCTTCTGAGGAGGCGACGATGGCCGTTGACTTTGCAAGTTTGCCCCCGGAGGAGCCCGTACCCGACAACCCGCCTTCGCGGCTCCTCTGGACGGTTATCTTTTTCCTGATCGGGATCGCGGGCGTTTTCGTCGTGCTGTTTATCTGGCCAAAAGGCGAACCAACTCAGACGCCCTGGTTCTGGACCTGCGCAACGGTGTATCCATTCGGTGTCGCCGCATTCATGGTCTTGCGCCGCTATAGCGTTTACGAGGGGCACCGGCTGGACGCCATCGCGTGGAACGACGCCCGCGAAGACTACGTGAACGATGTATTTGAGCGGGCCAGCCGACCGCTGGGAGTTCTTGCTTCGACTGTCAGGTTTGCCAGTGAGGAGAAGGAAGACGACTTTGGCAAGTTGCTGGACGGATCCGTCAAGCTCGAGCCGCAGATTGCCCTCAAGCCGGACGCGCCGCTGGTCAATGCTCGCTGGTTCGAAAAGCCGGACAGGAACAAGGACGGAGTTCCGTTCAGGAACGACGACGAGCGCCGCCGGTATGTCCTCGCATGGGCATTCAGCACGGTGACCGATACGGTTGCAGAAGCGGTGCGTTCGTTGCCACCAGATTTGAGGTTGAAGGTCCAGTTGATGCTGCCGGGCGTCGTGGACACGGACGAAGCGCTGGCGATCTGGGAAAGGCGATGGGCGTGGACGGACCTGCGCCCGGTTCAGGTCAGGCTCATGCCAGAGCCGTCCGACCTGATGTACGCCGACGCGTGGCTTGACCGGGTCAACCGCAGGCTCGACGAGGAGGCACGACTTCTCGTTTGCGTGAGACTGAACGCAATTTGTCAGGCGCTCCCTCTTGATGGGAGTGCAGAAACCATTGTTGCCCTTCTCGTTGCGCCGGAAGCGGTATGCCAGAAATTCGCGCTCGCGCCGATCGCGATGTTCCATCGGCCGAACGGGACAGATGACTGTGCCATAGACGACGCCCTCGCGCGTACCCTGCGATGGGGATGTAGCAAGCCCGCGGACATCAAACGGATCTGGCAGGGCGGCCTCGATGGTGCCGGCGCCAATGCGGTAACCAAAGCTGTCGTCAAGGCAGGTATTGGAGCAAAGGTCGCGGATATCGACTACATGGTTGGTCATGCCGGGCCGGCGGCGCCGTGGTTTGCCGTGGCGTGCGCGGCCAAGAGCGCTGTGCAGGATGGTGCGCCCCAGCTTGTTGCGACGGCTGGAAAGACCGGAGTCTGTTTTTCGGTTATGCGAAGTGTCACTTGACGAAGAGGCACCCCGCGAGCGTTCCGCGTGCTAGTCGATTGCGGTGTGGAACACGAGACGATTTATCTCATCAATCTGGAATCACATCATGGTCAGGCGGTACGACATTCTGAAGGGCGACAGGACGACAGCGGATGGCACCGTAGTGGGTGGCGATCCGAAAGACAGAGTCGGTGATCGCGAGCAGACCTACGAGCAGGATGAAGTATGGTGTCCCAAGTGTCAGTCGACAGGTCGTATCGTGTGCGACGGGCCGCGCCAGTCAATGACGGGACCCGATGGCAGGCAAGGCGCACTGAGCGATGACCTGTGCGTGTGCAGGTGTGATCCACCTCCACGTCTGCTTCCATCGCAATATTCATCTTACGTGGATGTTTGAGCGTAGGCCAAAACTGCTGCGGCAGCTCCACTTCCGGGGGCAGGCCACCGGCTTTTCCATCTGGCATTGCAACTTCACCTTCGACTGTAACGAGATATGCTACGCAAGTTCCGGACCGACATTCTGAGCGTCGTCATACTGGTTGTGCTGCCCGGATTGCTGATCTGGTTCAGGGGCGACTCGTGGTTGGGTCTACATTCAGCCGAACGTCGGGCAGGGTGGATCGTCGCCCTTTGCGTCGTGTTCGTCGTGCTGTTCCTGTGGTTCAGCTTCGATGAATCTTCGCGACCAGCCATCGCTGCACGGCGGATCCGGTACTGGGTAGCGAAGCAGTTCAGCCCGTCATCAGGGCAGTCCGGCAGCGTGGCATCGGCGGAGGGTTCGCACGCAGCAGACTTGCGTAACAGTCTTCGCGACAGGCACGGATGGCGCTGGCGTTACCGCGAGCGTTGGGTGCTCATCACTGGCGACGAACCACTCGTCAAGCGTCTCGCTCCCGGCCTCGTCGCCACCGGCTACCTGATCACCGGCGGCACCGTCCTGCTCTACGCGAAGCAGACCACCGACAGACTCGACACCGACTGGCTCAACCAGATTCGCCGCCTGCGCTCCCGCCGGCCGATCGACGCGATCGTGGCAGTGACCCGCAACCGCACGTCGGCGAGGTCTGCGTTCGACGCCGACGAGCTTGCCCAGCGCCTGGCGCGCCACGCCCGTGCACTGCGCTGGGCGGCACCCACCTATCTGGTCAACGTAACGGATTTTGGCACCGAGCCCACGGGTCCGGACGAGGCGATTGGTTTCACGTGGTCGAACGCCCGCGTGAACGCGGACGAGGTCCACACGTCGCTACGCAGCCTCATACGCAATCTCGCCGACACCGGGGTCGAACGCATTGCCCGGGACAATCACGACCGCTACCCCGCCGAACTTTCGCAGCACATTGAAATGCTGGGCAGTTCGCTGCCAGGGCTGGTCATGCAGACGGCCCGCTCGCGCTACTGGCGCCACGCCGTTCACGGCCTGCTTTTCGCACCGCTATTCAGGGAGCGGGAGCTGGCCCCACCTGCGGCTACTGGTAAAGCCGTCGAAGAGGGGGGAGACGATCCCATCGCTCCACAGCACCGCTCGATCTGGCAGACCGTCGCCGAGCACAGCCGAAAAATCCACGGTCGCCGCGTTGGCTTTTCACCGTCGATCCTCGCCGCGTGGATGGCAACAGGCGTGGCCGCCCTCTGCATCGTGGGCACGATGGTCTCGGGGTTTTCGAATCGCGCCACGATCGGCGCAGCACAGGACACGCTCGCGAAACTGTCTGGCACCCTGAGCCCGGCGCAGGGCATGCAGGCACTCGACAGTCTCGACAAGCAGATCGACACGCTCGAGACACGTCAGCGCGACGGCGCGCCCTGGACCGCGCGCTTCGGTCTGAATCGCGACAGCGCCGTACTCGCTGTGCTGTGGCCCGGCTATGAGGATGCTGCGGGCCGTATCCTCGTTGGTCCGATCCGCCAGAAACTGGAGGATCGCCTGCGCCAGCTTGCCTCGATGTCCGACGCGGAGATCGCAAGCGGCGGCAACGCCCAGGCGCAGGCCGCCTACGATACGCTCAAGGCCTACCTGATGCTCGCCAGGCCCGAGCGGGCCGTCGCGTCCTTCCTCACGCCCCAGCTTCTGGCAACGCAGGCGCCCGCCCGCCCGCCTCGCCGCTGTCGTCCGGCACGTGGGAGGACCTTCGCCAGCACGCCATTCAATTCTTCGCGGATCACCTGGGCCGTCGACCTGCTGCGAATGGTTCACCGCTCGCCATCGTGCCGGACAGCAGCCTGGTTGCCGCTACGCGCCAGACCGTCATTGGCGTGCGCGGCATCCAGAACTCGACTGACGCGACCTACCAGCAGATCCTCGACGACGCAAAGCCGAAGTATCCGCCGGTCTCCCTGGCCGGCCTGCTTGGCGACACCACCGGGCGCGGCCTGTTCAACACGAGCCAGACCATTCCGGGCGTCTTCACGCGCGAAGCGTGGGAGCAGCGCATCTCGAAAGCGATCGACGAGGCGAGCAGCCAGGGAGACGTCGCCGGCGACTGGGTGCTCTCCGACACAAAGACGGCCAGCGCGACGTCATCGACGCTGAAAGCGGAACTGCGGCAGCGCTACTTCGACGACTATGCCCGCGCATGGGCGCAGTTCCTCGACAGCCTGCGCTGGCAGAGCGCCTCGACACTGTCTGCCACCGCCGACCAGCTCTCGCTGCTGGGCGACCCGCAACGCTCGCCGCTGGTTGCGCTCATGAATGCCATCGTGTATCAG
>NZ_JAMBPS010000116.1:0-4847 GCF_024206515.1 Paraburkholderia sp. CNPSo 3281 | reverse complement strand
GACATCAGCGAGAAGCTGGATTACACGCCCGGCGTGTTCACGGTTGAGCGGCACATCCGGGGTAAATGGGCGTGCAAGGCATGCGAGACGCTGGTGCAGGCTGCGGTGCCGCCGCACGTGATCGACAAGGGCATCCCGACCACCGGTCTGCTGGCTCAAGTGCTGGTCGCCAAGTACAGCGATCACCTGCCGTTGTATCGGCAGGAGCGCATCTTTGCACGGGCGGGTCTGGCGATCGCGCAATCGACGCTCGGCGCCTGGGTTGGCGCGTGTGGCGTGCGCCTGCAGCCCCTGGTCGATGCACTTCGCGAAGAGGTATTGCAGCACGCGGTACTGCATGCCGACGAGACGCCGGTACAGATGCTTGCACCGGGAAAGGGCAAGACCCATCGAGCCTATCTGTGGGCGTACAGCACCACGCAGTTCGCCGATCTGAAGGCGGTGATCTATGACTTCGCCGAGAGTCGCGCCGGCGAACATGCACGCGCATTCCTGGGCGAGTGGCGCGGCAAGCTGGCGTGCGACGATTACGGGGGCTACAAGTCCAGCTTCAGGAGTGGGGTCACAGAGATCGGGTGCCTGGCCCACGCGCGCCGTAAATTCTTCGATTTACACGTCAAGCACCAGAGCGAGCTGGCCGAGCCCGCGCTGCGATACTTCGGTGCGTTATACGAAGTAGAACGCGACGCTGCCGAATTCGAGCCCGATAGAAGACGTCTTGTGCGTCAGGAGCGGGCTCGCCCCATCGCCGACGAACTCCATGCATGGCTGCTCACGCAACGGCAGCGTGTGCCGGACGGATCCGGGATCGCCGCAGCGCTCGACTACAGCCTCAAACGTTGGGAGGCGCTTACGCGCTATCTGGACGATGGGCATGTGCCAGCCGATAACAACTGGGTTCATGCCGCTAGCGGCATGAACCCAGTTATGCCGACTCCCCGATTATGCCGCGTCATGAATCCACGCATACGACGGTTGGGGGGATCTCTGTTCCCGGTCGTTCGGATTGTCGGCATTATCAGAGAGCCTCCAGGAATGCGAGCAACGGGTCTGGAGGTTTGTAGCGTGTCGGCGCGACACCGCTTGCCGTGGCGTGCGCGAGCGCGCGCTCCTTGAGTTGCATGTCGGCGTGCAAGTAGATCTGAGTCGTCTCGGAGGACTCGTGACCGAGCCAGAGCGCGATCACGGTTAGGTCGACGCCGTGATGCATCAGGCTCATCGCGGACGTGTGCCGAAGCGTGTGAGGCGTTATGGATTTTTTCTTCAGCGAAGGGCACGAGAGACGCGCGATTGCGGCATTGCGCGACACGAGTCGCTGAAGAGCATCGGCACTGAGATGACCACCGCGCGAACTGGGGAAGACTGGATCACCTGGTTCGCCCGGTTGATACAGCAGCCATTGTTTCAGGACGGCAACGACATCCGGTCGCAGCGGAGTGCATCTCATCTTTCTGCCTTTGCCAAGGCAACGGACGTGGGCGCCTGTGCCGAGCATCACGTCCTGACGCCGGAGTGTGGTCAATTCACTGTTGCGCAGACCCGTTTGAACCGCTACAAGAAGCAGCGTTCGGTCGCGATTGCCGATCCACGTTCGTACGTCAGGCGCCCCTACCAGAGCGGCGGCCTCGCTCTCTGTCAGAAACTCAACAGGGCCGTGCTCGCAGCGTTTAGATGGAATTGCAAGAATGCGCTGACACTGCAGAAACAACGCAGGCTCGCTGACCGCGACGAACCGGAAGAAGGCATGCACGGCGGCAAGCCGCGTGTTGCGTGTCCGGACCGAATTGCCTCTGCCGTGTTCGAGGTGCTGTAGGAATTCCTCGATCAACGACACGTCGAAGTCCTCGATTCGCAGCTTTGACGGTGTGCGCCCGATACACTTCGTGGCAAACGCTAGAAGCAGCCGGAACGTGTCACGGTAACTTGCCACCGTATGTGAACTCAGACCTTGCTGCTCGAGCAGGCGCTGGCTAAAAAAGCGCTGAACGAGGGATGGGAGACTGGCGGTACTCACGGCCGTTCTCCTGGACAGTTCTTGTCGAGATAGGCTGCCGCGAGTTCGAGCAACTCAGGAACCGCTTCGACGTACCAGTACGTAAGACCGACGTTGACATGCCCGAGGTAGGCGGCAAGTTTCGGCAATTCGCGACTTACGTCGAGACCGGCACGATACCATTCGACCAGCCGTCCAGTCGCGAAGCTATGCCGGAAGTCCTGGAGGCGCGGGCCGTAACCATCGCGCCCATCCTCTGTCGCCGATCGCAGACCAACAGCGCGCGACATTCTGACGAACATGCTTCGTGCAGTGCCGGCCTTCAGTCGCTTGCCGCGCTCACCAACCAGGAACGCCTCGCTCAATCGTAAGGGACAGAGTTGATCGCGTTTCAGGGCATAATGTTCGAGTGCCATCCGGGTCGACTCTGCTACAGGAACAAAGCGCGATTTGCCGAACTTCGATTCGCGGATGGAGAGTATCCCGCTGACGAGGTCAACGTCGGACCGATCAAGCCGAAACGCTTCGCCTGGCCTGAGGCCCGTCGCCACAAGTAGCCCTATGAGCGTCGAATAGGTCTGTGCTCGCATGCCGGTTCGGGATCGCAGTTGAGCGGCTCGGGTCATAAGCAGATCAATTTCCTGCTCAGTGTAAATATGCGGGGCATTGCGCCGTCTTCTGGCACTCAGGAGTCCTGCTGGAGGAATCTGGTTTCGACCGTCAATGACGTTCATCCATCTGGCGAATCCTCTCACTTGAGAGAGGCGCCGCCCCCAGGTGGCGCGTTCGACGAGTGTGGACGTCATCGCCCAGCGCATAGCCAGATCGGTAGTAATGAACTCTGCGTCTTCATGTTCCAGAAGATCAACGAAATGGCCGAGTGCCAATGCAGGTTCGTAGAATGACGCCCCGAGAGCGCGGCGGACCGCCACGTACCGAGCAAGAGAATCGCGGATCGCAGTCATATTGAACCTCCAGCCGTGGGCCACGAGCGCGCGACCTCGCGCAGGTCCTCAAACGCGACCTTTGCATAGATCGCGGTACTGTCCGGTGAGCGGTGCCGCAAGACCTCGGCTATTTCTGCCATCGAGGCCCCGTGGCGAATCATCGTCGTCGCCAGACCGTGACGAAACAGATGTGCTGCGCCCCGGCACGCGGGGCGGAAACCGGCACGTGCGAAGGCCTGACAAACGATGTTGCCAATCGACCCCGGCCCCGCCAAACCAACCCGAGGTGCCAATCTGCGAAGGAAGACGCGCCGCGACGCACTCGCTCCGCGACCATCGCGGAGGTATGTTGCGATTGCTTCTCCGACCTCCGATGGCAGGGGGACGTGTTCGACCATTTGCCCCTTGCCATGAACGACGAGTTCCCCCGAACGCCAGTGAATGTCGTCAAGCTCGATTGCGACGATTTCTCCAGCACGTAGACCGAGCCGCGCCAACAACAGCAGGATTGCGTAGTCGCGGCGCCCAGTCGGAGTCGACCGGTCTGCAGATGCAATGAGAGCTTCTTGCTGCTCAGGCGTGAGGAACGTCGGTACAGTCGACTGTCGCCACTTACGAACTGCGGGCACGGACTCACACAGATCTTGTGCCGTATGACCGCGCAAAAATAGGAAATGGCAAAACGAGCGAAGCGCAACTGCCATCAGCCGCGTGTACACTGGCGATCGGCCTTTGCTGCGGGCAAGAAGATGATTCCGGATCGTTACCGCGTCAAATGCATCTGGCAATAAACTTCCGTCGCCGGCCGAGTGGCTGTCGAGAAAGTCGCGAATGAACGGGCCGTAGACAAGCAGAGAGTTCTTCGCGAGTCCACGATCATGCCTCAGATAGTCCAGGTATCGGCCATAAATGTGCGCGATCGCGGACTGGCGGCGCAAGGTCGGCGGGCACACAATGGCTTCGGCGCGCAAATAGGCGAGAAACTGCCGTAATGTGGGTCGCGCACGCTGGACGCGGTCTCGTGATGTGTCGATCAAGCGCTTCATAAAACGAGCCGTGACAGACTCATCGAGATCAATCAGGTCGATGTTCCTGCTCTTCATCCACCCAGAGAACGCACGCAGGATTCTTCGTTTCTTGCGAAGCGATACCTCGGAATAGTGTGCTGCCCGTAGACGATCAAGAAATGCATCGATGTGATGGGCCGGCAGGCTGCCGGAATCACTGACTATGCGTGTCGCCTTCATTTGATCTCTCCTGGCCAGCGCGATAGCCAGCCTGAGAAATCATACGTTTATGCCGACACAGCGGTCATGAAAGGCCATATCCACCGCCACGCACATGTGCGACGCGGCATAATCGGGGAGTCGGCATAACTGGGTCGAGAATCAAATACGGCCGTGGGCCCTGGGGAGGTCGAACTGGTTGTTCGCAGGATCTCTGCGTGCTGGAAAACGCGCGGCCGCGATCATGACATTGATCCGCTCTGCACAACTGAACGGACACGATCCGTTGGCTTACCTGAAGGACGTGTTGACGCGCTTGCCGACACACCGTGCCGCCGACATAGCGCAACTGCTTCCTCATCGCTGGACGCCGACCGCTGCTTGATCGTTTGAGCGATTGCCCCCGTCAAGATGCCTTCCCCGGGTGCTTACGCTCGATCACCTCCTGATGCCGCCTGGGCCACACGAAATGGTCTTCTTCAAGCCGGCGCAACATCAGCCAGAAACCGGTGCGCTCGTACAGCAGGAGCTTGACGCGATCGCGTTTGCGGTTGTGGAACGCATACACGGCACGGGCGAGCGGGTCCAGCTGCATTGACTCCGCGACCAGGGCAGCAAGGGTATTGATGCCGGCGCGGAAGTCAATCGGCTCGCGGTACAGGTAGACTTTCAGGTCGTCGT
>NZ_JAMBPS010000115.1:0-5743 GCF_024206515.1 Paraburkholderia sp. CNPSo 3281 | reverse complement strand
TCATCGGCCCTCCGGGCAAAAAGTCCGAAGGTACCGGGTTGCGGAAATTCGAAATGCGTTTCGGGCCGGCGCCTGACACAACACTGAGCCCGCTACGTGGCTCGATTACGCCGATCCCGAGGTGGCTCCAATACGCCGATCATCGAGTGGCCCGATTGCGCCGATCATGCACTGGCTCGATTGCGGCGAACATCCGGTGGCTCGATTACGCCGATCCCGGAATGGCTCGAATATGCCGGTCAGTGACAGGAGGGGCGCAATGGTAGCGGGAGCGCTCGACAAGGTTGGGTTCTTTCCGGCTATCGCTGCATTCGTGGGCGTGGCGACAACGCTCTGGTCGCATTCTGAAATGTTCGTCAGGGTGCTGGTGGTGGTTGTCCCAGCGTTCTATCTGATGAACTTCGCGACCTGGAAGATTATTCAGGAGATGAATCGCACGCTTGTGGTGTTCGAATACGCACTCAAGCATCTCGACGAGAAGGCCGAAGAATAGGAAGCCATGCGGCTTATCCGACATCTTTCCGCCGCGGTTTGCTCGCTCGCTGTCTTGGTACAGCCTTACGCGTCATCATGATTGGATTGATGGTCGGCACCGGCGCAATGGTGTCGAACCATGTTTCACGCCCCAGCACGCGAAGGACCAAGATAAGCGTGTGCAGTGATGAGCCGTCGCCGTTTTCAAGATTGCGCAACGAGCGCACGCTGATGCCCGCGCGTGCCGCGACTGTGGCTTGGTCGAGGTTCTTGTGTATTCGATGCGTCTTCAAATTCTGCCCGACTTCAGCCGCTATCTCATCTGGTGTTCGTATTCGCATCGGCGGATTGGGTGGCTCTAATATCCTGCTCGGTTTACTTCGACTGGCATCTGCGACGACCGGCAAGATGTTGCCCGTTCAGGCCGAAAAGGCCGATAACGGGAACATTTTTGCCGTTTGTCGCCAGTCGGTTCAGACGGTCCGGGCGCGGTGCTCATGCCGTCATTTCCGCACTGACTTCCATACTTTCGGAAGGACGGCCGCAGAAATGCTGATGTCTACATCTTCCGGGTAGTGTTGGAGCAAGCGCAACGCCTCTGTGCGGACGTCGGTATGCGCTATCGAGTCCGTAGCGCAAACGAGCGCCTTGAGGAGGTCGCGGGTCTGAAGCACGGCCATCGTTCGCTCGTACGGTGTAGTCATTGAGTGCGTTTCAGAATGCTAACGAATCGTTTTGTGGCTGAGTGAGGTCGTTGTCCCGCCTACATGCCAGTGAAGAAAACAACGAGAAAGGGGGCAATCGTGACTGCACCGAGCGCAACCGATACCCACGTGAGGCGGACCTCTAAGCGGTCGATATTCTCCTGCGATGATGCAAACTGGAGGAGCCAGTCGCAGAGGCGACGATAATGTTCCAAAGGTAGCTCGCAATCTTTGACGGACGCAGCCCTGTGAGGCGTAGGGAAAGGGTTCAGCTATTGTGTTGGGCATGTACGTCGACGAGCCACTTCTCTATTCGTGCGCGTGCGGAGCTGTCACCGATTCCCTTGGTCGAGTCCAGTAGGAGGAAGTGGTCTACAAGCTCCCCCGGTTCGCGCTCGAATTGCTCGGCGCCGAACACTGCGTCGTCGATTGCGAGCCAGTGCTTTAGCCGCTTGCCATACGCATAGCTCCGGATGACGTCGGTGCGCTCGGTGCCGTCCAGGACGTAGCTGCGCCGTGGCTTGATGCTGCTGGTCGTGCCTACCACGCGCGGTCGCAGTTCCGGCGGCAGGTAGGCAATGACGCGCTCCTGCGGCAAGCGGCGCGCCCACGATGTTGTGAGCACGATTTCCACCTCCGGGTAGGGCGCGAGCAGTTCGACAAGCAGAGGGGCGAATTCAAGCAGCGGGCGCCCCGTGTCGAGCGTTATCTCGCCGGCGTCGTCAATGTAAGCATTGCCGACGTGCAGCGTTCCATCGAAATCAACGAACAGTGTGGGCGTGGTGTTATCCAGTACCAAGTGCCGTGGCGCAGGTTGCACTGGGTGCGTCCGCGTCGGAACGCGTTGTTGCATCACGTCATACCAATTTACGGAATGTCCGACGGCCGAGAGAGCGTCACTGGCTTCATCACGCCGCATGACAAGCATCTCGAGGCCGAATCCCCGAAGGACCTTGAACAAGGCTTCTGTGCTCGTGGATTGTCCGTCCTCCATGCGGCTCAGTTCTGCGACGTCGACGTCGCTGTATGCGGCTGCGTCGAGCAGGTCGAGTTCACATTCGCGCCGGCGTTCGCGAATGAGACGGGCCAAAGCGCGGAGGTCAATGGCCAGAGGACTCAATGGCGGATTCGGTGTTGACGGCAAAGGATACATCGTGGCGAGCGAATGTTGAGAAAGGTGCACTCATCCCATCCGCGGCTACCAATCCAGCAGCGAGCGCAGACGAGACATAAGCCAGTTCAGTTCGTCAGCTGATACCCAGCCCTTGCGCGCGACAGCAGCGCGTACGCGCTCGAGGGTGTTATCCACGTCGTGTGCGGGGTGAGCCGTAGCGTCTTTCCGCGCCTTCGGAACAAGCTGGTGCGCTAAGTCCTCGCAAATGCACCAGCGTTCCTCGCGTTCGCGGTCTGTCTGCCCGCTAACATATTTGCCGCCGGACTCACGAACGCAAAGTTTTGGTTGAGCGCCCGGGACGACACCTGTTGAGCAGTCGCGAGGGAAGTCGTCCGGCACTTCGGTCGATTGAGGGTTTTGCATACGATGTATCAGAGGTACGAGGGCGGTCACTTCCGTCACGCGAGCCGTCCGACGGCAGTCAATGGTCTTCTGCGTCAAGTGGTCCAATTGGCGCGATGCATTCTTCACAGTACACATGGCGCCAATAGCGCGGACGCATCTTGCCCGGGGCGCCACAGCTCTCGCACACTGAGCGTGACTTCTCTTTAGTCGCAAGAACGATGTCAATCACGCGCTGCCATGCCTCAGGGTTCGATACAAATCCTCGCACAATCACAATCATCAAGGTGCCGTTGACCATCAGGATGTCCGTGCAAAGCGGCAGAACAGGATACGCGCTATCCGTTTTGTCCATTAGCACCGCGTGTTCGAGTGCTGCGATGTTGTCCCACTGCACAAGTTGATTCCGGGACATTTCGCGAAGCTCATGCTCAATCAGCGCCGCAGCTTCCCCAATGAGCGGATACCAGCCAGCTCCGCACTGAATGCCGAAGTTGCCTATGTTAGAGGGATGTACGTCGGGAGCAGCGACCGCTCGGAAGAATAGGGGGTATCGAGCGAACAGTGCACTCTGTTCAGCTGACACGATTGGTCGCGGCCGCGCGCTCGACGCGTGCTCAACGATGCGCTGGTCGCCTGGCGCCAATTCAACTTCCGTCAAATCTATCTCCCGTGTTGGTTCAGGCCGAAGGCCGGTCCTGCCGCCATTGATTCGCGACGTGCACTGCGTTCATGGCCAAGTGCTGCGATGGCTTGCATTGTATATGTTTACACGGTAGATGGTTAAGCGGTATATGGATGTACAGTAGATGTATACACAGTAGATGTTTGTGAGGTAGACGAAAAGGTGATGTTGCGCGAACCTCGCGGGCATGACCGAGACTGAAATTAAAAACATCGACCCATATCTCCGGCGCCGGCTGGCCGAGCACGTCCGTAGGCTGCGGACGGAGAGAGGAGTCTCTCAGGAGTCGCTTAGCGCTCGATGTGGATTCCATCGCACATACGTGAGCCAAGTTGAGCGTGCGACTGTGAACATAACGCTCGACAATGTGCAGCGCCTCGCCTTTGGCCTTGGCGTGGACCCAGTGGAGCTGGTGGGTGTTACTGCAGAAGGAGAATGACGCCGACATCGGCCAGCAGGCGGATGCGACAGACGGGGGAGAGGAAGGCAGTCCTGTGAGAGGCCGGAAACGGTCCGTCAGGTTGGGGAGGCAGCGCCAGCGCGGTTGTAGTTCTTCGCCGGACTATCTGTGGCGGCGAGGGAGACGGAGTTCCCCCTCGCAACCAATCAGCACTTGTTCAAACCGCTATCGGAGCCGAAATGTTCGGATGCGGGTTGTAGCCTACGACCTCGAAGTCTTCAAAGCGATAGTCGTAAATTGAGTCAGGCTTGCGGTTGATGACCAGCTTCGGCAATTCACGGACATCCCGTTGCAACTGCGTGTGAATCTGCTCCATGTGGTTGGAATACGCATGCAGGTCACCGAGGCTCACGACAATCTCGTGCGGTACGAGGTCGCATTGCTGAGCGAGCATGTGCGTTAGCAATGCCAGCGACGCGATGTTGTAGGGCAGTCCGAGGAAGCTGTCAGAGCTGCGGATATACAGCAGAGAGGAGAGCTTGCCTTCCGCGACATAGAACTGGTACAGCAAGTGGCACGGCGGAAGCGCCATGCGGCCTTGCTTTGCATTCTCCTGTGGGCTGACCTTTTCGTCCGGCAGATATTCCGGGTTCCAGCCATGGAACAGAATGCGTCGGCTGTTCGGATTGTGCTTAAGCGTCTCGACGACGTAGTCAATCTGGTTGATGGTCCGGCCATCCTTAGTCGGCCAAGCGGTCCACTGCTTGCCGTAGACCGGACCGAGTTCGTTGTCTTCGGTGGCCCATTCGTTCCAGATGGTGACGCCGTTCTCGTTGAGCCACCTAACGTTCGTGTCGCCGCTGAGGAACCAGATAAGTTCGTTGGCGATGCTCTTGAAGTGCAGCTTCTTCGTCGTCAGAAGCGGAAATCCCTTTGACAGGTTGTGACGGAACATCCGTCCGAAAACGGACTTTGTGCCGGTGCCCGTACGGTCACCCTTGACGACACCGTTCTCCAGGATATCTTCGAGGAGTTCGAGGTATTGCTTCATATCGACATCCGATTATTCGGTGGCCCGCCCACGGGGTGGGAGGAATGAGACTACCTTTGTGGCCTTGAGGTCCCGTATGGTCTCGTCCCTGCTTGCAACGATTTTACGGAGAGACAAGATTTCCTCGTACAACAGGGCATTCTGCCCAAGGATGGACTTGATTCGCTCTCTCAGCATACGAGGCGTTGGCTCGGAGGACTCGCTGGACGACTGAGTAGCGGCTTGCGTCGCTTCGCCAGCTTTCAGACTCAGCTTGATAGCCTTGAGTTTGTCCAGCGCCCATGTCCTGCTGCGCACGGTATTTCTGGACAGACCCGTTATCTGGCATATGACGGCGACTGTCGCCTTGCGCTTGCCGCGAGTAGCCGGGTCCTGTAGCTGAGCCAAGGCGTCAACGATGAGTTTATCATTTTTCTCCGAGGCAGCTTCTAGGTGCCTGGACAGTTCAGCAGGGCGACCGTCAGTCATCTTGGACCTCTCAACGAAGCTATGTGTTTGTCTAGCTCGTTCGCCAGCCCGAGCCATATGACCTTGTGTTGCGCTTTTGTCTCGCAGAGAGCCTCGTTGTAAGCAAATTCCCTCCGCATGATGAGGATTTCAACTGACCGAGCTGTAATAACGTGGCTATTGCAGTTAGGGTCGCAGTGAAAATCGCCGTAGCAGGGGGACCTGTCCGGGATTTTGTGGGTGAGGCATATCATGAGAGGTAAAAGCCATGGATATGCCGATGAAGAAGAAACGTACGGTCGCAGCTCAGGCGGCGGCCCGAGGGCCGCTGCCTGAGCTGCCCAAGGCCCTGCTGGACGAACTGGTCAAAGGCCCCATGACGCCAGCCGAGGTACAGGATCTGATGCTGGCGTTCAACAAGGCGGTCATCGAACGTGCCATGGGCGCGGAGATGAATCTGCATCTG
>NZ_JAMBPS010000114.1:0-6731 GCF_024206515.1 Paraburkholderia sp. CNPSo 3281 | reverse complement strand
TTCCGCCGGGTTTGCCGTCGCGCTGCGCGCGCCGTCAAACCCGGCGGGATGAGGTTACTTCGTGCTGCAATGTAATTGAGATGGGCCAGAAACGTTCTCTGGCAAACTCGCGTCTCAAGGCCAGAAACTGCATCGGGGCAAAAAATTGCGCACGGAAACCTGCATCAGGGCAAAGCGGTCTGCGAGGGCTTGCGGCGTCTGGGAAAAACCGGATTCGACAACGGCGGACGTGTCGGGGTGTGCTGTTCTTTACAACAGGCAGCTACATCAGGACGGTAGGGCGCAGGAAAAGACGCTCGCAAAGAAGCTAGCTGACGAGAGCGGCGGCAAGTACACCGAGCAGGACGTGGAAAACCAGATGGCGACGATGGACCTGACGGTGAATGGCCAGACTGAGTCGGGAGGTGTTCGGGTAGCCACCGGCGCACAGCCGCAGGATGGAACCGACTGGCAGTCCTATGGCGTGAACCAGACTGGCCAGCAGGTGTGGGCGCAGAGCCTCGGGCCGGGAGATCCTGACTTGCAGGCGTATATCGTGAAGGGATCGCAAGGCAGCGGCCTGACATATCAGGTGACGACGACCGGCTCGAACCCTGGATTGATTCGCGCGCCGGACATGGTGAACTTCCAGGTGGACTACTTCGTAGGCAGCGTGTGGGGGACATTCACACGGGATGGGAATGCATTCTTTGGTGGAGGGCTGAACCTGAATGTTCCCAATCCGGTCAATGCAGGAGTTGGAGTTTCTGCCGTATGGCTAAACTCTCCAACTGTGAGGCCCGGGCAGGCAAATAACTTTGCAGGTGGTTACGCTGGAGGTTTGACGGGAGCATACGACTTTGTCGGTGGTGGTTTGATGTATTCGCCTGGCAACGGAACTGCCACTGCAATAGGCGTCGGCGCTGGGGTGAATCTCGGCAAAACCACTAACACGCGCTGACCGGGCGGGAAGCCGGCCTGTTCAAGCCACATGCCGGCGATGCGTAGCCACGGAAAAAACCTGGGTGTCCGCCAGGGTCGGCCGGGTTTGGGTGAGGCGCGCCAGCGCATGATCTCCTGGACGGTGGCGTGTCGCTCGGGATGAGCGTGCAATGCATTAAGATTGGCATCAGCCATGGTCAACTCCTGCTGTGAGTTGGTGGTGGTCAGCGGGCGGTGAGTGTTGACGCACTCATCGCCCGCGCTTCGTTTACATCTGCTCTCCTGCTGTTCCGTGGTGGTAGCGGCCTTCTTTAGCCGCTGATGATCTGCTTGGCACGGTACTTGAGGATCATTCCATCGAGCAGCGCCTTGATGATGTTGCGGTCTTCGTCGGGCATCTGGCTGACTGCCTCGAACTGCAAGCGCAGGTCATCGGACGGGCCGCGCTCGTTCTCATCAAACACCAGTTCATCAAGACTGACATTGAGCGTCTGTGCCAGGCGCGTCAGGGCTTCTAAGGTCGGTTGAGCCGACCCTGCTTCATATCGACGAACCTGATTGACGTGCAGCGTCGCGGCCTCGGCCAGCTCCTGCTGGGTAAGGCCGCGTGATTTGCGCACCTGAATCAGGCGTGCGGGGAAGTTCATGGGCAGGAACCAAAGCGTTGCAGATGCCATGACTGTATTCCCCGGTCCCTCAATCTGTTGCAGACAACAACATTATAAGGTATTAAAATAAAACCTCAAAAGAGTATTGACAGGTTTTAGCCAGAAGGACGATTCATGCCGCGCATCCCGGAAACCGAGCTGGACAGACTGAAGCGTGAAGTGTCGCTGGTGCGGCTGATCGAGTCGCAGGGTCATGAGCTGAAAAAGCGCGGGCGGGACTGGGTAATGCGCTGCGTGTTCCATGAGGAGGACACGCCGAGCCTGTCGGTGTCGGAGGCGAAGAACGTGTACCACTGCTTCGGCTGCAACGCGTCGGGCACGGTGCTGGACTGGGTGATGAAAACCCAGGGTGTGAGCTTGCCGCATGCGGTGCAGTTACTGCGCAACGATGCGCCGCTCGCGGATGCGGAAAAAACGGGCGTGAACCGTTCGCAGGTGCGGCACCTGCCCTCTTTAGCTGCAGGTTCTGATGAAGCGGCGTTACTGCGCGAGGTGGCCGACACGTATCACGCCACCCTGAAACAGAGCCCGGAGGCGCAGGCGTATCTCACGCAACGCGGGCTGGTGCATGGCGAGGTGATCGACACGTTCCGGCTGGGCTATGCGAACAAGAGCCTCACGTACCGCCTGCCACCGGGGTATTCGAAGGAAGGTCGCGAGGTCCGCGAGCGGCTGCAACGGGTGGGCGTGTATCGCGAATCGGGCCATGAACACCTGAACGGGTGTCTGGTGGTGCCGGTGCTGGAGCTGGACACGGGGGCAGTGCGGCAGATGTACGGACGACGCATTGCGCCGGGTCACAGGATACCGGCGGGCCAGCCGAAGCATCTGTACCTGTCGCTGCCGCTCGCGGGGGTGTGGAACGAAGCGGCGCTGGTGGCAAGCCGCGAGGTGATCGTGTGCGAGGCGCTCATTGATGCACTGACGTTCTGGTGCGCAGGGTATCGCAACGTGATCGCGGCGTTCGGCGTGAACGGGTTCACGCAAAGCCATTGGGATGCATTGAAGCGCCACGGCACTGACCGGGTATGGATCGCATACGACCGTGATGACGCGGGCAACGCCGCGGCGGAAAAGCTCGCGACAGAACTGCACGAGGCCGGTATCGAGACGTGGCGCGTGCTGTTCCCGAAGGGGATGGACGCGAATGATTACGCGAGAAAGGTTACGCCAGCGGAGAAGAGCCTGGGCGTACTGCTGCAACAGGCCGAGTGGATCGGCAAGGGCAAACGGCCAGCCGTGACGGCGCAGGCTGAACCGGTGCAGGTTGATGAAGTGAAGGACGTTCAACCGGCCTCCTCTTTAGCTGCTACTGCTGTGCCAGGCGAAGCGGTTGCCCAAGCCGTAGCGCAAGCGACTAAAGAAGAGGCTCAACCCGCCGTGTCATGGGTGAACGAGCTCGATGTGAAGCAGACAGCGAGCGGCGAACTGCTGTTCACGTTCGGCGAGCGCGTGTGGCGTATCCGCGGCTGGCAAAAGAACCTCGGGCCGGAGCAGATGCGGGTGAATGCGCAGGTTCGGCGCGGCGACAGTTACCACGTCGACACGCTGGACGTGTACAGCGCAAAGGCGCGTGCGGTGTATCTGAAAACGGCGGCGGTCGAACTCGGTTCGCAGGAGGACACGCTCAAGCGCGATCTCGGGCGCGTGCTGCTGAAGCTGGAGACGTTGCAGGATGAGGCGATTCGCGCGACGCTTGCGCCGAAGGAAAAAGGCGTGACGCTGGACGCGGTGGAACACGCGGCAGCGCTGGACTGGCTGAAGGCGCCGGACCTGATTGCACGGCTTGAAGCGGATATGGCGCGTTGCGGTGTGGTGGGTGAAAGTACGAACCTGCTGGCCGGGTATCTGTCGGCGGTGTCGCGCAAGCTCGATGCGCCGCTGGCCGTGCTGATCCAGAGCTCGAGCGCGGCAGGCAAGAGTTCACTGATGGAAGCAGTACTTGACCTGATGCCGGACGAGGAGCGCATCCAGTACAGCGCGATGACCGGGCAGAGTCTGTTCTACCTGGGCGAGACGGACCTGCAGCATAAGATCCTGGCGATTGCCGAAGAGGAAGGCGTGCGGCAGGCGGCGTATGCACTGAAGCTGCTGCAAAGCGATGGCGAACTGACGATTGCGAGCACGGGCAAGGACGAGGCAACGGGCAATCTGGTGACGAAGCAGTATCGGGTAAAAGGTCCGGTGATGCTGATGCTGACGACGACCGCGATCGACGTCGACGAGGAACTGCTGAACCGGTGCCTGGTGCTGACGATCAACGAAAGCCGCGAGCAGACGCGCGAGATCCACGCACGGCAGCGTGCGAAACAGACGCTCGAAGGTCTGCTGGCCGAGACGGACAGACAGCACATCGTTGAACTGCACCGCAACGCGCAGCGGCTGCTCAAGCCGGTTCACGTGGTGAATCCGTATGCAGAGCAGTTGACGTTCATGGACGACAAGACGCGCATGCGGCGCGATCACATGAAGTACCTGACGCTGATCCGCTCGATTGCGTTGCTGCATCAGTACCAGCGGCCACACAGGATGGTCACGCATCGCGGCGAGGCGCTGACGTACATCGAAGTCACGAAGGACGATATCCGCCTGGCGAACCGGATCGCGCATGAGGTGCTGGGACGCACGCTCGATGAGTTGCCGCCGCAGACGCGGCGGCTGCTGACGATGGTCCAGGCGTGGGTCAGCGAACGATGCGCGGCCACAGCACAGAAGCCGGGCGAATTCCGTTTTACGCGGCGCGACGTGCGCGAGGCAACGAGCTGGGGCGATACGCAACTGAAGGTTCATCTGGCGCGGCTGGTGGAGCTTGAATACGTGCTCGCGCATCGTGGAATGCGTGGGCTCACGCATGAATACGAGTTGCGCTATGACGGCGCGGACGATGGACGGCCACACCTGATGGGGCTCATTGATGCCGAAGCGCTGGACAACGATGCCAACCGGTCGGGGCAAAACGAAGGGCGGTCGGGGTCTGGTCGGGTGGTAGTCGGTGCCCGGTCGGGGGTGGTCGATGAGGTTCAAAGCCAGACGGCACAAGGCGAAGGCCGCGACCCGTCCGGGGTGAACGGGAACGCGTATCTCTGCGAAAACAGGCGCGACCCTTCTTTAGCCCGCGTTGTTAAGGATTCCTCATGCGCAAACGGTTGACACCACGCGCACCCCTGCCGGTGATTGGTCCGGCTGATGATGCGCAAAGCCTGTATCACCAGATGCGGCCGTTCCTGGAATGGATGCGGGTGCGCAACTACAGCGAGCAGACAGTGGAGCATCGCGAGACGCATCTGCGCGGGTTCATCGCATGGTGTGACGAGCGCGGCGTGACGCGGCCGCAGGAAGTGACGCGCCCGATCCTGGAGCGCTATCAGCGGTATCTGTTCCTGTATCGCAAGGCGAACGGCGAGGCGCTGTCAGGGCGCAGCCAGCACATGCGGCTGGTGCCGGTGAAGCTGTGGTTCCGGTGGCTGGTGAAGCAGAACCGGATCCTGTCGAACCCGGCGGCGGACATCGACATGCCACGTGTGGAAAAGCGTTTGCCAAAACACATCCTGAGCGCCGATGAAGCGGAGCGGATCCTGAACGTGCCAGACGTGACGAGTGCGCAGGGCATCCGTGACCGGGCGATCCTGGAGACGTTCTACAGCACGGGCATCCGCAGGACCGAACTGACCCAACTGCATGTGCATGACGTAGACCCGGATCGAGGCACGGTGATGGTTCGCGAGGGCAAGGGCAAGCGTGACCGGTTGATTCCGATCGGCGATCGGGCGCTCGCGTGGATCGCAAAATACCTCAACGAAGTACGGCCACAGATCGCGGCGGCGTCCGATGACGGCACACTGTTCCTGACGGTGCTGGGTGATACGATCGATCCGCGCAGCCTGGGCCAGATGGTGAGCGAGTACATCAAGGCGTCGGGCGTGAACAAGAGCGGATCGTGTCACCTGTTCCGTCACACGATGGCCACGCTGATGCTGGAAAACGGAGCGGATGTGCGGTTCGTGCAGGTGATGCTCGGACACGCGCAACTGACGAGCACGCAGATTTATACACAGGTGGCAATCCGTGCGTTGAAGGAGATTCATACGGCGACGCATCCCGCGCGGCTGGAGCGAGGCGGGCAGCAGGACCAGATAGACGCAGTAAAACCGGTGCGGCTGCTGCAACGGGTATATGGCAAGGCGGCCATCGACGTGACGGCGGTGAGCGATGCGCGGAAGAATCCAGAAGAACGATAAAGGCATGTGCGGCCCTTGCGGGCCGAAGGTGTACGAGGGCCGGGGGTAAATGTTGTGCCGGCTTCGCCGGCCCAACATTGAACATAACGCCTGGAAATTAGCAACGGCCGGCGGGCCGTTGCCATCAGTTCGCCAGTCGCTGCTGCGGCAACGGCCCGCCGGCCGTTGCTAATTTGCGTTATGTCTGGCGCCCCCGGCCCGCCGGGTGCGCGAGGCGCACACCAGTCAGTCAGGGCCATAAACCGGCCAGAACCTGGCGCACGAAAAAGGCCTGGCATGGCTTGCGCAAGGTAAAAGCCGGGGGCCGCGCAGCGGCCAGTCAATGGCGTGAACCCCGCCCCCCCGGCTGTCTGCTGCGCTCGGGCTGCAGCCGCGGTGCGGCCTTCGCTCCGTGCTCGCAGCCTGCCTCCCCGTCCGCCCCCAAGGGGCTCCCCAATGCGCCGTTACTGCGTAACGGAAACAAACCCGATACAAAAGCGCGGCTTTGCATACGGTGCAAGCCGCCATGTCGTCTTGCACCGCATGTCCGAGCGTGTCAAACCGGTGGCCGTCAAGGCTACCCGCTGGCGCGCTGCGCGCGGCCTTGACGGGTTTGGCGCTGGAGTGGTTCGCGAAGGTTGGCGCGGTTCTGGAGCAGTGGAATACGACGGCCCTGTTCCGCCGGGTTTGCCGTCGCGCTGCGCGCGCCGTCAAACCCGGCGGGATGAGGTTACTTCGTGCTGCAATGTAATTGAGATGGGCCAGAAACGTTCTCTGGCAAACTCGCGTCTCAAGGCCAGAAACTGCATCGGGGCAAAAAATTGCGCACGGAAACCTGCATCAGGGCAAAGCGGTCTGCGAGGGCTTGCGGCGTCTGGGAAAAACCGGATTCGACAACGGCGGACGTGTCGGGGTGTGCTGTTCT
>NZ_JAMBPS010000113.1:0-7005 GCF_024206515.1 Paraburkholderia sp. CNPSo 3281 | reverse complement strand
CCCGCCGGCCCCGCCGCCGCCGCCGGATATACCGCTACTCCCACGAGTTGTGCTTGAGTTGCCGCCGGCCCCCCCCCGGCTCCTCCTGTCAAGGCGCCGCTGTTGCTGGATGTGGTCGTCACGACAGCGCCATGGGCACCGCCGCCGCCGCCGCCGCCGGAGTCGCCGTTGGTGCTTGGGGGCGGGGCGCCTGGTGAGCCAGCACCACCCGCGCCGCCAGGGCCGGTCGCGCCAGCGCCACCGGCGGCGGCGGTGCCATCGAGGCCGGTGCCACCCTTTCCCCCGCTACCGCCCGTGACGCCCGCTCCGCCGCCACCACCGCCGCTATATCTCGTCGTGCCGTTGCCGCCGTTGGCACCGGTGACGGTGACGTTGCTGACCCCGCCTGGAGCGACCGGTTGTGGGGGGCCGGCGCCGCCAAGGCCGCCGGACTGCCCCAAGGCGGAGGAGGCAAACAAAAGCATGCTGCCGAGAAGGGCCGTCACCACTACGGCAACGGTTGCCAGCCCTACGATGGCTTTCCGTTTGCCCTTCGCATCGCCCGGCTCCGATAAAGCGGTCCGACTCGGGCTCGTACCACGCGGGATGACGCCGAACATCTTGTTCACCGCCTGACTCCGGAAATCTGGCCACAGCACGACCAGTGAGCCAAAGGGAGATGCCGTTGCAGCGCTGACGTTATGGCACGGGAGAATCCTCGCGGTAGATTCGCCGGCCAGCGAACACGTAGGGTCTTCGCGAAAGCATTGCGGCATGGCCGCGACCTGACACGCTTCGCGCCGGACGAGAGATCCGGCGCGCGCCCCATGCAGGTCACGGAACTCCATCCCGTTTCCATGGCGAGGATCGGGCCCGGGTGCCCCTGGCGCATCTGCTGTGACTTGCGGCATGCCAAAAGGCGCACAGCACAACTACGACCGTTGATGGCTCAGCCAGCTGCGCCCGGGTAAGGACCTCGATCGCGGCCTCGCACTTCTCCTGGACATGCGCGTTTCAACGGGATCTTTAAGCCTATGCGTGGTCACTGACATTGGGTATCGGACTTTGGTCCGATCATCGGGGCCGGCACCGACCGCAAACGGCTGAAAGCCGGCCGGTGACCAGACCAGGCAATCCGGTTGAAAATGGGGCCCAGCGAGTTATCCTTGACTCAGATTTGCTGGGTTGTCTTTCATGCGGCTTGCCCGCGCAAACCGGTCGACCTGCCTGTCATTTGTTCCCTATCGTCCATACCGGGGATGCAAGATGCCCACGCGCGCCACGCTGATTTCGGCTTCGATTGCGCTGGGATGTCTTGTGACCATCGCGCCGGTGCTGACCAGTCTCTATGTCGCTAGCGAGGACGTTGCACGTCGGGACCGGGACGACCTCAATGAGTTTGCGCAGAAGGCCGTCATGCGCATGGACCTTGTCACCTACCAGGCCTTTGCCGCCCTCGCGGATCTCGAGCGGGTAGCGGATGCACCGTGCTCGCAGTCGAGCCTCGAATGGACTGCTCGCGTCATTTTCAGATACACCTACGTCCAGGATGCAGGGGCGTTCGCCGATGGGCGGTACCTCTGCTCGCCGCTGCTCGGCGATATGCGCATGAAGGATGAAGCTTTGCCGCCTCCTGACTACCGGACCAGCGATGGCTACCTCCTGTGGTTCCGGCAGAAGAGTCCGCTGAGTGCAGGCCGCACCGGCGTCCAGATCGGCCGTAACGGTCACTACGTGGCCCTCGCCCCAAGTTCATACGTTGACGTGATCGACCCTGAAAAGCGGCCCATTGCGGCAATCCATATTCCGACGGCCACAGTCTTTGCTGTATCGCCAGGAGCGGACCCGGCGGAGATGCTCAGCGCGTGGAGGCACCGCGGAGACGTAATGAGCGATAAGTGGATATATGCAGTCTCCCAGTCCCCAACGCGCCCAATCGCCGTCGTGGTGAAAGCGCCGCGCGGCAGCGTCGCCGGAAGCTGGCCGAAGCTCCTCGCCGCCTGGCTTTCGATCGGCGTGGCTGCGGGTGCCGCGCTTGGATGGCTGGCATACAAACGCGTCTCGCGTCAGCTCTCATTTGCCGCAACGCTCGAATGGGCCATCTCGCGCCGCGAAATTGACGTGGTGTATCAACCCGTCGTCCGGCTTGCTGACGAAGAATGTGTAGGCGTGGAGGCGCTGGTCCGGTGGCAATGGCACGGCCGCACGATCTCGCCCGATATCTTCGTTCCGATTGCCGAGGAAAATCACCTCATCCAGGCACTAACCGATCTCGTCCTCGAAAAAACTCTCGCACAGCTTGGCAAAATGCTTGTCGAGAAGCCTTCGTTTTATGTCTCAATCAATCTCAGTGCCGAGGATTTACGCAGCTTCCGGTTCCTGAACCTTCTCACGGCATCGCTCAAAGGGACCGGCATTGCTCCCCGGCAGATCCGCATTGAAGCGACGGAGCGCAGTTTCATGAACGCGGATGCAACGCGCGGCGTCATAGCCGCGTTCAGGGCAGCCGGACATCCTATTTATATTGATGACTTTGGAACCGGCTATTCAAGCCTCTCCTACCTGCAAACTTTCGAGCTCGATGTTCTGAAGATCGACAAGTCGTTCGTCGACACGATTGGGCGGGATACCGCGTCAAGCGTCGTTGCGCCCCACATCATTGCGATGGCGCATGAACTGAATCTGGAACTTGTCGCCGAGGGTGCGGAGTCGGGCGCACAGGTGGCGTGGCTGCGCGAGAAGGGTGTGCAGTATGTCCAGGGGTGGTATTACGCAAAGGCGATGTCAGCGCATGATCTCGCGGTATGGCTTGGCGTGAATCGCGCACCACGCCACGCGGACAGCGTCCCGGAAATCTAGTCCCCATCTGCGAAGTTTGCCGCTAGCTTGTTCGTTGCGATCCTGATCGACTGGCTCGCCGGCGTCTACACTCCGCAAGAGCTTTATACCAAAGACAAATAGTGCTCCTACCATTTCTGCGTTGTGAGCGACAGTTACCACAGCAACAGCGGCCGTACTCAGGTGCGCGTCGAAGGACGGGTGTGGGTCGGGAGTGAGAGTTCACTGATGCAGTATGCTGCCGTCGGGTTGCCTGATGCCGCCATCGTCAGCAATCAGCCACATTGGTGACGTAGAACGCGGCCCATCCCAATACCGGCCTCTGCCTCACCTCCAGCGTGGGACCGGAGCCCCTACCGCGCGAGCGGTTTCGTTCACTCGGCCACAAACAGTCGTTCCGCGAGCGAGGAAAACTGCCGTTGAAACGGCCGTAAACTCCGTATTCGGACGGAGGAGCCACGCGCACAATTCGTGCACACCCGAATGACGGGGCACCAAGTTCTACGTCGGAAACCAGATGGATTGCCCACGGCTGCCGCATAGAGCAGCATAACGGCAGCTTGCTGAATCAGCGCAAAGCGAATTCGCGTAAGCAGTGCCACCCGAATTCGACCTCGGACATGGCCGCGAAGCGGGACGAGCGCATTTAGGAACGCGCAGTGGCATTGAACGAAGTCTTATTCCACCCACACGTAGATGAACCGCTCGCCTCAAGACCAGGCCACTGAAACCGCATGTCGCTGTGCGGCCCAATTCCATCTGCTTACCCGAAGGTCTTGCTAAGCGTTGCAACCGAAACGTGTGGCCATGCAAAATTTGGCTTTCCCGGAATCTTGAGCGACGGAAAATTTAGCATCACCATCTGAGCGTATTGCAGCTGCATGATGGTTGGACGCTGGGGATGAGTAAGCTTCTCGATCCAAAACGTCGCGTAAACCAGTGTGGTAGTCGCATTCTGCTGCAGGAACGACAAATTCTCTGCCCCGCCACCGGCCTGTACAACTTCGATAGCGGACGTACCTGGGAGTGGAGATGCGTTTATGACCGGTTCGTTGAAAAACGTTATCGACTGTGCGGTCGAAATGTTAAGTGCCACCCCACTGAACGAGTAACCTTGTGCGAGCTGCGCGACGACAGTCTCCTGTAAAAGCGTGACCGGATCGTTTAAGAGCGCCTGCGTAATCTCAGGGGGCAAGATGGGAGGTATGTTTCCCAAGGGAGTTCGCGTGTCTGCCGAGCTGTCGGCGTTCGAAAGAGTGTATTCCGAGAAACCGCCGCCAGGCTTCGACTGTGCTTCCGAGGTGCCCGCCGCAAAAACTGGAGCCCCAAGGGGTACCCCAGGTGCGAGTGGCGGCTGAAGATCGATAGCAGTGCTGTTGAAGGATGGGAAAAGTGAGAAAGCCGGGTTGCCACCGCTTGTTGGATTGGCTCCGGAACTGATGGTTGGTGGGCCATCGAACCTTGTCGCTATACCTTGGGCGAGCAAAGAATTCCCATGCGGTATGTTAGCCATTCTGCTGACGAGTTGCCCCCAGGCGGGGCAGAGAGCGGCGGGTCAGATGTTCCAGGCTGTTTGATCCATATGCCCGGCTCTATGTGCAGCGCCCCGCCAGTGGTGGCATCGTGTATTTTTTGCAGGTACGTCAACCCGAAAAGCTCGATGTCGTCCTGACCAAAGCCTCGGTTCGGGATCGACGAGGAGATTGGATCGAATTTGGTCGTTTCGCTGGTGAGGTTGAGTTCGAGAAATAAGTTAGTTTGATCATGAAAATCGGGGCGAGCAACAAGATTGAAGCCAGCACCCTGCCAATTGCCTGCAAGTTCTGCGAGCAGTCCAAGGTTCTCCAGGACCGTTTCATTATCGGGGCTTAAGCGCACCGAAGGAATTCGAAGATGTGCAGTTCGTTCTTCACCCATGTTCGCCTCCTATAGCCTACATCTTAAGTAAAATTCTCTCTTGATTCTATCTGACTCACCGTGCAGTCATTTTGACGTCGTTAATTGTTAAACGACGTTCCGAAGAAAAGCTCCGACTAACCATCAACGAAATCTAATATTTTGTTGCGCAGCAAACGATCCATTCATTTCACATGAAGTAACGCTGCTGCATTGATAGCTATGGTGACGAATTCCGAATCAGGGAAGGCGCTATATAATTTCTTCCTGCTACCGCCTAAACAGACCACCCGAGCAGTTTCCAGTGTGAGCCTTAAGGATATAGGATTCTAGACACGGCCGCGTCCATCATCTGGTGGAGAGAACGCATTAGGCTACGCCGAAGTCGACCACGAGATCTTCGTGAATGAGTGTCACCAGGACGGGAGGAACACTTGGCCTGAGGCGTGCATGCTCCATGGGCGTAGATCAGTACGCTGGCGCTTTCATCTGCTTTAGCCCGGCTTCGTCCATCCCGAAACCAGGCAGGTCGCCGGGGGAACTTCTGCCGTTCACCTTTGGGCTTGCGCGGCCATTCAAGCGGCGGCTTCCCCTCAAACAACCAACCCTCGTGCCGCACGTTCCCGACAACGGCGGCCACGTTGGTCGTCGGCAGCCCATGACCGACCGATGATTGCGGAAATCCGGATATCGACAGTCTTCTCAATCACGGTGTTCCGGATAGTGACCCTCGTCGCGCGGTTCACAATCCCTGGATATCCACCTGTACGCTTCGGCGTAGAGCTTGGCGTGCACGACAGGACCGAACAATGCAGTCTGCACGAATGCGGAAGTTGCGCAGGATGATGAGCGCGCGGCCGTTAGCGCGGAATGGGCGATACATGATACGACTCCATATCGATGAATTGTCGTTCACTTCTTCTCTGCAGGTAGAGGTCCCGCCCCAGACGCCGTCACAACGTTCCGCAGCCATTCCGCATGTAGCGGCCAACCGGTGCAGGTCGAGGGAACAGTCGTAGACCGCGCACCCTCAGCGCATCACGTGGGTCGATCGTCAATGACGAACCATCGGAGCGTGCGAGCCGGTTGGTCAGGCACGGCAATCTGCACGGGCAGGCTGCCGATCACGCCCTTCACTTGGGCGACAAACGCATCACCTTTCATTGACGCGCGGGAGACGGTTTTCAGACCGCACTGCGCCGCCGTGTTCAAGCGCGAGTGAACGACGGTGAGCCACCAATCCGTCATCGTGTAGCTCGTGTCGCGAGCTTCGATGCACGTCCGATAGTTCAAAGCGACAAACTTCCCCGCGTCACCCGTGGCCGCAACCGCCGCCCACGCCTTCTCGTGACTCCCGCCAGTCAGTCCCACAGCGTCCCTTTCCAACGGTTGCGTTTGCAGCCCATAGGCTACGGCGACGGCTGCAATTGCAACGAGTCCAGCGAGATGCACGGGATGCCGCTTCGCTGCCTGACGGCCCGGTTTCGGTACAGAAATCATGACGTGATCCCCTTCGTTCGACGACAAGGTCGGGTCCCCGTATCTGTGCTTGTTATCGTCACCCTGCAATACAGTTGCGGCGTGGATCTTTAACGGGATCGTAGATTATTCGCTGACGCCCGCACATAACCTGAATAGGTGATCGGCGGAGCCCAGCCGATGCCGACGGCGCCTCTCCCGGCCGCGTCGGACAGACATCCTGATGACGCTATACGGACGCAGTTCAGGCGGGTGATATGGGGCTGGACTTTCCTGAATCCCGGGCTTTGGATATCGCTGATCCAGGTCTTCAGGGCGAGGTGTGGATTGGGAGGCCGCATCGCTGCTTGTAACGCACCAGCCCACGCAGTTCGCTATCGCAACTTGCCGAGCCACAGCGCGGTGAGCGTTGAGCGATTCCGGACGTTGAATTTCGCGTAGATCGACTTGATATGGACATGCGTCGTGTTCGGACTTTGGTCGAGTTTCTGCGCGATCTGCTTTTCCGTGAGTCCGTCGAGCAGCCACAGCAGCACCCTTCGCTCGGCCGACGTGAGGGGTGCATCGGCGATGAGCAGGCCGTGGCTGAGCAGTTGCTGCCGGTTGAACCATCTCAGCCCATGCATCACGAAACCCAGACGCTCGAGATCCGGCGCAGAGAATCGGGGTGCCCGCACATCGCGAAACACGAAGAGATGAATCCGCACATCGTCATTGAGCGAGCAACGCACCTGGATGCTGTCGCCGTGGCCGACTTCGAGGTAGTGGCGCCGATAGTGCTCACCTTCAAACCATTCGGCGGGCATCGCCTCG
>NZ_JAMBPS010000112.1:0-7827 GCF_024206515.1 Paraburkholderia sp. CNPSo 3281 | reverse complement strand
CAACTGCCCCTTGAACACTGGCACGCATGGCTGCAAGACCCCACGCTCGCCGACGCAATCCTCGACCGCCTCGTCCATCAAGCTCACAAGCTTGCATTGAAGGGCGATTCGATGCGAAAGAAGAACGCTCCTGATCAAAAAGTAGCCTGATCTCGAACACTCGCAGTACAATCTAAGCACTACGCAGCACCTCCCTCCTGGCCTGTTCGACTTCATCGAAACGGGCGTTCAACTTCCCCGAAATACGCAGTTGATCAGTCTGATATGCGCGGGTTGGGTACCGCATGACAACCGATTCGTCGGGGAGCTGCCTCGCTCTAGATTCGAGGATCATTCCATTGCTGGATGCCTCATAGTGTCAACGAGGGTTCTCCCACCGTTGTCCATTCCGCTACCAACACACTGTATGCGCATGACGACGTCTCTAACGATTGGGCACAGGCTGGGGCAACGCCTGGCCTATTGCCCATATGAAGCCTGTCAGCTCGCGTGCGACTGCAGTACATGCCTGTACCTTGAGTTTGCCTTTACCCTCCATTATTCGATAACGCGCACACAGGCGTTTTTGCGCCTTCCAGGCAATATCCTGGACCGCTTCGCTGGTTCGCTCTGCACGGCGTTGCAGATGCGCGGTTTTCCTGGCTGGATGGCGATACGTCCAAGACGCCTCGACCAATACCCGGCGCACGTGAGCGTTGCCGGTTTTGGTGATTGCGCCACGCGATTTGGTGGCGCCGCTGGAGTGTTCGCTGGGCACCAGCCCAAGATAGGCCATCAATTGCGGGGCGCTGTCGAAGCGCCTCAGATCACCGATCTCAGCGACCACCGTCATCGCAGTCAGCAGGTTGACACCGCGCAGCGCCATCAGGCCTTCGATCACTGGCCAGAACACTGATTCGTTTGCCACGCGCTCAAGTTGCGTGTCCAGCCCATCGATACGCTTGCTGAGCGCCTTGACGGTGTCAACATACTCCTGAAACACAATCTGCTGGACTGGCTGTCCGAATTTCTGTTGCTCCAGCCACCGATAATGCGCCTGAGTCCAGTTGCTCTTGCCGCTGTAGCACTTGCCATATCGAAGCAGAAAGGCAGACAGGCGTTGCTTGGCCTGACGCTGCAGGTGCTTCATGTCCTCGCGCGCTCGAGTCAGGTCGCGCAATCCTTCCTGCGCATCGTCGGGAACCCAAACAGCTGTCAGCTCCCCGGCCCGGTGCAGGCGCGCCAACATCAGACTATCGCGGCGGTCAGTCTTGACCCGTTCGCCTGCTTTCCGTGGGATCAGGGACGGTGCGACCACCTGGCAATCCCAGCCGAGATCGCTGAGCTGCCGGTAAATCCCGTATCCACACGGGCCTGCCTCATAGCAGAACGAAAGATGTGCGTCTCCCTTTCTCAACTGCCGAACCAGCTTTTCGATCGCCTCCGGCGTATTCGCAATCTCGCCAACGTAACGAACTTCCCCTCCGTTCGCATCGGCCACAGAAACCGCAATCGTTGCCTTGTGCACATCCAACCCAACGAACTTGCTAAACTGCTTCACGACCTGCTCTCCTCAATTGCGGCTCTGAGCCTTTGGTTTTTTTGGAGCCTCAAGCTTAACCCGCGTCGCTTGAGGTGCAGCAGGTCCAATACATTATGTCTAGTGCGGCCCTAAATCCACAAATGACAAGACCTGAACTCGCGTGCGTGATGTAGCCGCCGCGCTCGGTGCGTGCGCCGATGGTTGCGAACGTGTACAACGTGCCATTGCGTTTTTCTTGTTCCGACATTTCCGTGGCTCCACGATGTAGGCGAAAACAGCTGGCCCGGCTTTGCGACCGGTGTCTAGACGGGCGAAATGTTTCGCCCGATCAAATGATCGTCAGGCCGCAAACGTGGAGATGAAATCGGATACGTCTGAAAAGGACGGGCTATGCGGTGCCGAGGATTCGCGGCGCATCTGCGCGTGCGCTCGGGTTGACATTTGTCAAATCCGTCGCATTAAACGACGGGTTTCGCCACGCCGTTGGGCATGGCGAAAAGTCGCGCTTCATTTCATTAAGCTTGCTGCCGCTATTCGCGCTTAAGGGAAAACTGATGCCATGCGGCCGCAACGCGGACCAGCGTACGCTCCAGCCGCGCGCTTACCGGTCATCGCTCACCGATCAAATCTTCGCGCGAGGGCGGAGGACTACCGAACTACAAGAAAAAAGTCTTGATAATCAAAAGTATGATTCTTGAATATGATCATGTTGCCCACAGAGTTGCCCCAATCATCGTATGCTGGGCGTAGTTATTTCCGTCAGCTGCTGGACATGACTCTCACCCACTGCGTCCGCGTCCGATGGCTCTGGGGGGAATGCTTTGTTCGACTCCCTTCGCATGGTCGACGATTCGAGTACTTCTCTGCACCGGCAGAGTCGCAGACAAACGACAATTTGCATGCAACCCTACGAAGGCCATCCACCATTCGTAGGGAAGCCTCCGTCTCACGCCTGCAAGCCAACCATAACCAATCTTCAGCCGTCTCGCGGGAGCCAAGCATACTCATGCGGCCGCTACGATGCGCGCCGGTCTGCCCGCCTTCCGAACGACATCGGCAATGTGACTTGTCAAGCCAACTCGACCGTGCAACCTAACTCCCTCAAGCTTACCCATGTGCTCTAGTTTGACCCGCAACGCGCTCAATCCTTCCGAAACATCGAACTCTATCCACACGTTCGCTTCTCCAGGAACAATCACTTCCGCCCGAGAGGCAGTAGCGCCACGATGGAGCTGTACGATCCATGGCCGTTCGCCGTCGTGCACCCATTCGAAACGCACCGGCCCAAAGACTGTCTTGCAGCGTTCATACAATGCATAGATATCGTCGAGGACCATCTTTGGGATAGCTTCCGGCAGAGCCTCCCCTTTCATCAGCACCTCGCCTTCGCCCATCCGCCCTTCGATGACAAGTTCGCCTTGGCTATCGACGATAGCGGCTCCCGAACAATACGAAGTTACCGAAGATTGCGCCAATATCGACGATATTTGTGTTCCCGACGGGTCCTCGGCTTGGAGCAAAGCAAACGGGTCGGTCCAACCCTTCTTTGTAGTAAATCTACCAGGCACTTGCTCCTTCGGACAGGTACGTATCCACGTCTCGGAATCCCCTGTTTCCAGACCAAATGTAAAAGGTGCGATCCTGCGACTAATGACCGTTGTCCGGGGCACGGGTAAGCCAGCCTCAGCTGCCATCAGAAGCCCGAAAGCTTTATCACCAATCAGACGACTAAAATTGTTCGGCCATTCGAGGCGAGCAGATAAGCTGTCCCCACTCGTGGATTCAAGCTCCCAGCCTAGAACGTGCGTCCCCTTCCATCCTCTGCGACTCGGATGGACGCTAAACTCAAAGCGTGACTCGAGCTCGCAGCTCAAATCAAGAGAAACACCATACACACGTTCTAAAGCCGAGCGCCCCAGAGAGGCCGGCAATGACGCGGTACCAGGTTTTTCGACGCAGCGAGGAGTATCATCAGGAGAAAACTCAATGATTCCACCTTCCGAGACTCCCGACACCCCCCCGTCATTTACGTCAATGGTTTCATTAACGATGACGTGAAAGTCGGCAGAAGTTAGCCGTCTAACAGCCGCAGCGGCTTTCTCAACACTCTTCAGCCCGTAAATGAACTCGTTACTTTTAAGCGCATTCGGACGAAAACTGCGCACATTCAGAGAGTCCTCGCTACTCGCTGCCAAGAGTATCGAGAGCGACTCCTCCAAACTTGCAAAGCGGTGGTTGGGCGCAAACCCACGCACTCTGGCATATCGCTGCTGAGCCTCGGCCCCTGGCGCAAAGCTGACAAATTGAGCCACGTTGGCAATCTCAGCCAATCTGTCAAGTGACTCGTCCTTGAAAAATTCAAATCTACCAGTAGTTGCCATATTAGTTCCACTGAAGGGCATAGCTGCGCAAACCGCAAGTGAGGTTTTCAAGCGAAGCCGCCTGAAAATGACGTGCCTCAAGCTCTTTAACTGCCTCTTCAACCATATGTTTTGCGAAAGAATAGTCGAGCACATCACCGTGCTGGTTCTCAATCGGAATTCGCAATCTCCTTGCCTCATGAAACTCGGCGACGCATCCTAAACTGAACTGCCAACCATCGAGCATGATCAAGCGCCCGACGAATCGCTCGATGACACCACACCAAAAGCTGGCATAGTCGTCTTGACCCCATTCAAATTTGTGCAAGCTAGCTGGCTCAATCACAACTCCATTTCCACGCGCACGCGCTTTCGCCGCAACCTTCAGGATGTCGATCTCATTCTGTCGAATGACCGCATCGCGCAATCTATCCCTAAAATTTGGTGAGCCAGCACACGCATACCCCTCGCTCAGATACCACTCAACATACCGTCTTCCAGTAGTTATCGGGCCACTAACGTAGGTCGCACCATGTTTGTCAATGGCGCAGGCGAGAGCATCGAACATAGATTTTTGCTCCAACTCAATGTTCGATTCATTGACATTTTTCATCATCTCTCCGCCTGCATACATGAATGACCTCAGTTCTATGGGTCTCGATATCACTTAGTTCGAAAACGCTTTGCCAATTATGTCAGCCACCCCGCCGACGTAGGCACTGTCAATCTCCGGAACGTTTGAAGTCAGCGCCTGCTTCCATTGCTCCGGCAGAGCCGCGTTTGAAAGGCCGAGGATGGTCGCCGCGGCCTGCAGCACTGCCTTTTCCGCCGCGGAGAACTTCGCATTGCTGCCTTGTGTCTTCAATGCGACCAGTCCCAAGAACTCTCTCATGGGCGTTTCCCGAACATCCGGCGCCCGTTGCGAGTCACTAACGAAGCGACTGCTGTATGCCTCCAACGATATCGTTCTCGCACGATTAGCCAGTGCAGTCGTCAGCCGGGCAACCCATCCAGCGCCCGCATCCGCAGCGTCGACCACAGCTGCGATGTCCGTGTAGCCGAGAAAAGTTGATGCATCCGCCAATTTATCGAGCTCATCTGCCCTGAGCCGCTTCGGTGGAGTCATCTTGGACACAAGCTTCTCAATGATCTGGCCACGCTTTTTCCTATCAGGCGGCAGCACCAAGAATTTTTTATCAATACGCCCCGCGCGCTTAATCGCAGCGTCAATTCGATCCTCGTAATTTGTCGCCACGACGAAGAGTGCTTGCTTTGATCGACGAAGATCATTGAGTTTCGTCAGCATTCCAGGGGTCATGAACTGGAAGGCACTGTCTTGCTGACTATAACGGGACGAATCGCGATCGAGCAGGAAATGATCGATCTCATCAAAAAAGATAACGCAGGCCGGCTGCGCCATAAGCACAGTAAATATGTCCTTCGCCCGTGCCTCCAACTGCGCTTCTCCGCTTGCGAGAAAGTCGCTCACCGTGATGGTCACCAAACGCCAACCGAGTGCCTCAGCGATGCTCTCGGCAATCGTGGTCTTCCCGGTACCGGGCGGCCCATAGAGCAGCATTGAATAGTTTTTCCGCCCCATGTCTGACAACATAGGCTGGACAAATTCTTTTCCAACGCAGTCATACACTTTGAGCTCAGAGCCTAAGGTGGAAACTGCTTCGAACGTCTGCTCAAGACTGCTCCAAGCGCCTCGTTGGTATTTCTTCTGTGTGAATCGTGAAAGTACGAGCGTTGTCCTTGCGATATGCAAATGCAATGCATTGCGATAGGAAATCAAGAATTCGAGGACTTGACTAGTTTCCCAAAGATGAATCGTGTCCGCTTCATTGACGTGCTCGGAATGCCAGCCAACAGCCTCGACTCCGTCAAGATCGATGCGGACAGCACGAGCCCGCAGCCATTGCGCATATCGGCGAAACAAACCTAGGCACTTGGAACTGTACGTATCGTGAAGCTCTTCGCCGTCGTAAATTGCGCAAGCCCGTAACAGCGAATTTGCGATTTCCACGCTGACAGGGAAGAGCACGAGACCCTGTTTCGTGGTGAGAAAAGGTTTGACTGGTCTCCAATACGGGCTCTGGTTTTGCACCTGAGTCAGCACAGCGAGCACGCGGTCGAGAATAGTCTGGTCGACCGTCTTTCTTCGACAGAGCAACATCCCTTCCAAGCAGAACGCGAGTTCTGCCGGATCAAAGCGGCTGTCAGGAATGGAGCTGAACGATAGTTGCTCGTGCAGCGATCCCTCGAAAATCTTATAAAAATAAGATACGTCCTCGATCTCCATCCTCAGACGGCGTGCAGCCTGGATCAAACGCAGCAGCGGAAACGCGTGCGGTGCCGGCGACGGCCTATCCAGACCATCGAGTTGGGGATCAAAGAGCACCCGCGCGCCCAAGCTCGCGTTTTCCGCAGCTCTGTAAGCAGCCAGTTTGCCCTGCAACACTTCTCTCAGGCGCTTACGCAGACCATCAAGGCTCGAACGAAATTTCTCCGGGACCTTCTCCCAATCGGCAGTACAAATATCCGCAAGCCACGCAAGCGTAAAGACATCATTCGGACCATACGTCTTCGAATCCGAAATCTGCGAATATTTCCCCGCACCTGATGCAACCGACGAGATTCGAACCTTTTTGTTCTTTAGATTTTCTGTCTTATCGAAAATTAGCTGCGCAGCTTGGACTAACTGCTGCATCAGTGCTTCGTCAAAAATCTCTTCGCCTTTTTCGACCGGGAAAACTAGTCCCGAAAGACCGCATTCCTGCCTCGCGCCTTCTTCATTGGAATAGCGATTTCCCATCCGAAGCAAGGAGTTCAGGATCATGCTGGTCGTGCTCAGAGAGAGCTCTTGCGCATGCGAGACCCCTTCAGCGCCTGTGATCACATAAGGCCAAGCAGTCCTTTTTACGTACGACCCCTTATAGGCATTAGCTATTGATCTGAAATTTTGATCAATGTCCCTGATCTCCCGTTGATCTCCGGGATACTCTTCTGTCAAGTATTTTTCTAGGGTGTTCACAAATGCTCCGGTCTAGTCGCGCAGTTGTTATAGGTGCTGAGATTGTACCGCCCCCGTCAGTAGCGGTGAAAAGCACAAGAGCAACTGCAGCACCGTAAGCAAAGTTCGATAGCCCCATTTGATCGATCATGGCACGTCCCTTCGCAAGCCCCTGATCCGGAAACTAAACGTCCATTTATTTACCGACGCCCAGACCAGCCAAAATACGGTAAACAACTCTACACTTTGCGATTGTTTACCGAGCAAATCATGGCCCGAACATTCCTGTATGCCCGCGTCTCTACCGCCGAGCAGACCACCGACAATCAATTGCTGGAAGCCCGTAGCGGGGGCTTTACCGTTCAGCCGCGCCATACGGTCGCGGAAACCATCTCCGGGAGCATCCCCGCTGCCGAACGCCCCGGCTTCGCCAAGCTACTGGACCGGCTCGATGAGGGCGATATCCTTGTCGTGACCAAGCTTGATCGGTTGGGGCGGAACACGACGGACGTACTCGGAACCGTCGAGAGGCTGGCGGCGATGGGAGTCCACGTGCATTGTCTCGCGCTCAAAGGCGTCGATCTCACCAGCCCATCCGGCAAACTACACATGACTGTACTTGCCGCCGTCGCCCAGTTCGAGCGGGACCTTCTTATCGAGCGCACGCACGCGGGACTAGCTGTCATCTTCCGCCATATAGGAGCCATCGAGCTTCCGGCATAAAGGAACCGGGGCGTTTTCGGCATAAAGGAGCCACTTCGTTTCCGGCATATAGGAGCCAGGGAAGGAACCGAGCATCTCGATCGTGATGCTCATTGCAGGCTTAACTTGTGGGGCGTGATCCCCCAAGGGAGGCTGCGATGGGCCGACGGAGAATCGAGATGCATCAATATCGGCAGGTTCTCGTGCGCATGCGCCACGGGGATTCC
>NZ_JAMBPS010000111.1:0-8684 GCF_024206515.1 Paraburkholderia sp. CNPSo 3281 | reverse complement strand
TTGGCGTTCACGCCCGCCTTCAGCGCCATACCCGCGATCGACACGCCCGGCTTCAGGCAGGCTTCAATCAGCCTCTGTTTGTCACGCTTGTCGAAAGTCCGCTTGCCTTCGACACCAACGTTGGTCGCACGCAAGGGCAAAAAATCTGCGCAGTTCTCGTCCATGAAGGGTGTGTCCATTAAAAAACCGTGGACACATCCTGCGCTGTTTTCAGATCAGGATCTATGTGAGGAGAAACTGCCGCTTACGATACGACGGCGTCAATCAGTTCCTGTTTGCTCATGAAATCCTTCCTCTGGTGAATAAGAGACCAGCTAAAAAATCGCTGCGAGGGGCTGTTTACTTTCCGGGCGCGATGTTGACCTCAGCCGTCCAGACAACGGAGACCGAGGGGATGCAGGCGCCGGTCATTGACGACGAATTGTGGGCACTGATCGAACCGTTACTGCAGAAGCCGAAGCGTCGACACAATGAACGTCGAGGCCGACCTCGTGTGTCGGACCGGGCAGCGCTCAACGGCGTCCTGTTCGTGTTACGCACTGGGATGCGATGGAACCACTTGCCGAGCGCATTGGGGTTTGGCTCGGGCGCGACCTGCTGGCGTCGTCTGGATGCATGGCAGAAGGCGGGCGGCTGGAACAGGCTGCATGCGCTGCTGCTCGACAAGCTGCGCGAATCCGGCGAACTGGACCTCTCGTATGCTGCCGTCGATTCTTCCTCTGTGCGAGCTGTTGGGGCGGGCGAAAAACTGGGCCAAACCAGACGGATCGCGCGCGACCAGGTTCGAAACACCACATTCTCGTGGACGCCAATGGAGTACCTGTCAGTGTCATCCTGACCGGCGCAAACCGTCACGACGTCACCCAATTGCTGTCATTGGCCGACGCCATCCCCCCGATTCGTGGTACGCGCGGCAGACCACTTCGCAAGCCCAAGGTCATCTACGGCGATCGCGGCTACGACTCCGACGCACATCGCCAGCGCTTGCGTGATCGTGGCATCAGGCCGGTGATCGCACGGCGTCGAACTGAACATGGCAGCGGCCTGGGCAAATTCCGCTGTGTGGTAGAACGGACTCATTCGTGGCTCCACAACTTCCGGCGTCTTCGTATCCGCTTCGATCGTCGTAGCGAAATTCATGACGAATTACAGCAACAGCCAGACTCCGGCTAACGCGTTCCAGGCCGCGTAACCCTACCGGGAAAACAGCCGGCTGCACAAGCTCCCGGATGGCGTCGAATCAATGTCGGCATAGCGTTTGTACCGGTTCGGCGATGCGAGCTCGGGTAACGTCAATCGGACGGTGCGATGAAGGACAGCTGAATTGGTCCGATTGCGCGCTGAATCCGTGAATCCGCGATCAGTGCGAGCGCCCGGGCGCACGCGAACAGCGCGCGGATGGCGTCAGGCTGGTTGAACGGGCAGCACTTCACCGGTGAGCGGATCAATGCCGTCCGCGACGGTTTGGATAACCGGGAGGGTTGCTTGTGGGTACATCGTTCGTGCCAGGCAAAACAGTGAACTGGCGAAGATGATCGCTTCCCGGGCTAAACAGGCCTACCGCGGGCCAGAAGATGATAACCTCGCGGCTCGATCATGCAATGAAGTATGAAGCAACAGGATTTAGCCATGCAAGCCGTTGCGGTTCTGGACTTTGAGACGACGGGACTGTCCCCCGCCGTGGGCGACCGCGCCACCGAAATTGCGGTCATCCTTCTACGTGACGGCAAAATCGTCGACCGCTTCCAGAGTTTGATGAACGCGGGGAGACGCATACCGTCCGATGTCGTCGCTCTCACCGGGATCACAAACGACATGATCGCATCGGCTCCTCCGGCCTCAAAGGTAATGAGTGAAGCGGTAAAGTTTGTCGGCAAACATCCGGTCGTCGCCCACAACGCCGGGTTCGACAGGCGGTTTTGGCAGGCAGAACTCGGGCTTCTCGGCTTTGCAATGGAACAGTCGTTTGCGTGCGCGATGCTCGCGGCGCGGCGTATCTACCCACATGCTCAAAGTCACCGCTTATCCAGCCTGGCGGAGATGCTGCGGTTGCCGAAGTCAGGCCGCGCTCACCGGGCAATGGTCGACGCCGAGATGGCCTGTCACCTCTGGTGCCGATTGCAACGCGACATTGCGGAAACTTACGGACTCGATCGGATCGATCACGCTCTCATGGCCCGATTGCAGACAATCAGCAAGATGAAGGTTCCAACATTCCTGCGGTCACTGGCTGACGAATAGTCGCCTTTGAGACGGCTCTAACAGACGCAATGCATTCCCCTCCAGGGCGACTTGAATCGAGGTGCGCTCGCGCCAGGGTGTGGTTGATGCAGCTCGAACAGACGATTGCAGACGCCACGGCACAAACGCGGGCGATCTCGCTGTACGGCGTGCGAAACAGGCGAACCGTGCTCTCTCGTATGGTTCAGCGCATGGCTGGTGTGCATCAGCCATGCGCGTTGCCGCTGCGGGTGGCTGCCGGGCTGACCCGCTGAGGCCGAGAGGCACCGGCGATAATCGTTAGTCGCAAATCATTCGGTGTCCAGTCTAAGTGCCGATCCAGACGTCATCGTCTGACGTAGAAGAGAGCGTGCAAAATCTTCCTCCCCAACCACGCTCTCCCCTACGCGTGCAGTGAACGTAGTGTTTCGAGTGGACGGCGCCCTGGTCCGGCAGCGTGCGACCGGTTCCGGTCGCTGACCCGCCTCATGCCCGCGCGAGAAGGATCACGCGATCCCGGCGAAGCGTTGCTCCAGCCAGGCGATGATGGCGCTGGACTCGTACAACCAGCGCGACTGGCCCTCTTCCTGAATATGCAGGCAAGGCACTTTGATCTTGCCACCGCCAGCCAGCAAACGATCCCGTGCGATGGGATCGTTTTTGGCGTCGTGCAGCGTCATCGGCACATTCAGACGATGCAGGGCGCGCCGGGTCTTGACGCAGAAGGGGCACGCATGGAACTGATACAGCGATAGGCACGCCGCTTCTTTTTCTACAACCGCCTGACCTTGCGCCCCACGGCGCTGCGAGCGTGGGCGACTGACGGCGTCGCTGAGTAAAATTAACTGGCCGAGACCGAGACGCAGGGCTTTCATCAACATGGAGACTACCTTGAACGGCGAATGGAAGTCGGCAAGTCTACGCTTTCCGGGATCCGACTGATGCCGGCCTAACCAGGGCGATCACGATGCAGCTGACGCGCCCGTCGGGCACGGCCCCGGTGGTCGGGAGCGGCCATGAAGCAACAGCTAACGGCCTGGAGGTCGGACTTCCTGTCGCGTGTTGGCACGTAACAGGCATGTGGGCAACACACCGGTCAACTTAGTTTGTCGTTGCCCTGGCAGCAAGAGATGGCCCCGTTCATTCAGACCACTTGATCGCCCAGCAGGATTTGTTTGACGCGCCGCTGCCGTGCGCGTACACTCCGCGCCGCGGGGTGGAGCAGTCTGGCAGCTCGTCGGGCTCATAACCCGAAGGTCGCAGGTTCAAATCCTGCCCCCGCAACCAGAGCCCGGTAACGCTTTCCGCGATTTCACGCCTTACTTGATGCAAGCATTTTTCCCAAGCCTGGGCACGATGTGGGCAATCCCGGCGCGCATCCGGTCGCCCCTCACCAGCGAAAGCCCGCCATCGAGCGGGCTTTGTGCTTTTCGGGCCTCGGACGACCCCAGCCCTGCGGTCGCTCCGGTGTTCTACACGTCTGGCCCTGGCCCGTGGCATCCTCTACAACCCGTCTTCCCAGGAGTATTCAGAACATGGCAACAGGTACCGTCAAGTGGTTTAACGATTCGAAGGGTTTTGGATTCATCACGCCAGACGATGGTGGCGAAGACCTTTTCGCGCACTTCTCCGAGGTTCAGGGCGCGGGTTTCAAATCCCTCCAGGAAGGCCAGAAGGTGAGTTTTGAAGTCAAGCAGGGCCCCAAGGGGAAACAGGCAGCGAACATCACGCCGCTGTAAGTTTTCCGGGCTGCGAACGCGGCCACCCAGCGAGCCGGCCGATGCAGGATCACTGCCGGTCTGGAGCCGGGCATCGACGGGGGGCGCGCCCTCCGCCTTTGCTCAGAGCTCGAGGAACGGTCTCAACCTGTCAGCACGACTGGGATCCCTCAGCGCGCGCATCGCCTTGATCTCGATCTGGCGAATTCGTTCACGGGTCACGCCAAACTGCTCGCCGACCTCTCCCAACGTCTGTTCAGAAGTTGTATCGATCCCGAATCGCATCCGCAGGACCTTGGCCTCGCGTGGCGACAACCCGTCGAGCGCCTCATCGATTGCGGCACGCATGTTTGCGTGAATCGCGGCCTCAACCGGTGAACTCGCAGAGAGATCCTCGATCATGTCGCCGAGCGTCGCGTCGGCATCGTCGCCCACGGGGGTCTCGAGCGACACCGGTTGCTTCGCGATCCTGAGGATACCGCGCACTTTTTCCTCGGACATCTCCATACGTTCAGCAAGGACGGCGGGATGCGCTTCCTGTCCCGTCTGCTGCAGGTATTCACGCGAAATCCGGTTCAGCTTGTTGATCGTCTCGATCATGTGCACCGGCACACGAATGGTCCGCGCCTGATCGGCAAGCGCTCGCGTGACAGCCTGCCGGACCCACCAGGTGGCGTACGTCGAAAACTTCCAGCCACGCCGGTATTCAAACTTGTCCACCGCCTTCATCAGGCCGATATTGCCTTCCTGAATCAGGTCGAGGAACGGCATGCCGCGGTTCACGTATTTCTTGGCAATCGAGATGACCAGACGAAGATTCGCTTCGGTCATCTCCCGCTTGGCCTGCCGCATTTTCGATTCCGCCCCACTCATCCTGCGGTTGATCTCCCTGAGCTGCTGCAGTGGCAGCGAGACCCTGGTCTCGATGTCGGCGAGTTTCTGCTGCCCGGCCTGAATGGCCGGCCGATGTCGCTCGAGCGCCGCGCCAAACTGTCGCGAAGTCGCCGCCATGCGGCGGGTCCATTCAAGGTCGGTCTCGTGGCCCGGGAACGCCTCCACGAACGACTCGCGTGGCATGCCGCAACGCTCGACGGCGATTTGCAGGATACTGCGCTCGATCGCCCGAACCTCCGTCATCTGTTCGTGCACACCGGCACACAGGCGATCAATGGTTCTGGCCGTAAAGCGGATCCGCGCCAGTTCACGCTGGATCGCCGGACGCACGCGCGCAACGGCCGCGGAATGCGCCTTGCCTGTAGCACGCATATCCGGCAATTGCCCGAACAGTGTCCGCACACGTGCAAAAACCGCAAGACTGTCGATCGTGAGTTGCTCGAGGCGGGCTGCATTCGCTGCCTCCGGATCCCCGGCGTCCGGCGCAAGGTCCGGGTCATCGCCGCAGGCGGAGGCCTCCCCTCCATTTTCTTCGAAGTCCAGCGTTATTGCACTTTCGCTCACCGCGTCGCTGATACCATCGACCAGTTCGTCGGTACGCAGTTCGCCGGCAACGATGCGGTCCACATCGGCAAGAATGATCGCAAGAACCGTCGGACACGCCGCGATTGCCTGAATCATGGCCTGCAGGCTGTCTTCGATGCGTTTTGCGATCTCGATTTCGGCGGCGCGGGTCAGCAGTTCTCTGGCGCCCATTTCGCGCATGTACATCCGGACTGGATCCGTCGTGCGGCCGAATTCGGAATCGACGGTTGACAGTGCCGCTTGCGCTTCCTCGTCCGCCTGATCGTCGGATGCCTCGGCGGGCGCGGCGTCGCTTAACAGGAGCGTCGCCGTGTCCGGCGCCTGCTCGTACAGCGCCACCCCCATGTCGCTGAACGTGCCGACGATCGTCTCCATTGCCGCCGTTTGCGTAACGTTGTCTGAGAGGTGATCGTTGATGTCCACGTGCGTGAGATAGCCGCGCTCACGGCCAAGCGCGATCAGCGCGCGCATCTGGCGTTGACGCTCCTCGTCCTGTCGCGCCATCGACTCGATGTCCAGCGGTGTCTCTACGGCCCGGGGCTTTCCCTTTGGCGCGGGGCGGCCGCGCTTTGCCGTAACCGCGATCACGCGGGATGCTGAATCGTCGCGAACTGGACTTGCCAATACATTCTCCTCGACAGGTTGGCCGACGATCGTCGCAGGCATGACTGCAGATAAATCTGCCTGTCGGAGTGCGAACGGAATCGTGGAATGGCGCAGGGACAATCGAGGCAGGGATGCCTCTGGTGGATTCCTGCGCGTATAGACTGGGGAATCCTAATTGATACCAGACAGCATTGTGCAATGCAACATACTGAGGGTACGGCATTGTCACCTTGCAGAAGCAGCCCTCGGTCAACCGTGTGCAGGCCGTCCTCGACGGCATTCAACCGTGCGTCTGGACGGACCAAAGGGGACTGCCTGACTTCGCTAATGCTTCCAGGAACGCGCCCCTCGCCTGCTTCCAAAGCAGACGCGTTCCGCGCCCCCATATTCGGGTACCCTGACCCGTATGCTAGTAATATGGAATGCCTCACCGCTCAGTCCGAATCCGGCCAATTCCGCGTAAATCCGTGCGCCGCGCCGGCGCGCGTGCTTCATCTCCTCGAGCACGATGATGCCGGCTCCTTCACCTAGCACGAAGCCGTCGCGCTCCGCGTCCCACGGGCGGCTCGCTGTCTCGGGACTTTCGTTGCGCGTCGAGAGCGCCTTGGCCCGGCCAAAGCTCGCGAGGCTGCTCTCGGTGATCGCCGCCTCCGCAGCACCTGCAATCATGACATCGGCGTCACCATACTCGATCAGCCGGGCGGCGTCACCGATCGCATGAGTGGCGGTCGAGCACGCCGTCGCCATGGCGAGATTCGGTCCCTTGAGCCCGTACCGGATCGAGAGATGCCCCGCGATCATGTTGATGATGGATGAGGGCACGTAAAATGGGGACACCCGCCGCGGCCCTTTGTCCCTTATCGTGAAGGCAGTATCGACGAGGGTCTGAACGCCGCCGGTTCCGGACCCGACATGAACGCCGATCCGGGAGGCATTTGCCTCGGTCACTTTGAGGCCGCTGTCGACGAATGCTTCCATGCCGGCCACGACACCGAGTTGGATGAAGCGATCCATATGGCGGACCTCTTTTTCCGAAATGAAGCGAGTTGCGTCGAACCCCTTGACTTCGCCAGCGATTTGCGCCGGGAAATCGGTCGTATCGAAAAAGGTGACCCGACCGATTCCACTGCGGCCGGCAATGACATTCGACCAATTTTCCTCGACGCCAATCCCGACTGGGGAAATGGCACCAAGACCGGTGACGACGACTCTTCGCTTGTCCATTTTTTCTTATTGATATCGAAAATCGAGAAATACCGCGCGAAACGCTAAAGCTGTCATCGACCCGTGCGATCGATAGGGGCTTTACGGTTTGATCCGATGGTAGCCATGTGGCCTTCATCGTCCCGCAAAAGCCGGCACCCACTATCACGATCGATACAGTCATTGCCACGGCTCCGATGGTTTTTCGTATCCGCTCCCGCAGAAAATTGATTTTGACGTTCAGATGGATATCCGCTCCGATAGCGTCGCTTGCATCGGGGCACGTCAGGAAAGTTCTCTTTCCGGCACGGATAGTCGGGCGCTGTGCCGCGCGTCGCAGGAAGCGACTATGCGGCATCTCGCCTCAAGCTACAAAATCAATTGTTTGGATAACACTGATTCGCATCGCAAATGAATGTACGCGAACGACCGGCATGACGAACGCGTGCATCGTCGATGTTCTGCGCAGCGATAAAGGACGACTGGCGGTTTACTTCCGTACTACTGGTTGCAGGTTTTTCTCAGGTGTAAAAACAGGCGGAGAGGTGAGCTGGGTAAAGGCATCTCGTTACCGTGAAAGCTGGGTAGTGCGGGCATGTGCATGCCCCCTCGCGTGGCCCGCGAGTAAAAATATCGCCATGCCCGACCCCTCGTTGTGGCGACGGTTAGGTGGTGACAGAGGCTGAGGCCTCGTCCGGCCATTGGCCGATCGCCTTCAACTGCTTGATCCAGCGGGGTGCATTTTTCTTCGCGCCGATGGCCTGATAGTCGATCTGCGGGTCGTGATACGCGACTTTGCGTGTCAGTAGCAGGAAGATCAACCGTATCATCTTGTGAGCCAGAGCGATGATCGCTTTATACAGAAGTGGCGCAGTAGCAACTGTTCGCCCGAAAACGCATTGAGCGATGCACCGGCGTGATGGGGGTTGTTAACGGCCGGAATTTAGCGTTTACTCTCGACTTTTCGAATGCAGATTCGTAATGGCTTTGTTCAGCAGGGTATGCGCCCATTGGGTTGCGGGCGCAACTATGCCGTCTTGGCGCAGACCGCCTTGCCGAAGCTGTTCCACAGATTCACGAGGTTCGCGATAATCACGCCCTCGCGCTGCTGCGATTTGGTTTTGCGCGTCAGTAGCCGCGCGCCGAGGCAGCGCTTGATGCGCGAGATCTGCGACTCGACCAGCGCGCGCTGGCCATACCCGTATTTGTTCAACTGATTGCGGGTTTTCCGAAGGGGCCGAATTTGTCTGCGAGCCCCACCGGGAATGGCTTTCGGAGCTGGCGAGGGGGGAGCGGTTAAAGTCAGGGCTTTGCGGATGCGAAAATGGCTGCAAACCATGGCCGGCAGGCGATTCCCACGAAATTGAGTGAAGCGCAGTTCGGGCAATTTGTCTTGCCGCACCTGAGCCGGGGCCGGCGCGGCCCGCCGCCGACGTTGCCGTTACAGAGGATGTTCAA
>NZ_JAMBPS010000012.1:0-153920 GCF_024206515.1 Paraburkholderia sp. CNPSo 3281 | reverse complement strand
CGCGGCCATGCGCGGCAACGTCAGTGTGCGATTGCGGGTAAAGGCGGTGGGGGTGCGGCGCACGCGCTCGGCGAGCGCCGGATCGAACAGGAAATCGGAGAACTCAGCCAGAAGTCGGGAAGACGCCGGTATTTGAGTTCATATCGTTGATTTATCAGGAAGTTATGGTGTGAAGTTTACAGGTCCCACGGTTCGTTTACAAGCACTTCCGGGGCTTAAGTTGAGAGCATTGCCCCGCACAGGGGCAACCCAGGCAGACCGACACGAAAACAAGGAAAGGCCAAAGCGACCACTAACCCCGCCAAGCCTCCCCCTCAGGAAAATGATACTTATCGAGCGATTCCGCAATCATCTCAATGCTATAACCAGGCCGCTGAGGCGGCATATACCGCCCATTCCGAATCACAACAGGATCAACAAAATGCTCATGCAAATGATCGACATACTCGAGCACGCGATTCTCGAGCGAAGCCGAAACACACAAATAATCGAACAGCGAAATATGCTGCACATACTCGCAAAGCCCAACGCCACCCGCATGCGGACAAACTGGCACACCGAACTTCGCCGCCATCAGCAACACGACGATCACTTCGTTAAGCCCACCTAACCGACAGGCATCGACCTGACAAAAATCGATCGCCTCCGCCTGCAGCAACTGTTTGAACATCACACGATTGTGACAGTGCTCGCCCGTGGCCACCCCAATCGACCCCAAACGCCGGCGAATCTCCGCGTGGCCGAGAATATCGTCTGGGCTCGTCGGCTCCTCTATCCACCACGGATCGAACTCCGCGAGTCGCCGCATGTTCGCCACCGCTTCGTCCACGTCCCACACCTGGTTGGCGTCCATCATCAGCTTCAGGTTCTCGCCGATTTCCTCGCGCAGTATGCGTGCGCGCCGCACGTCTTCGTCGAGATTGCCGCCCACTTTCTGCTTGAAATGCGTCCAGCCCAGCGCGACGCCTTCCCGCGCAAGGCGCCGGATCTTGTCGTCGTCGTAGCCCAGCCAGCCAGCCGAGGTCGTATAGGCGGGATAGCCCTGCGCGAGCATTTCCGCTTCGCGCGCGCCCTTGGTCTTCGCGTGGCGGTGCAGGATGGCCAACGCTTCATACGGTGTGATCGCATCGGTCACGTAGCGAAAATCGAGGCAGCGCACGAGTTCTTCGGGGCTCATGTCCGCAAGCAGTTTCCATACGGGCTTGCCGACCGATTTGGCCCACAGGTCCCACACCGCATTGACGACCGCCGCCGTAGCCAGATGAATCGCGCCTTTGTCAGGGCCGATCCAGCGTAATTGGCTATCCGAAGTGAATGCGCGCCAGAAGGCGCCCATGTTCGCGGTAATGTCTTCGAGCCGCTTGCCGACGATGAGCGGCGCCAGCGCGTTGACCGCCGTCACGCAGATTTCATTGCCGCGCCCGATGGTGAACGTGAGCCCGTGCCCCGTGAATTTGTCTGGAGAATCGGTTTCGAGCGTGACGTAAGTCGCGGAGTAGTCCGGCGCGGCGTTCATGGCGTCGGAACCGTCGAGCGAACGCGATGTGGGAAAGCGGATATCGCGAACGGACAGCCTGCTGATCGTGGTCATTCGAACTCCCTCTGGAAGGGACGGCTTTCGGGTAGGGGAAAACCAGGCGTTTGCACGCGTTGACAACGCTGAATCTGCTACCTAGCATGCTAGCATGTCTTCTCAAAATCAAGCGCGCCGTGAACTCTTCATCCGAAGTGGCGAGTGTCGCCGGCAATCCTTATGTCGCACTGCAAAAGATTAGGGGCGGCGAGCGCGGCAGCCTGACCGATGCCGTCGAGCACGCGCTGAGAGAAGCGATCGTGACGCTCGCGCTGGAACCCGGAATGATGATCGACAAGATGGCGGTCTGCGAACGCATGGGCGTGTCGCGTTTTCCGGTTTCCGCCGCGCTGGCGAAGCTCGCGCATGCGGGGCTCGTCGAGGTTTTGCCGCAGCGCGGCACGCGCGTCAAACCGATCGCGCTCGACGATATCCGCCAGCATCTGTTCATTCGCAGCGCGCTCGAAGTCGAAACTGTGCGCGGTGTCGCGCGCATGAAGGACAGCGCCACGATCGACGCACTGGCGGCCAATCTCGACGAGCAGCGCAAGGTCGCGGGGAATGGCCAGCGTCTCGTGTTTCATGAGCTCGATCTGGCGTTTCATGAAATCCTGCTCGACGCGGTGAACCTGCCGCGTGTGAAAGAGATCGTCGCGGTGTCGCGCAACGCGCTGGATCGCGCGAGGCAATTGCTGGCAAGTCCCGAGCGTCTCGTGCACACGCTCGACGAGCACGAACGGATTTTCGAGGCCATTCGCGCCGGCCGTGCCGACGCAGCGGCAAAAGCGATGCACGACCATCTCGATCAGGTGATCGAGGAATTGCGCCGGTCCGCGAAAGAGCGGCCGGATCTCTTTGCACCTTGAGCGCTTTCGTCTTACGTCGAGCAACGCCCGTATTCCAACCACCTCCGTGCAGCGCTGCAAGCCACGCCGCGCACGCAATCAAGGGGCCCCGGTAATGTGTCTGGCTTTTCTTCGCGGATCAGCGCCATGACGCCGCTCATCACCGTCAACAAGCTGAGCAAGAGTTTCCCCGGCGTGAGAGCGCTTCACGAAGTGCAATTCGAGCTCATGGCAGGCGAGGTGCACGCGCTGATGGGAGAGAACGGCGCGGGCAAGTCGACCTTGATGAAGATTCTCGCGGGCGTGTATACGCGCGACTCGGGCGACATTCTCTACGATGGCCAACCCGTAGCGTTCGCGAGTCCGGGCGAGGCCCAAGCCGTGGGCGTCGGCATCATTCATCAGGAACTCCAGCTGATGAATCATCTGAGCGTCGCGCAGAACATGTTCATCGGCCGCGAACCGCGCGGGCGTCTCGGGCTCTTTCTCGACGAAGACAAACTCAATGCGCAGGCACGCGCGATTCTCGCCCGCATGCACGTGCAGCTCGACCCGCGCACCGTGGTCGGCTCGCTCACGGTCGCAAGCCAGCAGATGGTCGAGATCGCCAAGGCCCTGTCGTTCGATTCGCGCGTGCTCATCATGGACGAGCCGACTTCCGCGCTCAACGACGCGGAAATCGCCGAGCTTTTCCGCATCATTCGCCAGTTGAAAGAGCGGGGCGTGGGGATCATCTACATCTCGCACAAGATGGATGAGCTCCAGCAGATTGCCGATCGCGTCACCGTGCTGCGCGATGGCGAGTACGTCGCCACCGTCGCCGCCGCCGATACGAGCGTGCAGGCCATCATCGGCATGATGGTCGGCAGAACGCTCGCCGATGTCGCACCGTATCAGGGTCCGGCGCACCAGGGCGAAGTCGCGCTCGAAGTGAAGCATCTGAACGCGGGCCCGCTCGTGAGGGACGTGAGCTTCGCGTTGCGCAAAGGCGAAATACTGGGCTTTGCGGGACTCATGGGCGCGGGCCGCACCGAGGTCGCGCGCGCCGTGTTCGGCGCGGACCCGGTCGAATCCGGCGACATCTTCGTGAAAGGTGCGAAGGCCTCGATCAAGACGCCGAGCGACGCGGTCGCGCACAGCATCGGATATCTCTCCGAGGACCGCAAGCGCTTTGGTCTCGCGACCGGCATGGACGTCGAATCGAACATCGTGATGTCCAATCTCGGCAAATTCCTCTCGCTGAACCTGTTTCTGCGCCGCATGCAGATCCGCAAGACGGCGGCGCATTTCATCAGTCTGCTCGCCATCCGCACGCCTTCCGCCACGCAGCCGGTGCGTCTGCTTTCGGGCGGCAACCAGCAGAAGATCGTCGTTGCGAAATGGCTGGAGCGCGATTGCGATGTGCTTTTCTTCGACGAGCCCACGCGCGGCATCGACGTCGGCGCGAAAAGCGAGATCTACAAGCTGTTGCGCGCGCTGGCCGAGCAAGGCAAGGCGATCGTGATGATCTCGTCGGAACTTCCGGAAATCCTGCGTATGAGCGACCGGATCGTAGTGATGTGCGAAGGCCGTATCACTGGCGAACTCTCCGCCAGCGAGGCGACCCAGGAGCGCATCATGCATCTCGCGACCCAGCGCGAAACCCTGCAAGCGGCATGAGCCTCAAGAGGTCGAACCCATGACTATGCAATCGGATACTGCGGCGCTGGCCGACCAGAAACGGTCGTCCGGCCTGAAGGCGCGCATTTTCTCGCCCACTGCGCTGCAGAAAATGCTCGCGTTCGCCAGCCTGATCCTGCTGCTGATCTTTTTCAGCTTCGCGTCCCCTGCGTTCATGCAGATGGACAATATCCTCGGCATTCTGCAGGCGACCGCCGTGAACGGCGTGCTCGCCATTGCCAGTACGTTCGTCATCATCACGGGCGGCATCGATTTGTCGGTCGGCACCTTGATGACCTTTACGGCCGTGATTTGCGGCGTGTTTCTGACCTACTGGCATTTGCCGATGTGGATCGGGGTGCTCGCCGCCATCGGTACAGGGGCGGTGTGCGGAACCGTGTCGGGCACGCTCACGGCGAAGATGAAAATCCCGCCGTTCATCGCCACGCTCGGCATGATGCTGCTGCTCAAGGGGCTCTCGCTTGTCGTCTCGTCCGACAAGCCCATCTATTTCACCGACACCGAAAACTTCTACATGATTTCGCAGGACTCACTGATCGGCTATTTCCTGCCCAGCGTGCCCATTCCGAACGCCGTGCTGATTCTGTTCGTGCTCGCGATTGTGAGTTCGATCACGCTGAACCGCACCGCGCTCGGGCGCTATACGTTCGCGCTCGGCAGCAATGAGGAGGCCGTGCGCCTTTCCGGCGTGAATGTCGATCGCTGGAAGATTGCGATTTATGGCCTCGGCGGCGCGATTTGCGGCATTGCAGGGCTCTTGATCGCGTCGCGCCTTAACTCGGCGCAACCGGCGCTTGGTCAGGGCTACGAGCTGGAAGCCATCGCGGCCGTGGTGATCGGCGGCACGTCGCTGAGCGGCGGCTCGGGCACGATACTCGGCACCATCATCGGCGCGTTCATCATGAGCGTGCTGACCAACGGCCTGCGCATCATGTCGGTCGCGCAGGAATGGCAGATCGTGGTGACGGGTCTCATCATCATCCTCGCGGTTTACGCGGATATCTTGCGCCGCAAAAAGAGTTAAGTGGAGACGGAAGGAGCCCGGAAAGAACGGGGAGTAAAACAAGGCTCCCTAAACGGCTGGAGGTCTATGGCCCACCTTAGGAGGAGAAATGTCATGTTGAAAAGAAAACTGATCAGTGCCGTAATCGGAGTGGGCGCGCTCGTGGGTGCGTCCAGCGTGACGTATGCTGAGGAACCCTACATTCCGATCATTTCAAAAGGCTTCCAGCATCAGTTCTGGCAAGCCGTGAAATCCGGCGCGGAACAGTCGGCGAAGGCGAACAACGTCAGGATCACGTTCGAAGGCCCTGAAACCGAGGCCATGGTCGACAAGCAGATCGACATGCTTTCGGCGGCGCTTGCCAAGAAGCCACAGGCGCTCGGCATCGCCGCGCTCGACAGCAAGGCCGCCATTCCGCTGCTCAAACGCGCGCAGTCCAGCAAGATTCCTGTGATCGCGTTCGACTCGGGCGTCGACAGCGATATTCCGCTCACGACCTGCGCCACGGACAACCTCGCCGCCGCCGCGCTCGCCGCCGACAAGATGGCGGAGATGATCGGCAATTCCGGCGAAGTCGCCGTGATCGTGCATGACCAGACGAGCCGCACGGGTATCGACCGGCGCGACGGCTTCCTCAACGAGATGAAGACGAAGCACCCGGGCATCAAGATCGTTTCCGTGCAGTACGGCGCGGGCGACCACCTGAAGTCGGCGGAAATCGCCAAGGCCATGATTCAGGCGAACCCGAACCTCAAGGGCATTTTCGGCGCCAATGAAGGCTCGGCGGAAGGCGCGGCGATCGGCGTGAAGGAGTCGGGCAAGAAACTGGTGCTGATCGGCTTCGACTCGGGCAAGGAGCAAAAGGAGGCCATCATGTCCGGCCTGATGGCGGGCGCGATTACGCAGAACCCAGTCGGCATCGGCAAGTGCGTTGTCGATTCCGCGGCGAAGGCGTTGAAGGGCGAAACCCTGCCCAAGAAGATCGACACGGGCTTTTACTGGTACGACAAGACCAATATGAGCGACCCGAAGATCGCGGCGGTGCTTTACGACTGATGGGTGTGGGTCACGCTTAATGCGAAAGGGGAAGCGCTGCGGCGCTTCCCCTTTCGTTTCTGTGGCACGCTTCAGTCCGAAGCCGTAGCCCCTGCCGGCGACCGCCCGAGCGAACGCGAACCGTCCTTCGCAGCGAACACGTAGTAGGTCAGTGCAGTCGCGACGAGGCCGACCATCCACGAAACATCGGCACCGCCGACGATCGACGCCAGCGGGCCGTGGAAAAAGCTTTCTGCCATGAACGGCACCTGAACGGCGATACCGAAGAGGTAAATGGCGATGGCCTTGAAATTGAAGGACCCGTACACGCCGCCGTGGCTGCTCACGATTTCCGCGACGCGATAGCGCCGGTGGTTGATCAGATAGAAGTCGACCAGATTGATCGCTATCCAGGGCGCGAGCACGATGCGCATGGCGAAGATCGCCGTCAGGAAGATCGCGATGAAATTGCTTGAGGCCCACAACGCAGTGACGGTAGAGGCGACCAGCAGTACGCTCGAAAAGACGATGCGCACGGTGCGGCCCGGCACCCAGTCGGGACGGAAGGTCTGCGCGGCGGTAATGAAGGACAACACCCCGCCGTACAGATTCATGCCGTTGTGGCCAATGATGTTGACCAGAAAGAGGAAGATCAGCACATAGCCGAACATGCCCGTTTGCGTGCGGATGGCTTGCATGGCGTCGGTGGAATGACCGGTGCTGACCGCGAGCACGCCGAAGAGAAACGCAAAGATCGTGCCGAGTGAGGTGCCGAAATACGTAAACGCGAAGGTCTTCGCAAAGCCCGCTGAGGTTGGCAGGTAGCGCGAATAATCGGACGTGTAGGGCGCGAAGCTGATTTGCCAGACGGCGCAAAGCCCCAACATCGCGAACCAGTTCGAAACGTCGAAATGGCCCTGCTGCAAGATTTGCGTGTTGAGGCCGGGCGCCATCATGATCATGCCGATCAGCAGCGCGCCGCCCATGAACCACGCGCCCACCTTGTTGAAGCCGTGGATGAAGTGATAGCCGATCACGCCGACGAGCGTCGCGAGAATCGCGCCGAGCACGGTGCCCACCGGCACGGGCACCGCAGGCGCGGCGGTGTGGAGCGTCTTGCCCGCGAGAATGATGTTCGAGACGAAGAAGCCGAGATAGATCAGCGTGGTGAAACTGACCACGAGCAGCGAGCCATAGCGGCCGAATTGCGCGCGGCTTTGAATCATCTGCGGCACGCCGACGAGCGGGCCTTGCGCAGAGGTGAGGGCGTGGAAAATGGCGCCGAAGAATTGCCCGGCGACGATGGCGAGAATCGCGCTCATCACGTCGAGGTGAAAGACCAGGACCGAAGTCGCGCCGGATATCACGGCAAGCGGCGCGACATTCGTGCAGAACCACAACGTGAACAGATCGACTGGCTTGCCATGCCGATTCTCGGCAGCGACATACTCGATCGAGTTGCTTTCAATGGTCAGAACGCTGTTGTCGTTCGCCGGGTTTTTCATAGTGTCTCCATCGTTATTGCACAGGCCGAGCCGCGCCACGAAGGTGGCGCGGCATCGCCTTGAACGGCTTTGAAGCGGCTTTGAATCGGTACAGCGGAACGGATCAGCGCATCACGAACGGATCGCTGATCGGCTCGTCCGAAGTGCGTAGCCACACGGATTTCGTCGTCGTGTATTCGAGCGCGGCAGCCATGCCGCCCTCGCGGCCGTGCCCGGAGAGCCCGAACCCGCCGAACGGCACGAGCGGCGAAACCGCCCGATAGGTGTTGATCCAGACGATCCCCGAGCGCACGCGCCGCGAAACGCGATGCGCGCGGGTGAGGTTGGTGGTGAAGATACCCGCGGCGAGTCCGTAGGCGGTGCTATTCGCCTTCTCGATGGCTTCCTGTTCGGAAGAGAACGTATCCACCGAAAGCACTGGTCCGAAAAGCTCCGTCGTGATGCTGTCCGCGTTGCTCACGCCCGTGCAGTCCAGAATCGTGGGCGCGTAGTAGTAGCCGTCGCGCTCCAGCGCCTTGCCGCCAGCGACCACCTTGGCCCCCTGGCTCACGGAACTCGCGACGATCTTCTCGATGGTGCGCAGTTGTCTTTCGGTGCAGAGCGGCCCGTATTCCGTCGTCATCTCGTTGGGCGAGCCCACGCGAATGCGCGAGACGCGCTCGACGAGCAACTCGAGGAACCGGTCCTTGACGGATGCCTCGATCAAGAGACGCGAGCCCGCCACGCAGCTTTGGCCGCTTGCCGCGAAAATCGCTGCGACTTGCGCATTCACCGCGCTCTGGATATCGGTATCGGCGAACACGATGAACGGCGACTTGCCGCCCAGTTCCAGCGAGACCTTCGCGAGATTGTTCGAGGTGTTCCTGACGATATGCCGCGCGGTTTCAGGGCCGCCCGTGAAGGCCACCTTGTCGACCTTGGGATGGCTGCTGAGCACCGCGCCGCATTGCGGCCCGAAGCCGGTGATTACGTTGACGACGCCCGGCGGAAATCCTGCCTCGTGCACGAGCCTCGCGAATTCAAGCAGCGGGCCGGGCGCCTCTTCGGAAGCCTTCAGCACGACCGTGCAACCGGCGGCGAGCGCCGGCCCGACCTTCACGGCGGAAAGGAACAACTGGCTGTTCCATGGGACGATGGCCGCGACCACGCCGACGGGCTGCCGTTCGAGCCACACCTGCATGTCCGGCTTGTCGACGGGAACGTGGCTCCCTTCGATCTTGTCGGCGATCCCGGCGTAGTAGCGGTAGTACTCGGCCACATAAGCGATCTGGCTCGACGTCTCGCGAATGATCTTGCCGGTGTCGTTCGTTTCAATTTCAGCGAGTCGCGGCGCAGCCTTTTCGACGAGCCCGGCCAGCTTGTGCAGCAGCTTGCCGCGCGCCGAGGCGGTGAGGCCGGCCCACGCGGAATCGGTCAGCGCGCGGTTGGCCGCCTCGACGGCACGGTTGACCTGCTCCGTGCGCGCTTCGGGCATTTGCGCCCACACGTTGCCCGTGGCCGGGTTCACGCTGTCGAACGTCGCGGCGCCCGGTTCGAACTGGCCGTCGATATACAGCTGAAAATGAAAATCCATGGAATCCGCCCCTTACCTGAATGCAGGCATGACGTCGTTGATCATGCGCTCGAGCGACGCCTTCTTGCGCTCGAAGCTCATGCCGGTATCGATCCAGAACGAGTACTCGTCGAAGCCGAGTTTCTCGTAGGCCCGCAGGCGCCCGATCACTTCCTCGGGCGTGCCGATGACGTTGTTCCTGCGCATCGCCTCGGGCGTGTAGAACGGGTGAGCGGCCATCTCTTCCTTCGTGAGCGGCTTGATCATGCCGCGGCTCACAGGGCGCTCATTCTTGAACCACGCGCCGAAGTAGTTGTAGAACGTGTTCACCTCGTCGGCCGCGATCTGCGCGTCGTCTTCGCTGCTCGCCACATACGTGTGGCGCAGCAGCATGATCTGCGGGCGCGGCACGTTGCTGAACTTCTCGCACGCGGCGTTGAAGTGGCCGACGAGCTTCTCGACCTCTCCGTCGCCGAAATGCAACGGCGTGACCTGCACGTTGCAACCGTTGGACACGGCGAATTCGTGGCTGTTCGGGTCGCGCGCGGCCACCCAGATCGGCGGATGCGGGCGCTGCAGCGGCAGCGGCGACGACGTGGTCGAGGGGAATTTCCAGAATTCGCCTTCGTGCGCGTAATCGCCTTCCCACAGCTTTTTCACGGCCGGAATGAGTTCGCGCATGCGCTGGCCAGCGCCCCACGCGTCGAGCCCCGGCATCAGGCGTTCGTATTCGAACGAGTACGCGCCTCGCGCGATGCCCAGATCCAGACGGCCATTCGTGATGATGTCGGTCATCGCGGCTTCGCCGGCGAGCTTGATCGGATGCCAGAACGGTGCAATGACCGTGCCCGTGCCGAGCCTCACGTGCTTCGTCTTGTTGGCGAGGTCGACGAGGTTGAGGAACGGATTCGGCGCGATCGTGAAGTCCATGCCGTGGTGCTCGCCGGTCCAGACGGCGTGCATGCCGCCGCGATCGGCGATCTGGCACAGTTCGACCATTTCGTCATACAGCTGCTTTTGACTGGTCTGGTCGGAGACGCGCTCCATGTGAACGAAAAGCGAAAATCGCATGATGGAACCTTTCAGGAATGAAGCGGGCGGACTGTGCCGTTGCTATGGTCGCCGAAGTACATCCCGTAGCTCTTCAATTCGCTTTCCTTGCGGTAGCGCTGGAGCATGCTGGCGAGTGCGCCGTCCTGGAACGCTTGCGTTTGCACGTCTTCCAGGCTGACGAATTGGGCCGAAGCGTCGCCCGCGCCGGCGAGTTCGTCCGGTGCGCTACACAGGAACGAGATGTACTGGTAATGGGTTTCGGTATTGTTGTAGACCGAATAAATGAAGCTTGCCGATGCGTCGGGCTGGTACTTCGTGAAGATCTCGGCAAGCGCCTTGTCGGCGCCTTCCTTGCCGATCTCCTTCGAAGGCAGTCCCCATTTGCCGTCGGCGGTCTTCACGAGGAGCACCTTGTCCTCGCGCGCGATGATCGCGCTCACGATGACCTTCGGCCCCGCGATGACCTCCGCCGATACCTTGGCCGGCGTGAAATAACCGCCCCGGTAGTAGCCGAGGCCCGCGAATCCCGCGGAATGAAACGCCCCGACCCGGCCGACGATGAGCGCGTGGTCGCCCGCGTCGATCACGGCGTGCGTCGTGCAGTCGAACCAGGCGCTCACATCGCTGATGAGCGGGTTGCGGTTGGCGCTCAATTGCCAGTTCACGTTGGCGAAGCGATCGTCGCTTGGCCGCGCGAACGTGTTGGACAACTCTTTTTGGCCTTCCGCGAGGATGTTGATGGCGAAGTGGCCCGCGGTGGAAAACGTCTGGTAATTGCTCGACGTCTTCGCAATGCTCACCAGCAGCAGAGCGGGGTCGAGCGAAACGGACGAAAACGAATTGGCGGTGAAGCCGAGCGGCTTGCCGTCGTCCGTTGCGGTCGTCACGATCGTCACGCCCGTCATGAACGCGCCGAACGCGTCGCGCAGCTCGCGCGTGTTGATCTTCGCGGCTTCCGGGTTAACTACCTGGCTCGTGTCTTGGCTCATTTCACACTTCCACTTCGTGGTTTTCGGCCTGCGGCTCCGTTTGCAACCAGGCCCGCAGCGCGCGATTGACTTCGTCAGGCGCGGTGAGGTTCACCATGTGGCGCTCGTTTTCGATCACCACGGCCGTGCCGTTGTGCGCGGCTTGCGCCATCTGCCTTGCCATCTCCGGCGTCGAGTTCGGATCGTCGGAGCCAGTCAGCACGAGGGCAGGGCAGCGAATCGTGTGCCAGCCGTCGGCATACACTTCGTCGCCACCCGCAAACGCCGTATAGGCCGTGGCATAGCCCGCAAGGTTCACCGACTTCAGCCACGACTCGACCTTTTGCGCCGCGACTTGCTGCGCTTCCCCGGCGTTGAACCAGCGCCGCAGCGGCGTATCCACGTCGATGGTGCCCGAGCGCAGCTCGGCGGCACGCTGCAGCACCGCTTCGCGCGCCTGCCCGGTGCGCCGGTACACACCGTTCAGGACTGCCACACGCTTGACCCGATCGGGACGCGTGACCGCGACGCCGGCCGCGATCAGCGAACCCATCGAGTGTCCCGCCAGATTGACGGGACCCACGTCCAGCGCTTCGATGAAACGCGTCGCCCACTCAACGAACTGCGGCAAACCGGCGCCCGCCTCGAGCGCATCGCTTCGACCGTGGCCCGGCATGTCGACCGAGATCACACGAAATTCGGCCGAGAGGTCTTCGATCTGCGGATACCACGCGCTCGCCTGCATGCCCACGCCGTGAATCAGGACGAGCGGTTCGCCCGCGCCTTGCTCCAGATAGTGCGCGACGCGCTTATTTGACAGCTGCAGGGTTCTTGACGTCATTTCCGAGCTCTGCGAGGTCCTGGTAGCGATCGCCAATGCGGTGATGCGGACGGCCACCCGTTGCGGCGCCAATGGCGATGACGAGTTCGTCGGCAGCCGGCGCATCGGCAATCGAGAACTGGAGCGTGAGGTAGTGCGAGCGGCGGCCTTCGTCGTTCTTGTCCATCATCGGGATGAGCAGCGGCGCATTGGCCGGGCCGCGCGTGTTGTTGAACGCGAGATACGACTTCGCGCCCACAGCCGAGCGATAGGTATTGCCAAAGTGCAGCGTGTGGATGAGGGCGGACGCATGCTCCAGTTCGCCCGAAAGACCCACGATGGCGCTCTTGCCGAATGCTTCGACGGCTTCGCCCGAACCGGCCTCGTCGATGATGAGCTTCGTGAGGTGCTCGCTCAGTTGCGGCGCGAGTGCGCGAATCTCGGGCGAGAGATCTTCCACATAACCGCGGCCCGCCCACGGATTCTTGATCACCGCGACCGCGCCGATCATCTTCAGCGGTTTCGCAGCGGCCTTGTCGCCGTCTACGAAGACGTTCTCGACATGGAGGATGGATTTGCGAATCAGGCTCATGGCAACTTCCTTCGTACGTTGATTGTGTGAAGCATTTTGGTATACCATGTTACGGCATGCCATGAGTGTTAACCCGATGGCACGCTGCGAGCCCCGTCTGCCAAGGGATTGCCGCTTTTTCTAGATGAATCCGACGATGAAAAACGAGGAGGAGAGATGACTGCATACTGGATCGCCCATGTCACCGTGCTGGATCCCGTGAAATACAAGGACTACACGGACATCGCACCGCTGGCGTTCAAGAAGTTCGGGGCCGTCTTTCTCGCGCGTGGCGGCGCAGCGCAGGTGCTGGAAGGCGAGTCGTTCGCGCGACACGTCGTGATCCAGTTCGCCGACATGCAAACGGCGCTCGACTGCTACCGCTCGCCGGAATATCAGGCCGCCAAGGCGAAGCGCGATGGGCATTGCGTGGCGCAGATCACGATCGTCGAGGGGCTGGACGGCTGACCAGGCCGTTGCGGCTGGTCGTAAAGGCGGGGGCGAAAGCGCAGGCAGACGGAAAGCTGGACGTCAGTTGCGTCATAATATGGCATTCCACGTCCGCGCTCTTACGCGCGGACTTTCGTCCATTTCCTGTTGCCGCCTATGCAAGACCTCAAAATCGACCGCAATGCCAAGACCCTGCGTGAACTCACGCTCGACAAACTGCGCGGCGCGATAGTCCAGGGGTATTTCCGGCCAGGTACGCGGCTCGTCGAACGCACGCTGTGCGACGAGCTTGGCGTGAGCCGCACGGTGGTGCGCGAGGTGCTGCGGCATCTCGAGACCGAAGGGCTGGTCGAGATCGTCGCGCGCCAGGGGCCGATCGTGGCGCGGCTCGATCCCGCGCAAGTGGGCGAGATCTACGAGTTGCGCGGGCTGCTCGAAGCCAACGCCGCCCGGGCCTGCGCCGAGAACGCCACGCCCGAAGTCGTGCAGCAGCTGCGCGCGGTCCGCGCGATCATCGAGGACGCGTTCGAAAAGCGCGATCTGCCGCGCGTGGTGGAGCACACCGAGCGCTTCTATGAAACGCTGTTCGAAGCCGCCAACAAGCAGGTGTCGCTCACGGTCGTCAAGACGCTCAACGCGCGCATCAACCGCTTGCGCGCCTTGACCATCGCGATGCCGGGGCGCGGCGGCGACTCCAACCGCGAGATGAACCTGCTGCTCGACGCCATCGAGCGGCGCGACGGCGAAGCGGCCTCCGCGGCGTCGTTCGCGCATATCAAGCGGGTCTCCGAACTGGCGCTGTCGGCGCTCGCCCAGCAGAACGAGGGTCTCGGCGACGCCTGACGCCGTAGCTAGCTCGCCATCTAAAAAGGCCGCCGGCACACGCCGGCGGCCTTTTCTTTTGTCTGCTCATTCAGGTCGATCGGGCGCCGCCTAAACCATGCCAGCGCGCCGACGAGTGATCTCATGGTATTCCATAATACGCAATGCATTGTTGTGGGCCATAAGATGGCATACCATAATCTCATCGAACACGATCTCCGGCGACTTTCCGCATCGCCCGAATCGTCGGATGGAGCCTGAATTCCATGAAGTCTGATTTCGCCCCAGAACATGCCGTCTCGCGCGCTCAGCGCGGTCAAACCGCGGGTACGTGCTACAGCGTGTACACGCCGCAATCGAGCGCCGCGTGCGAAACCGTGGTGCTGATCCATGGCGTTGGCATGAATCAGAGCGTGTGGGCGCCGCAGATCGATGCGTTATCCGAATCGTTTCGCGTCGTCGCCTACGACATGCTGGGTCACGGCGAGAGCGCGCTGCCGAGCGCCCAGCCCACGCTCGACGAATACGCGGCGCAGCTCGAGTCGCTGCTCGACGCCATCCAGGTCGAGCGCGCACATGTGGTGGGGCATTCGATGGGCGCGCTCGTCGCGCTCGAATTCGCGCTGCTCAATGCGCCGCGCACGTTGAGCGTGGTCGCGCTGAACGCGGTGTACGACCGCACGCCGGCGCAGCGCGAAGCGGTGATGACGCGCGCAGCCAGTCTCGGCGACGCGCCTGCCGCGAGCGGCGTGGACGCGACGCTTTCGCGCTGGTTCGGCGACCCGATTCCGGGGCATCTGACCCAGGCGGCGCAGGCGGTGCGTGCGCTGCTGCTTGCCGTCGATCCCGTGGGCTACGCGCGCACCTACCGTCTTTTCGCATCTTCCGACGCCGCGCACGTGGGGCGTCTCGCGAATCTGGAGGTGCCCGCGCTCTTCCTCACTGGCGAGTGCGATCCGAATTCGAGCGGGCAGATGTCGCACGCGATGGCGGCTGTCGCGCCCCGCGCCCGCGCGGAAGTCATTGCGAACGCGCGCCACATGATGAACGTCACCGACCCGGAACGCGTCAACGCAAGCCTGCTCGCGTTCCTGGCCGTTGCGTCGGCAACGCATGCGGCCAATACCGCCGCAAACACAGGAGAACGCCATGGCTGAGCTGATGACTGCCCACCCCGCGCAACCGGCTTTCGATGTCGCCGAATTTCGCCGCGCACTGGGCGCGTTCGTCACGGGCGTGACCGTCGTCACGACGATCCAGCCCGACGGGTCGCCGCGCGGCTTCACGGCCAACTCGTTCACCTCGGTGTCGCTCGACCCGCCGCTCATTCTGGTGTGCATCGCGAAGACGGCGTCGAGCTATGCGGTGTTCTCGCAAACGCGCCGCTTTGCCGTGAGCGTGCTCGCCGAAGACCAGCAGCCGGTTTCGGGCGTGTTCGCTTCGAAGGCCGCGGACAAGTTTGCGCAAGTGCCCTGGAGCACGCGCAAAACCGGTGCGCCCGTGATGGACGGCGCGGCGGCGAGCTTCGACTGCACGACGCACGAAGTCGTGGACGCGGGCGACCACATCATCCTGATCGGCCGCGTAGTGGACTTCGTGCAAACCAGTTCGACGCCGCTTGGCTACTGCCGCGGCGCGTACGTGAACTTCAGCCTCTCGCAGGACGCGCTGGCCGCAGCCGGTGTGCGCGCGAAAGTGGGCGCGATTCTCGAGCACCGCGACGGCCTCGTGCTCATCGACACGCCCGATGGCGTGGCGTTGCCAACGGGCGTCAAGCTCGAACCGGCAAGCGACGCGGCGAGCCTGCGCGGCGTGCTCGCGAAACTCGGCCTGCGCGCGCATCTCGACTTTCTGTTCGCCGTGTTCGAAGACGGCAGCGGCAAAGGGCCGGGCGAGCATATCTATTACCGCGGCCGCGTGATTCACAACGGCTCGCCCTGGCTCGACAGCAGCATCCGCATCGTGCCGCTCTCGCAGATCCCCTGGGACGAATTGAGCGACGACGCCGTGCGCTCGATGCTCGAACGCTATGTGCGCGAGCGCAAGCAGGACGCCTTCGGCATTTACGTGGGCGACAGCGAAGCCGGCACCGTGCAGCCGCTCGCCCTCGCGCAGTGACAGCACGACACAGAAGACAACCATGAAGAAGCCGGCGCGTCTTCCCGCAGCCGGCCTGACGAAGCGACAACCCACCGTATCCCCGGAGACAGCCATGAGCAGCAGAAGCACCTCGTTTATCGCGCCGATGTTCGTTGCGTGCGCAGCGACACTCGCAGCAGCACCCGCACTGGCCGCGGACCCCATCGTCTTCACGAGCTGGGGCGGCACCACGCAATCGTCGCAACAGAAGGACTGGGCGCAACCGTTCACGCAGGCGAGCGGCATCACCGTGCTGATGGACGGCCCGACCGACTACGGCAAGCTCAAGGCGATGGTCGACAGCGGCAACGTGAGCTGGGACGTCGTGGACGTGGAGGGCGACTTCGCCTATGCCGCGCAGAAGGCCGGGCTGATCGAGCCGATCGACTATTCGGTGGTGAAGAAGGACGAGCTGGACCCGCGCTTCGCGTCGCCGGGCGCAGTGGGCAGCTTCTACTACTCGTTCGTGCTCGGCTACAACAAGGCGAAGTACACGGGCGCGCAGCCGCAAACGTGGGCGGATCTCTTCGACACCAAACGCTTCCCCGGCAAGCGCACGTTCTACAAGTGGTCGGCGCCGGGCGTGCTCGAAATCGCGCTGCTCGCCGACGGCGTGCCGCCGAACAAGCTCTATCCGCTCGACCTCGACCGCGCGTTCAAGAAGCTCGACACGATCAAGAGCGACATCGTGTGGTGGAGCGGCGGCGCGCAGTCGCAGCAGCTGCTCGCTTCGGGTGAGGCGCCGATCGGCATGTTCTGGAACGGCCGCCTGCACGCGCTCGCGCAAACCGGCGTGCCCGTCGGCATTTCGTGGAATGAGAACCTCACCGCCGCCGACATGCTCGTGATCCCGAAGGGCGCGAAGCACCGCGACGCGGCGATGAAGTATCTCGCCGCAGCGACGAGCCCGCAGGCCCAGGCCAAATTCGCGGCCGATACGGGTTACGCGCCGATCAACGTGAAGTCGGCCGCGCTGATGTCGCCGGCCATGGCGAAGACGCTGCCCGATCAATACAAGGCATCGCAGATCAATCTCGACATGAAGTACTGGGCCGAGAACCGCGATGCGATTGCGAAGCGCTGGTACGCGTGGCAATCGAAGTAAGCCAGACCCGACGTCGCTGACCGGTTCAAAAGGAAACATCATGCCCAACGTATTGAGTACCGTCGCACACCCAGCCGCGGCGGCCACGCGCAAACGGCGCGACTGGCGCAGCATGCGGCTGCTGGCGCCCGCCATGCTGCTGCTCGTGATCTTCTTCCTGCTGCCGGTACTCTCGCTGCTGCTGCGCAGCGTGCTGGAGCCGACACCTGGCCTGCACAACTACCAGCAGCTGCTCGGCTCGACCACGTATTTGCGCGTGTTCGGCAATACGTTTCTCGTGGCGACGGTCGTGACGCTCGTCACGCTGCTCGTGGGCTTTCCGATGGCGTGGCTGCTCGCCATCGCGCCGCGCAAGGTCAGCGCCGTGTTCTTCGCGATCCTGCTGCTGTCGATGTGGACCAACCTGCTCGCACGAACCTTCGCGTGGATGGTGTTGCTGCAGGAAACGGGACCGATCAACCGCATGTTGATGGCGATCGGCGCGATCCATGAGCCGCTCTCGCTCGTCAACAACCTCACTGGCGTGACGATCGGCATGACTTACATCATGTTGCCGTTTCTCGTGATGCCGCTGCACGCCACGCTGCGCAGCATCGACCCTTCGACGCTGCGCGCCGCCGCCGTGTGTGGTGCGAGCCGCTGGCAGGCCTTCTGGCGCATTCTCGTGCCGCTCGCCATGCCGGGCGTCGCCTCGGGCGCGCTCATGGTGTTCGTGATGGCGCTGGGCTACTTCGTCACGCCCGCGCTGCTGGGCGGCCCCTCGTACATGATGCTCGCGGAACTGATTGCGCAGCTCGTGCAGGAACTCTTGAACTGGGGCCTCGCCGGCGCCGCCGCCTTCGTGCTGCTCGCCGTGACGCTCTCGCTCTACGCGCTGCAACTGCGCTTCACGCGCCATGCACGCGCAAGTCTCGGAGGGCGCTGACATGTTGCTCGATTTCGATCGTCTGGGCGCGCTGCGCTGGATGTTGCTGGCCGTGGGCGGCGCCGTCGCGCTCTTTCTCCTGCTGCCGATTTTCTTTATCGTCGCGCTCTCGTTCGGCGACTCGCAGTGGCTCATTTTTCCGCCGCCGGGCTGGACGCTCGAGTGGTACCGGCAGCTCTTCACCGATCCGGGCTGGATCGACTCGCTGCTCACGAGCGCGAAGCTCGCCGTGATCGTCACGGTGCTGTCCGTCTCAATCGGCTTTCTCGCTTCGCTTGCGCTCGTACGCGGCAAGTTTCGCGGGCGCAGCGCGGTGCAGGCCTTCTTCATCACGCCGATGGTGCTGCCGGTCGTGGTGCTCGCCGTCGCGCTCTATGCGTTCGTTCTGCGCATCGGCATGAACGGCACGATGTCGGGCTTCGTGATCGGCCACCTGATCATCGCCTTGCCGTTCTCGATCATCTCGATCAGCAATTCGCTCGTGAGCTTCGACACGTCGCTGGAAGACGCGGCGCTCATTTGCGGCGCCTCGCCGTTCATGGTGAAGCTGAAGGTGACGTTGCCGGCCATCCGGCTCGGTCTCTACGCCGCGGCGATCTTTTCGTTCCTCGCTTCGTGGGACGAGGTGGTCGTGTCCATCTTCATGTCGAGCCCGACGCTGCAGACGCTGCCCGTGCGGATCTGGTCCACGCTGCGCCAGGACCTCACGCCTGTCGTTGCAGCGGCGTCTTCGCTGCTTGTCGCGTTGACAACGTTATTGATGCTGGCGGGCGCCGTAGTGCGCCGCGGCCGCTAATCGAGGTAAACAAGCCATGACTGCATTCCTGCAAATCCAGCGCCTGCGCAAGACCTACGACGACGTCGTCGCCATCGACCAGGTGTCGCTCGATGTGCGCAAGGGCGAATTCATGACCTTCCTCGGACCGTCGGGGTCGGGCAAGAGCACGACGCTCTATATCGTCGCGGGCTTCCAGGAGCCGACGGACGGGCGCGTGCTGCTCGACGGCAAGCCGCTGCTGGCGGTAGCGCCTAACAAGCGCAACATCGGCATGGTGTTTCAGCGCTATACGCTCTTTCCGCATCTCACGGTGGGCGAGAACGTAGCGTTTCCGCTGCGCGTGCGCCGCCGCCCTGAAGCCGAAGTCAAGGCGAAAGTGGAGAAGATGCTCAAGCTCGTGCATCTGTCCGAGTGCCGCGACCGCATGCCCGCGCAGCTCTCGGGCGGGCAACAGCAACGCGTGGCGATTGCGCGCGCGCTGGCCTACGATCCGCCCGTGTTGCTGATGGACGAACCGCTCTCCGCGCTCGACAAGAAGCTGCGCGAGGAAATCCAGCTCGAATTGCGCCGCATTCACCAGGAAACGGGCGTGACGATTCTCTACGTCACGCACGACCAGGAGGAAGCGCTGCGCCTTTCCGACCGCATCGCCGTGTTCAACAAAGGCCGCATCGAGCAGGTCGGCACGGGCGAGGAGCTTTACGCGAACCCGGCTTCGCGCTTTGTCGCGAGCTTCATCGGCAATTCGAATTTCCTGCCCGTGAAGGTGACGAAGAATAGCGAAGGCCGCATGAACGGCGTGTTCCCCAACGGCCATGAGATCGCGTCGGACGCCTTCAATCCGGCACTCAGCGCCGGCGACGACGGCACGCTGATGATCCGCCCGGAGCAGATGCGTCTCAGCGCGCTGCAGGGCGCAAACGGCACGACGGGTTTGCCCGTGACCGTGCGCGACGTCACCTATCTCGGCGACGCCATGCACTACGCGGTGGCCACGCCGTGGCAGCAGGAGATCTCGATCCGCATGCCGGCGGCGCATCGCCACGATGGCGGCATCATGATCGGCACGCAGGCGCTCGTCGACTGGGACGTGCGCGACGTGCGCCTGTTCGCGCAAGCTTGACGGCGGCTGTCATGAATGACGCACTGCCATCGCTGCGGGTCGAACGCCCCACGGCCACGTTGCGGGAACTCGCACTCGAAAAAATGCGCACGGCCATTCTGGAGGCGCATTTTCATCCAGGCGAGCGGCTGGTCGAGCGCTCGCTGTGCGAGATTCTCGGCGTGAGCCGCACCGTGGTGCGGGAGGTTTTGCGCCATCTGGAAACGGAGGGTCTGGTCGACTCGATTCCGAACCAGGGGCCGATCGTCGCCGTGCTCGACTTCGAGACGGCGGCGGAGATCTACGAAATACGCGCGCTGCTCGAAGGCGAAGCCGCCATGGCGTGCGCGCAGCATGCCGACGAGCGCACCGTCGCGGATCTCGCTGCCTTCATCGATCGGATTCAGGCGGCCTTCGAAGCGCAGGACCATCAGGCCGTGAGGGCGCTCACCACGGCCTTCTACGAGCGCATGTTCGTTGCCGGTCAAAAGCGCGTGGCCTGGGAAATCGTGCAGTCGTTGACGGCGCGCATCAACCGCTTGAGAGCGCTGACGATCGCTTCCGACGACCGCGGCCGCCAGGCCGTCGATGAAATGCACCGGATTCTCCGCGCCATTCAGGCCGGAAACGCGGCCGCTGCACGCGAGGCCGCGATCGCGCACGTGGACAGAGTGGCCGAGATCGCGCGCAATTTGCTGGCGGAAGGGCACGAGCATGCGTCGTGGCGTCAGGCGGGATAACGGCGCCTGGCTCTACTGATTGTTAGCGCGCTCTGCCGGAGCGATTTGCTTCTGGCGGTGCGCGGTATCAACCCGAATTTTTTGCATCCAAGGAAAGTCACGTGGAATTGAAGACCCTGTTGAAGGACGCGGCGCTGTTGCGCCATCAAGCTTATATCGACGGGCAATGGTGCTCCGCCGACTCGGGCGCGAGTTTCGACGTGTTCGACCCGGCAACGGGCGCGACGCTCGGCAGCGTTCCTTTGATGGGAGAGGCCGAAACGGCGCGGGCCATCGAGGCGGCCAATGCCGCGTGGCCAGCATGGCGAGCGCGCACGGCAAAGGAGCGGGCGGCAGTCATGCGCCGCTGGTACGAACTGATGATCGAGCACGCCGACGACCTCGCGCTGATCCTGACCGCGGAACAGGGCAAGCCGCTCGCGGAAGCGAAAGGCGAAATCACCTACGGCGCGTCGTTCATCGAATGGTTCGCCGAGGAAGGCAAGCGTGTGGCGGGCGATACGCTCGCCACACCCGCGTCGGACAAGCGGCTCGTGGTCATCAAGGAGCCGATCGGGGTTTGCGCGGCCATCACGCCGTGGAATTTCCCCACGGCCATGATCACCCGCAAGGTAGGCCCGGCGCTCGCGGCAGGCTGCCCGATTGTCGTGAAGCCCGCGGAAGCCACGCCGTTTTCCGCACTGGCGCTCGCGGTGCTGGCGGAGCGCGCCGGCGTGCCAAGGGGCGTGCTCAACATCGTCACCGGTGACCCCAAAGCGATCGGCGGCGCGATGACGAGCAGTCCTGTGGTTCGCAAGCTCTCGTTTACCGGTTCGACGGGGGTGGGGCGATTGCTGATGGCGCAAAGCGCGCCCACGGTGAAAAAGGTGACGCTCGAACTCGGCGGCAACGCGCCCTTCATCGTGTTCGACGACGCCGATCTCGACGCCGCGGTGGAAGGCGCCATCGCCTCGAAGTACCGCAACAACGGGCAAACGTGCGTCTGCACGAATCGCTTCTACGTGCACGAGCGGGTTTATGACGCGTTCGCCGCGAAGCTGGCGACGGCCGTGAAGGGGCTGAAGGTCGGCCATGGCATGGAGGGCGGCGTCACGCTGGGACCGCTCATCGACGAGGCGGCGGTCAGGAAGGTCGAAGCGCATATCGCCGATGCGATGGGTAAAGGCGCGACGCTCGCCACGGGCGGAACGCGTCACGCGCTCGGCCACGGCTTTTTCGAGCCCACGGTGCTGACCGGCGTCACCGCGCAAATGGATGTCGCGAGAGAGGAGACGTTCGGCCCGCTCGCGCCGCTGTTCCGTTTCTCGAGCGACGAAGAAGTGGTGAAGCTCGCCAACGACACGGAGTCCGGACTCGCCGCCTACTTCTATAGCCGCGATATCGGCCGCATCTGGCGCGTGGCCGAGCAGCTCGAATACGGCATGGTGGGCATCAATACCGGCTCGATCTCGAACGAGGTGGCGCCGTTTGGCGGCGTGAAGCAATCGGGTCTGGGCAGGGAAGGGTCGCACTACGGCATCGATGACTATCTCGTCATCAAGTACCTGTGCATGGCGGTTTGATCGCCGGATTCACACAAAAAAGGCGGCGTCGCTGGGAAGATAAAGTCTCAAGACTGAAAGTGAAAAGCGGAGACCGGATTTGATATCCGGTCTCCGCTTTTTTACCGCTTCAATCGTGCGCGTGGCGTCTTATGCCGCTGCCGTTCCGCTCGTCGCGGCAATCGCCCACTGCGGCGCATCCTGCAACGCTACGGGGCGCAGGAAGCGCTCGATCGCCGCATAGCCGACCGAGGTGGTTTGCGGCTGCGTCGAAGCGGGCCACGGGCCGCCGTGCTGCTGCGCATCGCACACGGCGACGCCCGTTGGCACGCCGCCAAACAGCACGCGACCCGAGATACGTTGCGCAGCAACGGCGAGCGCGCGATTGGCCGGCGTATCGGCTTGCGCGCCCCACAGCGTGACCGTGAGCGAACCCTCCACCGCGCCGAGCACGTCGAGCGTCTGCGCCTGGTCACGCACCTTCACGATCAGCGCAGCCGGGCCGAACATTTCTTCGTGCAGCGCCGCGTTGGCGATGAACGTCTGCGCATCGGTTTCGAACAGGCGCGGCGCGGGCGCTGCGGCTTCTTCGTCGTGTGCCGGTGCGGCGAGACGCACGCGCACGCCCGCCTGGCTCGCGATATGCGCGGCGGCGCTTTCGAAACCGTGGCGCATGGCCGCCGTGAGCATGGCGTGCGGCTTTTGCGTGGACAACGCTTGCGCCAGCGCCGCTACGAAGCGCTCGCCATTTTCGTCGTCGCGCACGACGATCAACCCCGGGCTCGTGCAGAACTGGCCGCAACCCATCGCGATCGAGGCGGCGAGCGTGGCAGCGGGCGTCTCGACGCCTTCCGCGAGCGCTTGCGGCAGCACGACGAGCGGATTGATCGAGCCGAGTTCGCCATAAAACGGAATCGGCCGACGACGCGCATTGGCCGCGCGCCACAGGGCCACGCCGCCCTGATACGAACCCGTGAAGGCCACCGCCGCGACATCGGCATGACCGACGAGATGCACGGCCGCCTCGCGCGAAGCCTGATCGACGAACGCGATCACGCCTTCGGGCAAGCCCTGTTCGTGCAGCACACGCGCGGCGAGCGCATGCACGCGGCGCGACAGTTCGGGATGGCCCGAGTGCGGCTTGACGATCACCGTGCAACCCGCTGCGAGTGCCGAGGCCGTATCGCCGCCGAGCACCGAGAACGCAAACGGGAAATTGCTCGCCGAGAACATCGCCACCGGCCCCAGCGGTAATTGCACGCGCGTGAGGTGCGGGCGGCCTGCGGGCGGCGCGCCGGGCACGGCTGCGTCGTCGACCTGGCGATTGGCAATACCCGCTTCCACGCGCTCGGCAAAGCCGCGCAGCTGAAACGCGGTGCGCGCGAGCTCGCCATTCAAACGTGCGGCGCCAAGCGACGTTTCTTCGTCGGCGATGGCGACGAGCTGCGCGGCGTCGCGCTCGAGCGCGTCGGCGAGGCCGCGCAGCAGGGCGCTGCGCACGGCACGCGAAGCCGCGCCGTAAAGGGCCTGTGCTGCGTGTGCGAGCGCGGCGGCTTCGTCGATACGCGCGAACGTCACGTTGTTTTCTGTCTGCATTACGAATTCACTCCAGATTAAAAAAGACCGCGCTCGGCGAGATTGGTATAGAGGGCGCGCACGCCGAACGTCCACGGTTCGATTTCGGTGCAAAGGCGCACGGTGTTGACGATCGCGCCAAGCGGCGGCGCGCTGATCGTGACCCGGTCGCCGAGATGATGCGTGAAGCCGCCGCCGGGCGCGTCGCGGTCCTTGATCGGCGAGAACATCGTGCCGAGGAACAGCATGAATCCATCCGGATACTGATGGTGGCGGCCCCATGCCTGCGAAACGAGATCGAGCGGGTCGCGGCTGATTTCCCGCATGTGGCTCACGCCTTCGAGCAGGAAGTTGTCGTCCGTGCCTTCCACGCGCAGCGAGACGCTGGTGGCGCGAACCGTATCGAGCGTGAAGCCTTCGTCGAATAAACGAATGAACGGGCCGATCGCGCACGAGCCGTTGTTGTCCTTGCATTTGCCGAGCAGCAGGGCGGAGCGGCCTTCGATATCGCGCAGGTTGACGTCGTTGCCGAGCGTCGCCCCGACCACTTCGCCGCGGCTGTTGACCGCGAGAACGATCTCGGGCTCGGGGTTATTCCACGCAGAGGCGGGATGCAGGCCGATATCGGCGCCGAAACCCACCGCGGACATCGGCTGGGACTTCGAGAACACCTCGGCGTCCGGACCGATGCCGACTTCCATGTATTGCGACCACGCACCACGGCGCTGAAGTTCTTCCTTCAGCCTGCTCGCGGCCTCGGACCCGGGCTTGATTGTCGAAAGATCGGTGCCGATCAGCTTCGTGATTTCGGTGCGCACGTCCTGGGCTTTGGCGGGATCCCCGCCGGCCTGTTCTTCGATCACGCGTTCGAGAAGACTCACCGCGAACGTCACGCCGCAGGCCTTAATCGCCTGCAGGTCACAGGGCGCGAGCAGCCAGGGGCGATCCGCGGGGCGATCGCCCGCGAAGCTGTGTTCGAGCAACGCCTCGGCCGTGCCGAGCGGCTCGCCGGGCGTGTGTCTCACGACATCGAGCAGATCGTCGTAGTCGAACAAGTCGGCCGTGGTGGGGGCCACCTCGGAAATATCGAAGACCATGCCGCCGCGCACGACGACGACGCAGGGTCCGTCACCCTCCGGGGTGGGCCGCCAGACGCGGCCGACGAGCAGCGCGCTATCGAGATCGTGCGGAAGATAAGCGGATGTTGAGGACATGGCAGGCATTCCGGAGTGAGCGTGGCGACACGCATCGTAGGGCGGATGCGCGTGCGCGTCCAAAGGAACGCCTCTTTGTCCAACAGGCTGGACGATCGCGCGGCCCGGTCAAACTGACCGGGCCGCGGCTCGTATTGCGGGTTAGAAGAGGTGCTTGATATGCCGCCCTGGCCGAGCGTGCCGTTGCTGACGCTGAAGCCGCTTTCGAGCACGAACAGCGTCTTCACGCTGCCGCCCAGATCTTCGGTGCCTTTCAGGCCCCAGCGGCTCGAACTCGGGCCCGAGGTGCCGCTGTCGAACTGGGCGACCTGGCCGCCACCGCTTGCCACCGGCAGGCGTTGCCGCCGTCTAAACGTTGTTCGTGTAGGTCACGTTGCCCGTGACGATACCGTAGAGCGTCACGCTGCTTTGGGCATAGGATGCGACGGGGGACAGTGCAATGGTGGTGAGCGCGAGAAGTGTTTTTTCATGGTTGTGGGCCTATTCAGGTCGTGGTCAAGGCAAAAGCATTGGACATATCGAACGAGTTAATGCGGAAAGTAATCGGGCAGGCGATAGCCCTGATAGGTCGGGTTGCGCAGGATTGCCGCACGGAATTCGTCCGAACGATAGGCCGCGACGATATCGGCCGTTTCCTGTGACTGACGGTTCGCCGATTTGACGACGACCTGATTCACATAAGGGGAGCGCATTTGTTCGAGCGCCAGTGCTTCGGTCAGACGGTGCCCGCTGGAAATGGCGAAGTTGCCCTGGATGGCCGCGAAATCGACGTCCTCGAGTGCGCGCGGCGCCTGTGCGGTTTCGAGCGGGACGATGCGAATGCCGGCGGGATTGGCAACCACGTCACGTTCGGAGACATCGACGGGATTGGGATTCTCGCGAATGCGGATCCAGCCGATCGCCTGGAGAATCTTGAGCGCACGTTCGAGGTTGACGGGGTCGTTCGGCACGGCGACCGTGGCGCCGGCCTTCACCTCGGAGAGCGAATGATGGCGGGTAGAGTAGAGCCCCATGGGGGGCGTCGGCACTTGTACGACGCCGACGAGGTCGGTGCCGTTCCGCTCGTTGTACGCCTTCAGATAGACGCTGTGCTGCATCACGTCGGCGGCGATTTCGCCGTGCCACACGGCCTGGTTCGCCTCGAGCCCGGTGCTGAAGTTCACGTACTGGATGGTGTAGCCTTTGCGCTTGAGCTGCGGCTCGACGCCTTCGCGGAATTCGTCGGCGTACGGTCCGGGCACAAAGCCGACTCGCAACACGTGCGCGGTGTTATCGGCAGCGTAGACCACCGGCGATTGCAGCGCAAACAGCGCGATAATGGAGAATAATATTTGGATAACTAATCGATATCGCATGATGAGTGACTTCGTGATCTGGAAAGGCCGATTATGGTGGGGGCTTTCGTGGGCGGCCAATATTAAATCGAGATTTACATATCGGCTGCCCCGCATGGATCACGAAGCCGCGTGGTTATCATTAGCGGGAATTAGAAGCGCAGGATTTGATGGTTTTCTCGCTGCCGCGGGGCTTATAACATCGGCTTCTTTCTAATCTATTGCCGAGGCAGCCACGCATGAACGCACGCCGCAACTTCATTCGAATCTCAGCCGGAGCCGCTGCGCTCGCCGCCTTGCCGGTGCTCAGCGCGTTACCCGCGCGCGCGGCCAACGCATCGCGTACGCTGCGCGTAGGCAATCAGAAGGGTTATCTGAGCCTGCTGAAAGGACGCGGCACGCTGGAGAAACGGCTTGCTCCCCTCGGTGTCGCGGTCACGTGGACGGAGTTCGATGCAGGCCCGGTGCAACTCGAAGCCCTCAACGTCGGCTCGATCGACTTTGGCGACGTGGGCGAGGCGCCGCCCATCTTCGCGCAGGCGGCCGGCGCGCCGCTCGCCTATGTCGCGGCCACGGTGCCGCGGCCGCAGGCGGAAGCGGTGCTCGTGCCGCACGCCTCGGCCATCCGCAGCGTTGCGGATCTCAAGGGAAAGACCATCGCGCTCAATCGCGGCAGCAACGTCCATTATTTCCTCGTGAAGCTGCTGCAGGCGCACAACATTCAGTATGGCGATGTGAAAGTCGTGTTCCTCGCGCCCGCCGATGCGCGCGCGGCGTTCGAGCGCGGCGCCATCGATGCCTGGGTGATCTGGGATCCGTTCCTCGCCGCCGCGCAAAAGACACTCGACGCCCGCATTCTCGCCGATGCGAGCGGCGTGGTCGTCAACCGCGCCTACTATTTTTCGTCGCTCAGTTACGCGAAACAAAACCCGGATGTCATCAAGATCCTCATCGACGAATTGAGCCAGATCGATCAGTGGGGGCAGGCTAACCGGGCCGCGCTCGCCGCGCAGCTCGCACAGGTGTGGGGTCTGCCGAACGACGTGGTCAGCGAGGCGATCGGGCGCGTGCAATTCGGCACGGGTCCGATCACGAAAGCGATCCTCGCCGAGCAGCAGCAGATCGCCAATACCTTCTTCGACCTCAAGCTGATTCCGAAACGCGTGAACGTGCTCGAAGCGGCAGCGCCGGGAATCGTTTAGCGCGACGTGTTTTCATCAACCCCGGCCGCAACCTGCTCGCGCCGGGGTTTGCTCACAAGCCCAGCGCGCGACGCGCCGCCATGGCGCGCAACAAGCTGTTGGAGGGCGCGTGAATGCGTGCGCACTGCACATTGCGGTGATGGCGCTCGAGCGGATTGTGCCGCGCAATCCCGTGGTTGCCCGCGAGTTCGAGCGCGATATCCACGGCCTGAATGGCGTTGTCCACCACGTTGTGCTTGACGACGGAAGACAGCTCGGCGGGCGCGGTGCCTGTGTCGATCGCTTCGGCCTGGGTGCGCAGCAGCCAGTCGTTGCTCGCCAACAGCATCTCGATGCGCCCCACGCTTTCCTGCACGATGGGAACGCTCGCGAGCGCCGCACCGCCGAGCGCAGCGGGCTTGCGCTCGGTGAGGAAGGCGAGCAGCCAGTCGCGCGCCGCTCGCGCCGCGCCGTCGTAGACCGTACCGACCAGGCTGAAGTACCACGCCGTTGCGTGCGGATCGCGCTGCACGCCGACATGCGCCGGCCTCAGGCCGACCACATCGTCGACGGAAATCGCCACGTCCGTGAACACCACATCGTGGCTCGCACTCGCCCGCATGCCCAGCGGGTCCCACGTCTCCACGATGCGCACGCCCGCCGCCTCGCGGGGCACGAGAAAATGGCCGAGACGCGGCTCCGGTTCGTCCGTGCGGGCGAGCACGTTGATCCACGTAAGCAAGGGCGCGCCCGTCACATACAGTTTGTGTCCCGTGATGCGCCACGTGGCGCCTTCGCGGCGCGCGAGCGTGTCCGGCAGACCGCCATGCGAGGGCGAACCGAGCGCCGGCTCGACCTGGGCCGCGTTGACGAGCGCGCGACCTGCCACGCTCGCCCGCGTGAGGCGCTGCGCGAGCGCTGCGGGCCAGTTGCCCGTTTGCTCGCGCGCGTCGTGCACGATCATGGCGTGCTGGCTGTAGTGCATCGAGAGAATGAGCGCGACCGACGGATCGCCATAGGCGATCTCGGCCACGATCGCGCGCGCCAGCGCGAGCCCCGCGCCGAAGCCGCCGTCGCTGTGGGCGATGTTCGCGCGCAGCAGGCCCGCTTCGCGCAACGCGCGGAATTGCTCGAGCGGCGGGGTAGCATTGCGGTCATGCTCGTCGGCCACGGTGGCAAACGCGCGGCCGAGCCGAGCCGCGCGCTCGATCAACGCGGTGGCCTGATCCTCGTCGCGCGCGAGCGCGGCGTCCGGTGTGAATGCGTTCACGGTGCTCTCCCTGGGCGATCAGCGTTCACCGCCCGGCGCACGCGGGTCTTGCGTGGCGCCGTGCCGCACGAGGCGCCCGAAGAACGGGTGACCGGGGTCGTTGAATCCCGTTGTCGAAGGATGGCCGCCTGCCACGAGCGAGTCGACAAATGCTTCGTCATCCTCATCGAGGCGGTACTGCAGCGCGGGCAGATAGTCGCGCCATTGCGCTTCGGTGCGCGGCCCCGCGATCGCCGATGTGATATAGCGGCTATTGAGCACCCACGCCAGCGCGAACTGCGCGGCGGTGAGGCTTGCTCCTGCGCGGCGCCGATGATGCGTTCGGCCAGGGCGTCGTCGGTTGGTCCGCCAAACATGATCGTGCCAAGCGTCAGCGGTGGAGATTTTCAGGCCGCTATGGCCCAGTTGCCGGTAGTCCATGTCGTTTCCCTGGTTCATTCAAACAGTGCGACGTGAGCGCGCTCAGCGCGACAGCCAGACATCGGCGAAACTCGCGGCCGTGCCGTCGGGTGAAATGGAGTGGTCGTGCACGCGCTTCGAGGCGAGCGTCACCCACTGCGGCGCCACGAGATTCAGGTCCGGCAGATCGTGCTCCAGAATGCGCTGGATCTGCGCAAACTGCTGCTTGCGCTTCGTTTCATCGCTTTCTCGCGCGGCTTGCGCAAACAGGCCGTCGATTTGCGGGTTGCTGTAGTGCGAGCCGTTGGTGAAGGGCACGCCGGGGCGGAAGTTGTCGGTCGTATACAAACGCGCCACGCCCACCACCGGATCGAACAGATTGCTCATGCCATTCACGGTGAAGTCGAATTGCCGGTCCGTATAAACGCGCTTCAAATAGGCCGCCAGATCCTGGTTGCGGATCGTCACGGCGATGCCCACGCGGGCGAGCGCCGACTTGATGTACTCGCCCGTGCGCGCGGGCAGGTCGCCGATGGGCAGCGGGTCGAGCGTGAGCGCGAAGCGCGTGCCGTCCGCCTTGCGCGGATAACCGGCCTCGTCGAGCAGATGGTTCGCGCGCGCCACGTCGAACGGGTAGGGCGCGGGCGCCGCGTCGTAGTAGGGGTTCGACGGCATCAGCGGGCTCGCGGTAGGCGTCGCGTAGCCGTAGTAGATCACCCTGCGGATGACTTCGCGATCGATCGCCGAGGCAATCGCCTGTCGCACCTTCAACGTCTTGAGCACCGGATTGTCGAGATTGAACTCGATCCGCGCCACGCCCGCCTGAAACTCGTAGCCGCGTGTGTCGATGCCGAGCTTCGGATTGGCCTTGAGGCGGTCGAGGTCGGCGAGCGGCACGGGCGTATCGCCGCCGAGATCGACCGAGCCGTCCTCGAACGCCACCGCGCGCGCAGCGGGGTCGGCGATGATCTTCACGATGATGCGATCCAGATACGGTTTGCCGGCGTTCCAGTAGTCGTCGTTGCGCGCATATTCGATGTAGCTGCCGCGCACCCACTTGACGAAGCGAAACGGGCCGGTGCCGATGGGCGCATTGTTGGCCGGATTGGCGAGCACGTCCTTGCCTTCGTAGAGGTGCTTCGGCAGGATCGGCGTTTCCGAAGCCGAGAACGCACGTATCAGCCATGGCGTGGGCTCGCTGAGCGTCAGCACGACCGTATAGGGGTCCGGCGTGGCGATCGCGGTGACGTTCGCGAAGGTGGTGCGCGCTCGCGGATGCACCCGGCGCAGCGTTTCGATCGACCATGCAACGTCGGCCGAAGTCAACGGCGCACCGTCGTGCCATTTCACGCCGTGCCGCAGATGAAGCACGTAGCGGCGGCCGCCATCCTCGATCTCCCATGCGGTGGCGAGCAGCGGCTTGGGCTTCAAATCGAAGTCGTAGTCGAGCAAGCCTTCAATCACTTTCGGGCTGACCTTAAGGACATTCACGGCCGTCGTGGCGACATCCACGAGCGCCGTCGGCTCCGGCGTCACCACGAAATTGAGCGTGCCGCCGCGCGTTTGTGCGTGTGCGGCAACCTGTGCGGCCACGCTCGCCATGACGAGGAGCATCAGAACGACACAGCGTGGCGCCGTGCGCAGGATGAGAGCAATCATCGGTTCGGCGACAGGCGATTGGAGAAAATGCGCGCTGGCAGGCAGCGCCCCTTGGGTTAACCAGCGAGCACGCTGCCACGCTCCGCGCGCCGCGCCAGCGCCGCCTCGAGCGGCGCCGGATCGACCCAGTGTGCGAAGTCGAAATCCGCCGCGATAAAGCCGTGCTCGAAGAGAAAGCGCTTGAAGTGCGCGAGCGCATCGAGTGCCCCGGCATCGAGTCCGATCGCGAGTTGCCGGGGCAGGCCGGCGCCATAGGCGCGTGTGACCCAGTGCTCGGCGCTGCGCACTTCGCGGGCCACATAGCGCGTGATTTCGCCGGGATGTGCGCCAGCCCACGCGGCCACGTCGAGCGTGCGCGCGAGCACACGTTCGACAAGGTCGGGACGCTCACGCAGGAGTTGCGCATCGACCGTGAGCGGGCGCGGCGTACCGTTGTTCGCGTGTGCTCGCCGGTCGGGATGCGCGCTGATGTCGACCAGCACGCGCGCGCCGAGCACGTTGGCGACGTCGAGGCCCGTCGCGCCCTTGACGAACACCACGTCGGCTTCGCCTCGCAGCAGGGCCGCCGCCTCGCGCGAGAATTCGTGGGCGCGCTGCGCATCGAGCCACTCGGCGAGCGGTGCGGAGTCGTCGGCCTTCGCGTGGGCGAGGCCACGGGGTTCGTGCGGCAGATCCACGCTCTCGACGTCGGCAGGCGAGACGCCGATGGCTTCGAGCAGCGTATGCAAGCCACGCAGCGCAGTGGCGCGGTGAAAATCGAGCACTTCGCCGGCAGTATTGATCGGCAATCCGAATCGACGCCCCGCGAGCGAGGCGCGCGTGGGCGTGAGGTGCGGATCGAGCGTGATGAGCGCCTGAAACTCATCGACCCAGCTCACGCCGATGAGCCGCGTGTCGCTGCCTTGCGCCCGCGCCCATAGCGCCGGAATGTTGCCGCCCTGACGAAACGACCACGGCTGCGTATGCGTGAAATGCGAGCGGCGGATGGCCGGGTCGTCGGCGTCTTGCAATGCCTTCACTTCGATGCCGTCGGCGGCGAATTCCTGCTGCAGCAATCCTTGCTGCGCGGCGATGCCAAATGGCGTCGGCGCAGGGCAACGGGTGTACCAGAGCAGCGTCATGAAGATTCCTCGGTGGCGAACAGGCGCATCGCGCAGAACCTCTGCGCGGGAGGCATGAAGCAATCGATTATCGGCAAGCGCTTGCGGCGAGGTCAAAGAACGAATCGTGAAATAGGTCTGCGCGCGGAGGTGATTTGCTTTGGCCGCAACCTCGCGTTGCCCGACTGCATGGACTGCGTGCCAATGCAGACAGGCGAATAACAAAATGCGAATTCGGTGGTTAGTCGCGCGCTATGTGCTCCCTATACTTTTCCTTCTGGCAAAACGCCTTGTGGCCGCCCGGGAATCCAATCCATTCGCGGGCCTGACAAAAAGGAAAACTCCATGTCCGCTCTTCCCACTCAACTTCCGGTGCGCGCTCGCGCGGCCAGTTTGTCGTTGCAGGAGGCGCTCGCCGACTTGCCCGCGCTTGCGAATGAAATCGGCAACGACGCGGCCGCGCGCGAAGGGCGCCGCGAATTGCCTTTCGAGGGCTTCGACGCGTTCCGGCGCTCAGGGCTGGGACGCCTCAGGCTGCCGGTGGAGTGGGGCGGCCTGGGCGGCTCGCTCGTGGACGAATTCGATGTGATCGCGACGCTGGCCGCGGCCGACAGCAATCTCGCGCACGCGCTGCGGATTCATTACGACCAGACCGAAGCGCTGCTGCTCTCGGCTCGCACGCCGTTCAACGATTTGCAGATCCAGCGCGTGATCGACGGCGCCATTTTCGGGGGCGCCTCGACCGAGCTGGGTACGTCGCGTCCGGGCGAATACACCACGGCGCTCAGGCGCGACGGCGAGCATTACCGGCTCGACGGCCGCAAATACTATTCGACCGGCACGGCCTTTTCCGATTACGCGCGCTTGAGCGTGCTGAACGACGAGGGCCAGCCCGTGGTGGCCATCGTGCCGGTGCGGCGCGAAGGGCTCACGGTGCTCGACGACTGGGACGGCATGGGGCAGCGCATGACGGCGAGCGGCAGTCTCGTGTTCGAGAATCTGCTGGTGCGTGCGGACGAGATCACCGAACGCGGCCTGACGACACTCGCCGGCCGTCATGGCGGCGCGCTTCGGCAGCTCCACCTCGTGGCGGTGGCCGCGGGCATCGTTCGCAACGTGGTCGCGGATGCGAGGCGTTACGTGCTGGAGCACGGCCGCCCCGTACTGCACAGCACGGCGCCCTCCGCGCGCGAGGACGCCTTCATTCAGCAGGTCGTCGGCACGCTCTGCGCGCACAGTCATGCGATCGACGCGCTGGTGCGCGAGAACGCCCGCACGCTCGATCGATCGGCGCAGGCGATCCGCGCGGGTGCGCCGGACGCAGATCAGCTCGTGCTGGAAGGCGCGCTGGCGACGGCCCGCACGCAGCTCGTGGTGAGCAAGCTGGCGCTCGAAGCCGGCGAGCGCCTGTTCGAGGCCGGCGGCGCGTCGGCCACTTCGCGTGCGCACAATTTCGACCGGCACTGGCGCAACCTGCGCACGATCTTCAGTCACAACCCGCTGCTGCACAAAGCGCGTGTGATGGGCGACTACGCCCTGAACGGCGTGACGACGCACCTCACCGAAGGCCGCGTATTTTGAAACCCATGATCCATGGAGAGTCCAGAAAATGAGCCGAACTACGTCGCGCCGCCTGCATTTGAACGTCAATATCCTGCATTCGGGCTTCGTGCCATCGGCGTGGCGTCTTGCCGATGCCGATCCGCTCGCGTTCGTCGACGTCGCGCACTATGTGCGGGTTGCGCAACTGGCCGAACGCGCGAAGTTCGACGCGGTCTTTCTCGCCGACAACGCGGCGATCATCGACCAGATCGACTTCCGTCCGATCACGGCGCTCGAGCCCACGGTGCTGCTGGCCAGCATTGCGGCGGCGACCACGCATATCGGCGTGATCGGCACGGCTTCGACGAGCTACAACGAGCCCTACAACATCGCGCGCCGCTTCGCCACGCTCGATCACGTCAGTCACGGCCGTGCGGGCTGGAATGTCGTGACGACGGCCGATTTGCCGTCGGCGCGTAATTTCGGCCACGACACGGTGCCCGATCACGCGCAGCGCTATGCGCGGGCAGCGGAGTTCACGGAACTCGTCAAGGCCCTCTGGGACAGCTGGGACGACGACGCCTTCATCGGCGACAAGGCGAGCGGCCGGTTCATCGACGCGACGAAGGTGCGGCCGGTCGCGCATGACGGACGCTTTTTCAGGGTGCAGGGGCCGCTGAATCTTCCGCGTGCGCCACAAGGTCATCCTGTGCTCGTGCAGGCGGGCGGATCGGGGGATGGCCGCGATCTCGCAGCGCGACACGCCGAGGCCGTGTTTTCCGCTTCGCAGTCGTTCGAGGAATCGGTGGCGTACCGGCGCGACCTCAATGCGCGCGCTTCGGCATACGGGCGCACGCAGGGCGTGCAGGTGCTCGCGGGCCTCACGACCATCATCGGCGCGACCGAGGCCGAGGCGCTGCGGCGCCGCGACGAACTCGTCGAGCAGATTCCGTGGCGCTACAGTCTCACGCGCCTGGCCGGCACGCTGGGCCTGTCGCCCGATCAGCTCGACCTCGATGCGCGCCTGCCGGAGGACCTCGCGCTACCCAACGGCGGCAACGGCAATCACACGTTCTTTCAGGCCACGATCGCCGAGGCGCGGCGAGGCGGCCATACGGTGCGCGAGTTGATCCGCGCGCTCGCGGGCGGCGGCGGGCATCGCGTGATCGTCGGTACACCTGAGCAGATCGCCGACGATATCGAGCACTGGTTCAAGGGCGAGGCCGCCGACGGCTTCAACCTCATGCCCGACGCGCTGCCGGACGGCCTGGAGGCGTTCGTGAACGGCGTCGTGCCGATCCTGCAACGGCGTGGGCTCTTTCGAACCGAATACGAAGGCAACACCTTGCGCTCGCATCTCGGGCTCGAACGGCCGGGCGTGCGTGGGGAGGCGATTGGCGCGGAACTTCAACGCGCCTGACGCCGGGCTTGCGCGGCGCGCTTCGGGCGCCGCGAGCACACAATTCAGCGGCGTAGGCCAGCCTCGTGCAACAGAGGCAGCACGCGCTCGCCGAAGAAGTCGAGGTCGGGCTGAAAATCGTAGAAGCTCAGTTGCACGCCGTCGATGCCTGCCGCGTGAAGCTTGATGATCTTGTCGGCTACCTCCTCGGGCGAGCCCACGATCGCGATGTTGCCGCCCACCGCGCGGGAGGCCGCCTTCGCGCGATCCTCGAGACCGCCGCGCCATGCGTGCGCGTCGCTGTCGAAGCGGTGAAAGCTTCCTTCGTCGGCGTGCGCGACGATGGCGTCGTGATAGGCGCGCGCCTCGGCGGCGGTCTCGCGGCAGATCACCATCGGATTGATCAGGGTGCGCACCTCGCGCCCATACGCGCGCGCCGCGCCCTTCACACGCGCGGTGTGCGCAGGCAGCGCTTCCAGCGCGCGATCGATCTGCGGTCCCGTCGGGCTCGTGATGAACACGACATCGGAGTAGCGCGCGGCGAAGTCGATCCCAGCGTCGGAGCCCGTCGCGTTGATGAGCAGCGGGCGTCCATAGCGCGGCTTGGGCGTAACGTACGCGCCTTGCAAGCGCCAACCCGAAAGTTCCGGCTCGAAACTGAAGTTGTCCGGTTGCGCCCACAACTGCTGCACGGCGTCGAGAAATTCGGCGGCCATCTCATAGCGTCGATCGTGCTCGATGCGATTCCAGCCAAACATTGCGTGTTCGACGGCGCGGTGCCCCGTGACCACGTTGATGCCCCAGCGTCCGCGCGAGATGTGGTCCAGCGTAGCTGTGAACTTCGCGAAGTGCAGCGGGTGCCACGGCCCGTAGAGCACATGGGTCGTGGCGGCCAGGATGATGCGCTCGGTGCGTGCGGTCAGCGCCGCGAGCGTCATGAACGAGTCGAGCGCATGGCCGTCGAACACGCCGCCATAGCCGCCTTTTGGCAGCCATTGCGACAGGGCGAATACGAGATCGAACCCGAGCGCTTCGCACTTCTGCACGAGCGCGGCGTTGTAGTCGAACGACCAGTCCGTTCCGCGCGGCAGCGTGGATGCGCTCCAGCCGCCAGCCTGAATCGGCAGGAACAGCCCCAGCATAAGCGGCTGCGCGAATGCACGCGCCACGGGGCTATCGGAATAGGCGGCGGGGGAGGTTACGGGCACGAAGGGCGTCGATGCCGCGGAAGACGTGCGCGGCTTCTCGGCCACGGGAATTTCACTCAAGACAGACACCTTGGAGGTTCGTTGCGGCGCCGGGCGCCTTGCGGGTCGATCGGTCGATCTATTGATTAAACACGCGCCGCTCGCGAATAACAAAGAAGCTTTTCTGCTTTCCAATTGAGTTGCCGCGCTGCTGCTTCGGCGCACCGGGTCATATGGATAGCAGCATCGCTTGGTTAGCGCGCGAGGAAGCCGTTGCTACGATGGCAGCACTGTCGCCACGGCGCGAATTTCCCGGCTCTCGCAGATCGCAACGTTTAACTTCGCTTAGCCTCACTGATATCGGAACGCATCAGCATGTCACGTTTGACCCGTCGTGAATTTCTTATCGCAAGCGGCGCGGCGGCGGCCGCAGGGTTGCCTGCGCTTGCCCGCGCCCAGGGCGCGACTACACGCAAACGCGGTGGCACGTTGAACGTGCTGATCAATCCCGAGCCGCCCGTGCTGGTGTCGATCTTCCAGACCACGGGACCGGCGCTCGCCGCAAGCTCGAAGGTACTGGAAGGACTCCTTGCTTATGATTTCGACCTGCGCCCACAACCGCAACTCGCGACCGCCTGGACCGTAAGCCCCGATGGTCTGCGCTACACGTTCAAGCTCCGGCAGAACGTGCGCTGGCACGATGGCCAGCCGTTCACTTCCGCGGACGTGGCGTTTTCGGTCGACTTGCTCAAAGCGATTCACCCGCGCGGACGCAGTACCTTTGCGAACGTCACGAACGTGCAGACGCCCGACGCCAGCACGGCCATCATTGAATTGTCGAAGCCCGCGCCATTTCTGCTCAAGGCGCTTTCGGCGGGCGAGTCGCCGATCGCGCCGAAGCATCTGTATGCCACGGGCGATCCGCTCACGAACCCGCACAACAACGCGCCGATTGGCACCGGCCCGTTTCGCTTCAAGTCGTGGACGCGCGGCGCGAGCATTGTCTACGAGCGCAATCCCGACTACTGGGACGCGGGCAAGCCGTATATCGATGCGCTCGTCTACAAAGTCATTCCCGATCCGGCCGCGCGCTCGGCGGCGTTCGAAACCGGCGCGCTCGATCTGGGCGGCGAGAACCCCGTGCCGCTTATCGACTTACCGCGCCTCACGCAATTGCCGCAGCTCGTGACCGAAACACGCGGCTACCGCTTCCTCGAGCCTTTGGCCGAGATCGATTTCAATCTCGATCATCCGGTCTTGAAGGACCCGCGCGTGCGCCAGGCCATCGCGCACGCAATCAATGCGCAGGTCGTGCAAAAGACCGTGGCCTATGGTTATGCGGACGTCTCGCCCACGCCCATCACGCCCGCTTCGCCGTATCACGATGCGCAGCTCACGCCCTACGCATTCGACCCGCTTGCTGCCGAGGCGCTGCTCGACGCCGCGGGCAAGCCGCGCGGCGCGGATGGCATACGCTTCAAGCTGACGCATGATTACCTGCCGTATGGCGACATGTACCAGCGCCAGGCCGGCTACGTAAAATCGGCGCTCGCGCGCGTGGGGATCGACGTCACGGTGCGCTCGCAGGATCTGCCGTCGTTCCTCAAGCGTGTCTACGCCGACCGCCAGTTCGACTTCACGAGCATCGGCGTCAACACGCTGTTCGATCCGGCCGTGGGCGTCCAGCGCCTTTACTGGTCGAAGAATATCCGCCCCGGCGTGCCGTTCTCGAATGCGCCGCATTACAGCAGCCCGGAAGCGGATCGTCTGCTCGAAGCGGCGTCAATTGAAATCGACGAAAGCCGCCGCGTGAGCCTCTACAAACAGTTCCAGCAGACTGTTTATCGCGATCTGCCGATCCTCAACCTCGTCGCGCCGCGCATGGTCACGCTCGCCAACCGGCGCGTGCACGATCACACGGTGAGCGCGCAAGGCCTGGAAGGCAACTTTGCCGATGTCTGGCTGAGCGCCTGACCGCGCGCCTGACGTGCATCGCAACCCTTGACGGAGCCCGACGATGAGCCGAAGCGCCCGCTGGCAAACGATCCTGCGCCGCACAGCCTGGCAGGCGCTGCCGACGGTGCTGGGCATCGTGATCCTCAACTTCTTCCTGCTCAAGCTGATGCCGGGCGACGCCGCCGACGTGATCGCCGGCGAAGCCGGCTCCGCGACGACGGAAACGATGACCATGCTGCGCGCGAAGTTCGGGCTCGACCAGCCTTTGCTCGTGCAGCTCGGGACGTACCTGAAGCATCTCGCGCACTTCAGCCTTGGCTATTCGCCGCGTTACGACATGCCCGTGATGCAGCTGATTCTCTCGCGCTTGCCCAACACCTTGCTGCTGATGGGCGTGGCGCTTTCGCTCGCACTCGTCGCCGGCGTCGTGCTCGGCGCCGTGATGGCGCATTGGGCCGGCAAGTGGCCCGATCGCGTGCTGTCGGTGTTCGCGCTGCTGTTCTATTCGACGCCTGGGTTCTGGATCGGCCTGCTCGCCATCATTCTGTTCGCGGTCCGGCTCGGGTGGCTGCCGAGCGGCGGCAACGTCACGATCGGTGCGGACCTGCACGGCCTCGCATACGTCGCCGATGTTGCAAAGCACGTGTTGCTGCCCGCGGCGACGCTCGCCACCTTCTTCGTCGCGATCTACGCACGCATTACGCGTGCCGCGATGATCGAAGTTCAGCGGCAGGATTTCGTGCGCACGGCGCAGGCCAAAGGTCTGCATCCGTGGCGCGTGACGTTGCGGCACGTGCTGCGTAACGCGCTGATGCCGCTCACCACGCTCGTGGGGCTGCATTTCGGCACGCTGCTTGGTGGCGCAGCGGTGACGGAGACGGTGTTCAGCTGGCCCGGCCTGGGCCGCCTTGCACTCGACGCGGTGCTGGCGCGTGACTTCAGCGTGCTGCTGGGCGTGCTGTTGCTGTCGTCGCTGCTCGTCATCGTCGCGAACGTCGTGGTCGATCTGCTGCAGGCGTGGCTCGATCCGCGCATGGGGTAACGGAGGAACCGCAATGAGTTTCGAATCGCCGGATCTGCCGGTCGACGCACGACGTGCAGACGCGGGCCAGGGCTCGCCTTGGCGGCGTCAGTTGGCGTTCGCGCTGCTTGGCCGCCGCGGCGCCGATCGCGACAGCGCACCCGCGCGCCGCAGCGGGCACGCTTTCTGGCGTGCGCTGCTGCGTAACCCTTCGGCCTGCGCCGGCCTTGTGCTGCTTGCAGCATTCGTTGTGCTCGCCGTGCTCGCGCCGCGGCTCTACCCAGGCGACCCGCTCGACATGGTGGGCGGGCCGTTCGAATGGCCGGGCAGCGACCCGCAATTCTGGCTGGGCACCGATTCGCTCGGGCGCGACGTGGCGGCCGGCATCGCGCATGGCGCACGCGTCTCGCTGCTGATCGGCGCGACCTCGGCAAGCATCGGACTGGTGATCGGCACGCTCGTGGGCGCCATCGGCGGCTATTTCGGAGGCCTGATCGACGACGCACTGGTGCGTCTCACCGAACTGTTCCAGACCGTACCGTCATTTTTGCTGGTGATCGTGCTCGTGGCGATCGGGCGGCCCAACGTGGTGGTGATCGCACTCGCCATCGGTATTGCTTCGTGGCCCACGGTCGCGCGTATCGTGCGTGCGGAATTCCGCACGCTGCGTCGCTCGGACTTCGTGCTCGCCGCGCGCAGCCAGGGGTTCAGCAACACGCGAATCATTTTTGGCGAAATCCTGCCCAACGCGCTGCCTCCCGTGATCGTCACGGCTTCGGTGATGGTGGCGAGCGCAATCCTGATCGAATCGTCGCTGTCGTTCCTCGGCATGGGCGACCCCAATGTGATGAGCTGGGGGGCGATGATCGGCGCCGGACGCGATTCGCTGCGCACCGCGTGGTATCTCACGGCGATTCCCGGCGCGGCCATCGTGCTCGCGGTGCTCGCCCTCAATCTGCTCGGCGACGGCCTGACCGAGGCCCTCAATCCGCGCCAGCGGCAACGACCGTAAAGGTGTCCCGTGAGCCAATTGCTTGAAGTGCGCGATCTGCGCGTGAGTTTTGGGGCGCACGAAGCGGTGCGCGGGGTGAGCTTCGACATCGCGGCGGGCGAGACGCTCGCGCTGGTGGGCGAATCGGGCAGCGGCAAATCCGCCACGGCGCTTTCGCTCATGCAGCTCGTTCCCGAGCCCGGGCGCGTCACGGGTAGCGTGCGCTTCGAAGGGCGCGAGCTGTTGGGCTTGCCGCCCAGGTCGGTGCGCGAGCTGCGCGGCAAACAGATCTCGATGATCTTTCAGGAGCCGATGACCTCGCTGAATCCCGTGCTCAGCGTCGGCGCGCAGATCGTGGAAACGCTGCGCCAGCACGACGCGCTGTCGCGCCGGGCCGCTCGCGCGCGCGCCGTCGAACTGCTCGATCTCGTGCGCATTGCCGAGCCGCAGCGCCGCTTCGACGACTACCCGCACGAGCTGTCGGGCGGCCAGCGACAGCGCGTGATGATCGCGATGGCCGTGGCGTGCCGCCCGCGTCTGCTGATCGCCGACGAACCCACCACCGCGCTCGACGTGACGATCCAGGCGCGCATCCTCGAACTGCTCGATGCGCTGCGGCGCGAGCTGTCGATGTCGCTCCTGCTGATCACGCACGACCTGGGCGTCGTGGCCGATCATGCGGACCGCGTGGCGGTGATGCTGGCCGGGCGCAAGGTCGAAGAAGCGCCGACGGCGGATCTCTTTGCGCGTCCGCGCCACGCCTATACGCGAGGGCTCCTGGGCGCTTCGCTCAATCTCGCCGATGATCTGCACTACCGCTCGTGGACCTTGCCGGAAATCCGCCACACGGCATCGGCCGATCGGGCAGATCACGCCGGCGAGGAGGCGGGCTTCGTGGTGGTGCCGCGCAAGGTGCCCGAGCGTACAGCATCGAGCCTTCAGTCGACAGACGCCGTGCCAATGCTCGCCGTGCGCGACCTGCGCGTGGCGTACCCGCAGCGCCATGGCGCGCCGGCGCTTCATGCCGTCGACGGCGTCTCGTTCGATATCGGCCGGGGCGAATCGGTCGGGCTCGTGGGCGAATCGGGCTGCGGCAAGTCCACGCTTTCGCGCGCGATCATGCGCCTCGTGCCGGTTGCGGGCGGCTCGATCGCGCTTGACGGCACTGAGCTCGTCCCGCTCGGCGAGCGCGCGTTGCGGCCATTGCGGCGCAAGGTGCAGATGGTCTTTCAGGATCCCTATGCATCGCTGAATCCGCGCCGCACCGTGGGCGACATTCTCGAAACCGTGCTGGGCGTGAATGGGGTTGGCGACGCAGCGGCGCGCCGTGTACGTGTGCGCTCGGCGCTCGAGCGCGTGGGCCTTCCCGCGGCGGCGCTCGCGCGCTTTCCGCATGAATTCTCGGGCGGGCAGCGTCAGCGCATCGGCATTGCGCGCGCGCTCGTGCTCGAACCCGCGTTGTTGATCTGCGATGAGCCGGTATCGGCGCTGGACGTCTCGATCCAGGCGCAGATCCTCAATCTGCTCGTCGAACTCAAACGCGAGCTGGGGCTTTCCATGCTCTTCATCTCGCACGATCTTTCGGTCGTGCGCTATATCGCCGACCGTGTGCACGTGATGCAACAGGGCAAGATCGTCGAGAGCGGCGACCATCAGGATATCTGGCGCGCGCCGCGCCACCCTTATACGCGTGCGCTGCTCGCCGCGATTCCAGGGTGCGAGCTGGAGGTCGAAGCGGCCTGAAGCGCGCGGGGTAGTGGCGCAGCAGTCAGCGCGATTCCGGTTTGAGTGCTTGAATGTGTGTTGCGCCGCCTTTGCCGCCTGGCCGAGGCGGTTCGCCATGCCGTGCTCCGATCCACTCCCCATTCTGCCCCCTATGACGAACCCTACCGAAATCAAGGCTCTTGTATTCGACGTCTTCGGCACCGTTGTGGACTGGCGAAGCGGCGTCGCGAGGGAAGCCGCCGCTTTTCTGCAGCGCCACGCGCCGACCCTCGATGCTTTCGAGTTCGCCGACGCCTGGCGGCGCGAGTATTCGCCTTCCATGGAGGAAATCCGCAGCGGACGCCGGCCCTACGTGCGCCTCGACGTACTGCATCGCGAGAACCTCGTGAAGGTGCTGGCGCGTTGCGGTATTGCCGGCGTGACTCACGCCGAGATCGACGAACTCAACCTGGCCTGGCATCGTCTCGATCCATGGCCGGACGCGGTCGAGGCGCTGAATCGCCTGAAACGTCGCTTCATCATCGCCCCCTTGTCGAACGGCAACATCCGGCTCATGGTGGATGTGGCCAGGCGCGCCGGTCTGCCATGGGACGCCATTCTCGGCGCCGAAGTGGTGCGCGCGTACAAACCCTCGCCGCAGGTGTACAGCGAGACAGCGGACATTCTGGGTCTCGCGCCCGCCGAACTGTGCCTCGTCGCGGCACATAACGGCGACCTGGCCGCGGCGCGCCGGCTCGGCCTTTCGACCGCTTTCGTCGTGCGGCCGACCGAGCACGGTCCCGCTCAGAAAACCGACCTGAAGGCGGAGGAGGCCTGGGATTTCGTGGTGGACGACTTAAACGCGCTTGCGAGTCAGCTTGATGCCTCGATCGATTGAGCTTTTAATGGTAATTGCCATGGAGGGCGTCTCTCGAGATCAGGGGCCATATGCGCTGCACAAATTGTGGCTTCGAATGCCGCGACGGCGCGAGATTTTGCGAGCAGTGTGGCGCCATCGTCGCTCATACGCCGTCGCTTCGGCCCCCTGCCGATTACACGCCTTCGCACCTGGCCGAGCAGGTCCAGGCTGCGCAGGCGGCCCTCGAAGCCCGCGGCAAGGCCGTCAGCGAACGTAAGACCATTACCGCGCTGTTTGCGGACATGGCCGGCTCGACGGCACTCATATACGGCCTGGATCCGGAAGAGGCGCATCGGCTGATCGCCCCCGTCCTCGAGTTGATGATGGAGGCCGTTCACCATTACGAGGGCTTCGTAGCGAAATTGCTCGGCGACGGCATTCTGGCCTTGTTCGGCGCGCCGATCGCGCACGAGGATCATCCGCAGCGCTCGCTCTACGCGGCGCTCAGAATGCAGCAGGCGATGCGTCGTCATAGCGACCGCATTCGCCTCGAGCGCGGCATTCCCTTGCAGATCCGGGTGGGTGTCCACACCGGAGAGGTCCTCATGCGGTCCATCCACAAGAACGACTTGCAAGCGGACTATGACCCCGTCGGCAACACGATCCACATCGCCTCGCGCATGGAGGCCATTGCTACCCCTGCGTCGATACTGGTGAGCCAGTCCACCTACAGGCTGACCGAGGGCTATTTCGAGTTCAAGGCCTTGGGCCGGACACAGGTCAAAGGCGTGGTCGAGCCGCTTGCCGTCTACGAGGTGCAGGGGCCGGGCGTGCTACGCACCCGCCTTCAGGTGGCCGAGCGGCGCGGGTTGGCCCGGTTCATCGGTCGCGAGCCTGAACTCGATTCATTGCGCAGGGCGCTCGATGCGACGCGCGCCGGGCAATGCAGCATCGTCGGCGTAGTCGGCGAAGCGGGCGTGGGGAAATCGAGGCTTTTTCACGAGTTCAAACGCTCGGCGCTAAAAGGGTGCCTCGTGGTGGAGACATTCTCGGTCTCGCACGGCAAGTCGTTCGCGTATTTGCCACTCGTCGAATTGCTGAAGAACTACTTTCAGATCACATCGGAAGACGACGAACGGCGATGCCGCGAAAAGGTGACGGGCCGGGTGCTCTCCCTCGACCGCAATTTCGAGGACGGTGTGCCGTATTTGCTTCATCTGCTTGCGATTGGTGAACCCGGTCCGGCTCTCGCGCAAATGGATTCGCAAATCCGGCGCGACCGCACGTTCGAGGCGATCACGCAGCTCTTCGTGCGCGAAAGCGCGAACGAACCCGTGGTCCTGGTGTTCGAGGACTTGCAGTGGCTCGACAGCGAGACGCAAGCCTTCCTTGCTTACCTCGTTGAGCGCGTATCGAGTGCGCACCTTCTGTTGCTGCTGAACTATCGCCCGGAGTATCAGCATGAATGGGGCGATCGCGCCGGGTATGCGCAACGGGTGCTGGAGCCGCTGGATCGTGCCGATGCACAGGGGCTCATCAGCGCGCTCGTCGGCGACGACCGGACGCTCGTTGGCGTCAAGCAGCATGTGCTCGACAAGACGGAAGGCAATCCGTTTTTTATTGAAGAAGTGGTGCAGACATTGGCCGAGGAACGCGTGCTCGTGGGGGCGCCTGGCCACTACCGCATGGAAGTGGCGCCGGCTGCGCTACATATCCCGACCACGGTACAGGGCGTGCTCGCGTCGCGTATCGATCGGCTGCTCGCCGTCGACAAAGATTTATTGCAGACGCTCGCGGTGATTGGGAAGACGTTCCCGGAAAATCTTGTCCGGTGTGTCGTCGACCTGTCCGACGACGAACTGCACGCGAGCTTGTCACGTCTGGAAGCGGGGGAGTTCATTTACGAGCAGCCCGCTTTTCCGGCGGTGGAATACGGCTTCAGGCATGCGTTGACGCAGGAAGTGGCGGGCGGTTCGATGCTTGCCGAGCGTCGCCGGCTGCTGCACGAACGCATCGGTCAGGCGATAGAGGCGCTTTTCGATGGACGCATCAAGGACTACTGGAACGAACTCGCGCATCACTATAGCCTCAGCGGCAACGTACCGAAAGCGGTCGAGTATTTGCATCGCGCCGGTCAACAGGCGTGGCAGCGCTCGGCAAACTCCGAGGCGCTTCGCCAACTCGGCATGGCGCTCGATCTGCTCTCAGGCCTGCCTGAAACGCCCGAACGCGCCGATCGGGAGCTCGCATTGCGGCTCGCCATCGGGCCAGCCTTGATGGCCGCGAGAGGATGGGCCTCGCGCGACGTGGAGGCGACGTATTCGCGCGCGCTGGAGCTGTGCAGGCTGGCTGGGCAAACGCCGCATTTGTTCCGCGCTCAAACCGGGCTGCGGATGTTTTATCAGTTGAGCGCTGAATATAAAACGGCCAAAGAAATCGCCGAGCGGCTGCTCGCACTGGCAGAGCGCGCTGAGAATCCCACGCAAGTCATGGAAGCGCACTATCTGCTCGGCATGAGCTTGTTCAGGCTCGGTGAGCTTCCATCCGCACATGCCTACCTGGCCGGCCTGGCGAAGTCTTCTCTGCTGCAGGACGCCGGGCACCTCGATGAGGAAATCTTTGCGCACGGGCGGGATCCGCGAAGCGTGGGCGAAGGCAGCCTGGGCCTCGTTCTTTGGCATATGGGCTACCCGGACGGGGCGTTAAGGCATGCAGAACAAGCGCTCACTCGCGCCCGCTCGTTACACGATCTGGTCAGTCTCGGACAAACGCTCATTTTCAAGGCCGAGCTTCATCAATTGCGTCGCGAGGCCACGCAAACTGATGCCTGCGCTGAGGCCGCCATCGCCCTTGCGACGGAGCAAGGCTTTCCGATGATTCTCGCGTGGGCGACCATGCTCCACGGCTGGGCGCTATCGGAGGCAGGGAAAAAAGAAGAGGGGATTGCGCAAGTGCGCCGGGGCCTCACCGACTATGAAGCGACAGGCGCTCGCCTTGGCCGCTCGTACTTTCTGGCGTTGTTGTCTGAAACCTATGCAAGGGCGGGTTTGCGCGACGCCGGGCAACATGCGCTGTCCGAGGCACTCTCGGCTTGCGAAACGTCGGACGAACGGTATCACGAGCCCGAGCTGTACCGCCTGAAAGGCGAGCTGTCGCTGCTTTCAGCGGGCCTTGCCACCGGCGCAGCCGCGCAGCGCGATGCAGCGCAGGCGAGTTTCAACGAAGCCATGGCAACGGCTCGCGGCCGGGGTGCCAGATCGCTCGAACTTCGTGCGGCGTTGAGCCTGGCTGCGCTTCTCAAGGAAGAAGGAAGCATGCATGCAGCCCGGCAGATACTCGCTCCTGTGTATGACTCGTTCACGGAAGGTTTCGGAACGGCAGACTTGCAAGAAGCCAGGGAATTGCTTGACGCGCTCGCGACGAACCTGAATCGATAATAGCCTGTGTTTGCGCGTCAGCGTGGCGTATCGGGAAAGCACATGGGCGGGCGGGCGCCGAAACGTCTGCCCGCCCATGCTTAGTCCGCCGCTTGCGCGGCGCTCACGTTGCGAGCGATCGTCGCGTTAGAAGCGATGGCGAATGCCCACGGTCGCCACGGCTTGCGAGTTCGAATCCGACGCGGAAACGCCCATGATGTCCGCGTGAATCTTGCCCTCGCCATCCACGACACGCTGATACGCGGCTTCGGCGTACAGGTCGGTACGCTTCGAAAGCGCGTAGTCGCCCTGCAGCGTGAACTGATGGAACTTCGGATTCACGCCTTCCAGGCTCGCGTCCGTGTACGTATAAGCGCCCGACACGGTGAACGCCGGCGTGAACGCATAGCGGCCATTGAGTTCATAGTTGCTGAAGCGCGCGCTGTTGCCGCCGAGCGAAGTCGTCGAGCTCGAGCCCGAGTTCGACGAGTTGATGGCCGTGAGATTGCTCAGCTGCGTCTGCGTGAACACGAAGCCCACGTTGGCTGCGCCGAAGGCGTAGTTCAGGCCGGCGCCGTAGGTGCGCTGACGCGAAGCGGAGAAGGTGGCGTCGTCGCTGACCGCGCCGCTGCTGTTGATGGTCGAACCCGAGTTGTTCAGCTGAAGATAGCCCGCACCTGCCTTGAGGCCGCCGAACGAGTACGTGGCGCCGACACTGTATGCGCGGTTGTTCGCGAAGCCGCCGGCGGCGTTCGAGAAGCCGTACAGTGCATTGAACTTGAGGCCGCCGTAGTTCACGCTCTGGTACTTGAGCGAATTGCTCACGCGGAACGAGTTGTTGAGGTTGTCGTTGTCGTACGGGTGCGCGGCGAGCGTGCCGCCGTACTGCGTGCCGTTCAGCGACAGTCCGCCCAGGTTGTCGACCACGCTGTCGTACTGACGACCCAGCGTGACCGCGCCGGCCTGGTCGCTCGAAAGACCGATAAACGCCTGGCGGCCAAACATGCGGCTACCTTGCTTCGCCGCGCCGGTCGAGATGCTGAAGCCGTTCTCGAGCACGAAGATCGTCTTGATGCCGCCGCCGAGGTCTTCGCTACCGCGCAGGCCCCAACGGTTGCCGTTGAGCGCGCCGCTCGACTGTTGCACGTTCGCGCTGCCCGACTGGTTGCTCGTGTACAGGACGCCCGCGTCAATCAAACCGTAAAGCGTAACCGAGCTTTGCGCGTGTGCGGCGCTGGCGAAAGAAGCTGCGGCGACTGCGAGAGCGGATAGGGTGTTCTTTTTCATCGTGACTCCATTGCTTTGTTTATCGCTCGAATGCGAGCGAGCGGAGCATAACGCGATATCCAGAATGATTTTCAGAAAATGTGGCATGCCTGCCACGATTATTGGCTAACATTGCCTTACCTGTTCCAGACTATTACATCCGCAGCCTGAGAGATAGAAATATCCAGTAAAACAAGGGGCTTTGCTCACGCCCATGCGCTAATGGAAACGCGCTATTTATCGTATTTTGATCGTAATTTCTGGAAACATTTTGCGATCCATATTCCTGATTATTACCGTGAATGAATAACGCGAAGAAATACGCGTTGTTCCACGTTTCAAATCGACTGCGCGGTTCCCTGGCAAGATTCCCGGCGACGGGGTGCGACGAAACTGAGCGGGCGCGGCTGAGGTAAAATGCCGCCTTGAGCCCTCATCCATGCATTCGGGCGCGAGCGCCCCGCGTACCCATGACTGACACCATCGTCGCGCTGCTCGCCCAGGCGAAGCAGCATTTCACCGCCGGCCGCATCGACGCCGCGGAGCACGACCTGCAATCGATCCTGCAAGCGCATCCCGATCACGCGGGTGCGCTGGAAGCGATGTCCTTCGTCTACGCCGCGCGCGAGGATTACGCGGGCGCCGCCGAGTTCGCCTGGCGCGCAGCACAACCGGCCGCAACGCTTCCGGAGCAGTTGCAGCAGGCCGCGCGCATTTGCCAGCTCGCGCAGCGTCACATCCAAGCCGTGGCGCTCTACGAACGCCTGCTGGCGCTCGCGCCCGATCAGGCCGGAGCGCTGCACGGCGCGGCCATGTCGCTTATCCAGCTGGAGGAGGCCGAGGCCGCGCTCGCGTATCTCGCGCGCCTCGCGCGTCGCTATCCGCACGCCGCGGAAGTGCACTACAACCGCGGCACGCTGCTCGGCGAGCTGGGCCGCTACGACGAGGAACTCGACGCGTATCGGCGGGCGATCGAACTCAAGCCGAATTTCGTCGCCGCGTACGTGAACCTGGGCGTCGCGTTGCGCGATCTGCATCGCTTCGACGACGCGCTGCGCCAGTTCAAGAAGGCAATATCGATCGACACGAACGACGCCGGTGCGCGCACGAATCGCGCGCAGACCAATCTGCTGCTCGGCGAATTCGAGCACGGCTGGCGCGAATACGAATGGCGCTGGCGCGACGGCACGATGACGCACGATTTCCCCGACGCGACGCAATGGAAGGGCCAGCCGCTTGCGGGCAAGACCGTGCTCGTGCACGCAGAACAAGGTCTCGGCGACACCTTGCAGTTCGCGCGCTTCGTCGACCGCCTGCACGCGAAAGGCGCGAACGTGGTCGTGCGCGTGCAGGACGCGCTGCTGCCGTTGCTGCAGAACTTGGCGGGCGCGGCCAGTGTAATTGGCGATTCGTCCGCGCTGCCTGCGTACGACTACCACGTGCCGATGTTGAGCCTGCCACACGCACTCGCGCTGCGCGAAGCGGATTTTGCGACTTCGGGCGCGTATCTCAGCGCGGACGCCGACGCCGCGGCGCGCGCGTCGTGGTTCGACGTGAGTGGCGCCGAAGACAATGACGATCGGCGGCTGCGCGTCGGCCTGGTCTGGTCGGGCAGCACGACGCACGCAAACGATCGCAATCGCTCGATACCGCTTGCGCAACTCCTGCCGCTTTTCGACGCCGATGTGCGCTTCGTGTCGCTGCAAAAAGAGCTGCGCGAGCGCGACCGCGCATGCATGGACGAACTCGTGCAGCGTGGCCGGCTGATCGACGCCGGCGCGCGCCTGACGACGTTTTCGGCGACGGCGTCGCTCGTCGCGCAACTCGATCTGGTAATCGCCGTCGATACGGCGGTCGCGCATCTGGCGGGCGCGCTCGGCAAGCCCGTGTGGATTGCACTGCCGTTCACACCGGACTGGCGCTGGCAACTGAATCGCGACGACAGCCCGTGGTACGCGGATGCGCGTCTGTTCCGCCAAACGCGCCGCGGCGAGTGGGCCGACGTGGTGAGCGCATTGCGCACGGCGCTCGATGCGCGGATCGCCGCGCGCCAGGCTGCCCACGAATGACCGTACCTGGCCGACTGCCGCGCGACGCGGCCGGCCTGTTGGCGATTGCCCAACATCGCCTGGCCAGGTGATGGGCGCGCCCAGACTCGCATCATCGCGATGCACGTCGGGAAGGGCGCTGCGCGGAGCGCTCCCGGTTGGCATGACATCTGCATGGCGTGCTGCAGGCGGCTTGCCGCTTCCCTGTTCCTGCAATCGTCCTGCTCCAGGAGACCCATCATGACCACGCTCACCATCCGCGACATTCAAGAGTCGGTAGAACTCGACTACCGGGAGATGGCCAGGTTCCAGGGTGGCCGGATCAAAATCATCGGCCAGCACCCCGGCTCGCTGCTCACGTCCGCCGATGGCGACCCGGTTGGCGTGTATGTCGACGGCGTGCTGGAAAACTCCGTCGGCGACGGCTACTACCACGGCTGAGCGTCCAACGACACATGAGGCGCGCAAGCGCTGCGATGTAACCGGGGAGGCTGACGTGGACCCAACAGGGCTGGGTATGGCCGCCGGCACGATCGTACTCGCGATCGCGGTGGCTGGCGTGACGGCGCACTACCTCCGAGAGCGTCGCCGCGCCGATTTTCTGCGCAATTTCGATCATCATGCATGGTGGCAACGGACCCACGGTGCAGCCTGCGCTTCGGGTGGATTCGACTCAGGCCGCTGGGCAGTGCAAACAAAAACGTGGCGGACACAACGAACGGGGAATCAGGCCTCCGTCAAGTAATGGAGGCCAGCGGGGGCGCGGGAAAATTTGCGAGAGCGTATTGAACCTGCGCATCAGTTCAAGCTTGTCGCACCCTACGTGGCAATCGTTAGAGGAACCTCATCATGAAATTCTTTGGTCAAACCTTCGTTATCCTTACCGTCCTGGCTGCTCCGGCTGTTTCGTTCGCACAATCGAACAGCGCCGTGACGCCTGAGCAGGTCCGCGCCGAGCTTGTCCAGCTCGAACAGGCGGGCTACCGCCCAGGTGATGGCGACAACACCAACTATCCAGCCGATATCCAGGCTGCCGAAGCACGCGTGGCCGCGCAGAACGGCGCGAGCAGTTACGGCGGGATGGCGGGCGGTGCGTCGGCGTCGGGTGCGCCTACCGCCGGTGACAGCATGAAGCCGATTTACTTCGGCCAGTAAGCCATTGCGTTGGCGAGGCCCTTCCTCCGTATCGAGGGGGGCTTTTTCGGGGGCTCGCCACGATAAGAGGGTCGGACTTGCGAGCCCATTGCATGAAACCTGAAAAGTTGCCAGGATTTTATATCGGCCGGGCACGCGGTATGCTCAGCACCTTTGAGAACGTTGAGCCATTGCTCACTCACTGACATGTGGTCCATGACGCCATCACTGCGCTATTTGAGCGTTTTCGCAATCTGTGCGTTATTCACAGCTTGCGGACAAATGGCGTCCCGGCAAGCGGCGTGCCGGGGTGAATCCTGTCATATGCGGCACGAGGTGGTGCAATCCGGCGAGGCATCCTGGTATGCGGAGAAGTTCCAGGGGCATGAGACCGCAAACGGAGAGCGCTTCAATACCGGCGCATTCACTGCTGCCCATCGAACCTTGCCGCTCGGCAGCTATGTGCGCGTCCGATCGGTCGCAACCGGAAAGTCGGTCGTGGTGCGCATCAACGATCGCGGCCCCTACGTGAAAGGCCGGATCATCGATCTCTCTTATGCCGCGGCGAAAGCGCTGGGGTTGACCGACGCACGGTCGATGCAAGTGCAGATCGAGCGTGTAGGGAACACGTCGAACGCACAGACGGCGTCGGACGGCGACGGAATCCTGACGACAGAAAGGTGACGTGAGGGGCCGCGTCACGGCACGCGCCAGTCCTCACCCCCCTTCAGCCTGGAAAAGCCCGCTGCCTCATCCGGTGGTTTGAGCAGCGTTTGCGCTACCCCGCCTGAAATGACCCGGCTTCAGCGCCACAACGGCCACGAGACTGAGCGCGATGCCGATCATCACATAGAGCACCGGCGCCAGCGGCGAGCCCGTGAGCATGATGAGCCAGGTCACGAACGTCTGCGCAAAGCCGCCGAAGATCAGGACGACGACGTTATTGACCACCGCAAGCGAGGTCGCGCGCGTGCGCTTGGGGAACATCTCGGCAAGCGTCGTGCAATAGACGCCGAGGAACGTCGCGCTCAACACGCCGATCACGATCTGCGCGACGAGGAGCCGCGAGACGGACGGCGCCGCCACGATCCACGCATAGAGCGGATAGATCGCCACCAGGTAGGCGCCCAGCGAGCCGACCAGCAGCGTCTTGCGGTCGTAGCGGTCGGAGAGCGCGCCCGCGATCGGCGTGACGATCAGCATGACGATGGCCGCGATCATTTGCACCATGAAGCTTTCCGATACGGGCAGCTTGAGCACCTGCTTCGCATAGGTGACGGTGTAGCCGAACGTGACGTAGAACGTGACGGTGCTCGCCACCACCATGCCCATCCCGATCAGATAGTCGGACAGTCCGCGCCTGGCGGCGGCCGCCTCCGTCGCGCGGGCATGCGGCGTTGCGTGGATGCGCGCATAGGTTTCACTTGCGTGGCGGCGCAGATAGATGGTCAGCGGCGCGATGAGCAGGCCGACCGCGAACGGGATGCGCCAGGCGCCCGCGAGTTGCTGCCCGGGCGTGAACACCTGCGTGACCACCATACCGAGCGCGGCGCCCAGCATCGTCGACATGAGTTGTCCGCTCATCTGCCACGAGCCGTAGAAGCCGGTTCGATTCGGCGGCGCCAGTTCGATCAGGAACGCGGTCGACGTGCCGAATTCGCCGCCTATCGAAAACCCTTGCAGCAACCGGGCCGCGAGCATCAGGAGCGGCGCGGCGAGACCGGCCGTTGCATACGTCGGCGCGAAGGTCATGATCGCGGCGGCCAGCGCCATGATGCCCATGCCGAGCGTCATGGCCGCCTTGCGGCCATACGTGTCCCCGTAGAGACCGAGCAGCACGCCGCCCACGGGCCGCATGAAAAAACCCGCGCCGAACAGGGCCGTGGTCAGCAGGATCGCGTTCAGATCCCCGCCCGCCGCGCCGTGCGAGGCCGGAAAGAACAGCTTGCTGATGATCGGCGTCATCGCGGCGAAGATGGTGAAGTCGAACCACTCCATCGCATTGGCCAGCACGGCGGCCACGATGACAGGCTTGATGCCAGGTTGAGTGCCCATCGGCTATCCCCGGGTATTGGTTGAAGGACGGTCCAGCGTTGACCGGTCAGGAGGCGGCTGTCGGTTCGGGAAACACGGGTTCGCCGAGATTGAGCATCAGGCGGTTCGCCCACGCGAAAATGGCAATCGAATGGATCAGGTCGAGAATTTCGGCATCCGTTAGACCGGCCTCGCGCAATGCCTGCAACTGGGCCGACCCGATCTCGTTCGGGTGCTCGGTCAACGCGGCCGAGAAGCGGGCGATCGCCTCTTCGCGCCGGGTCGTGCCGGCACTGTGAGGATCGGCGAACACCTGCCGGATCACGTCGTTGCGCCTGGCGAGCTGCTCGAAACGCTGGGCGTGCACCGACGCGCAATACACACAGCCGTTGAGCCGCGAAACCACGGTGGTCGAGAGCTCCCGTTCCGCGCGAGGCAAGCCGCCGGGCGCGTACATGATCGCGTTGAACGCGGCGGAGCGCTGTCGCAGGATTTCGGGCTGATGGACGAGAAACCGGTAGTAGTCCGAGACTTTTGCCTTGGGGTGGCTTTCCTCGAGCACGGCGATCTGACCCGTGGTGGCCTGGTCGAGGTCGACGACGTCGAGCCACGCGTCCCAGTCCAGCGCTTCGTTCGTGAAGCCGTGCGATCGGATAATGTCGCTCATGATGCACGCTCCAGCTGCTTGAGGGCTTGCAGACCCGCGACGAGGCGCGTCTGGTACGAAAGGAAGGCGATCAGCTGTGCGAGCGCGACGACAGCCGGCGTCGTCAAGCCGGCGGCGGGCAGCGTCTGCAGCGCGGCCTTGTCGCCGGCGACCGGATTTTCGATCAGCGTGCGAGTGAACGCGAGGATCGCGCGCAGGCGCGGCGCAGAGAGATCCTCGGGCGTCCCCGTTTCCACGGCGGCGAGCGTCGCCGCATCGACTTCGTGTGCGGCCAGTTCCGCGCGGTAGTGGACAGCGAGCGCCGGTGAAGGCGCGAGGCGGCTCGCGTAAAGCGCGACGAGCAACCGCTCGACTAGCGTGAGGCCTTCCAGCGCGGGGTCGAACAGCGCGTCGTAACTGCCTTGCGTCGCTTCCACCACCTTGGCGCGCTGGTGCCGCAATGCGCGGGTGGGCGAGTCGGGCGCCAGTTCGGCAACGCGATCGACGATGTCGTCAGTGTCGTATGTCATGGTCAACTCCGGAAAACGGCAGATTCACGCGCTCATTTCGCTTCGCGCTCGGCGAGTGCCGGAGGCGGTGGCGCGGGCGTCCATTCGTCGCCTTCGATTTCCGGCTCGGCGAAGGCCGCCATGTTGGCGTAATGCAATTCGACATCCTCTCGATAGAAGGTCGCGGCAAGCCCCTGTGCGAGCCGCTTCGCGCCTTCGCTGACAGCCGGGATATCGCCCGACAGCGCGCCGTGCGAGAGCGTCGCGGGCGCGCAAAAGCAGTGGATGCGTTCGAGGCCGTGACACGCGCCGGGCGTCTTTTCCTGGAACTCGAACACCGGTCCGAGGTCGGGCGAATCGGCAAGCTCGATGTCGTCGTCGCCGGCAGGCGTCGCGTAGCGGTCTTTCCACGCCCGGACGTGGCGCGCAAACGGCGCGAATTCGGGGCGGCTCGCCAGATCGATGCGAAAGCCCGTTGCGAACACAAGGAAGTCCAGTGCGAAGTCGCCCTTCGGTGTGCTGATGATCAGTCCGTCGTCTACCTGTTCAATACCAGTGATTGGCGCACCGAGGTTGAAGCGGGCGTTGGCGTGGCGCGATACGCGCAGCGTACTGCCGCGTGGCGGCGGCACCTGCTGCACGTTGATGTAGTGGCGGATGCGCCACTTCCACTCATCGGACAGCGCAGCATGGCCGTGCGTGAGGCCCGGATTGCCCGCGCCCTTGCCTTTGTTGATGCGCGGAATGTCCGCGCGGCGAATCAGCAGATCGACCGAGGCCGCACCTGCCTCCAGCGCGGTGGCCGCACTGTCCATCGCCGATGCGCCCGCGCCGATGACGCCGACGCGCTTGCCGCGCAGCGTGCCATAGTCCATGACATCGGACGAGTGGGCGTAGAAGCGGCGCGGCAGATCGCGCACGAATGCCGGCACGGCAGGGCCGCCCAGGCCGTCACGGCCCGTCGCGAGGACGACGTGGCGCGCATGGACGGTTTCGCTGCCCGCGGCGCTCGTGACAGACAGCGCGACGCTGCCGTGCGCGCCTGGCGTGATTGCGGTGACCCGGTGTTCGTTGCGCACGTCGATGTCGAGCACGTCGCGATACCAGCGCAGATAATCCATCCATTGCAGGCGCGGGATCTTGTCGAGCGCATCCCAGGCCTCTACGCCGAACTGCGCTTCGAACCACGCACGGAACGTGAGCGAGGGCAGGCCGAGCGCCGGGCCGGTCAGCTGCTTCGGAGAACGTAATGTTTCCATGCGCGCCGTGGTGGCCCAGGGCCCTTCGAAACCGCGCGGCGACTGATCGTAGATGACGGCGTCGATGCCGAGATGGCCGAGCGCGGCAGCCAGCGCAAGCCCGGCCATACCGCCGCCCACGATCGCCACGTCGATCACGGGTCGGCCTTCGAGGGTGCGTTCGGGTATCCAGCGCTTCGCGGGCAGTTCGAGCCACGCGAGATCCTCGCGCAGACGGGCTTCGAGCGCGGCGAGACCTGCGGACGACGGGGTGGTCGGATTCATTACGGCAAAGCTTCCTTGGTGGCGGGCAGATCGCCATACAGCGACTGCAGGACTTGGGCGTGCTCGGCGCTCGAGCGCAGCGCGAAATCGGGCAGCACGGCGCGGGCTGCGTCGGCGAGCGCGTCGATGAGCGTCACGGCCGCGGGGGGCAGCGCGATGGCGTCGCGCGAGATCACGCCGAAGAAATACGGAATGTCGGCGTCGATCGGGCGGATCGCGACGCCGGCAAGCGGCATGCCGTAGGCCGTGACCGGTTCGAGCACCGAGATGCCGAGACCGGCGCGAACCGCGGTCAGCGCGTTCATCGACGAATTCGTCTCGATCAGTCCGGCCGGCGCGACATCGGCCTGCGCGAACGCATGATCGAGCCGGCGGCGCAGGCGATACGGGTTCTGCATCGTGACGATGCGCCGGCCCTCGCAGGCCGACAGCGGCAGCCGGTCGGAGCGGGCTAGCGGATCGTCGTCGCGCAGCGCCGCAACGCACGCGGATTGCCCGATCCAGTGCACGACCACGCCGCGATGTTCAAGCGGCAGGCTCGCCACACCGATGTCGGCCGCGCCGGTCAGGACATCGTGCACGACCTGTTCGGGGGCCATGCTGCGCAACTGGATCGTCTGCGCGGCGACAGCGAGATCGGTGCGCGCGAGCGCGACGGGCACAAGGCCGGCGGCGAGGGCTGACGTCGCGGCAATGCGCAGCGGGCGGCTTTCGCCGCGGCCAATTTCGCCGGCACGCTTGCGTATCTGTTGCACGCCCGTCAGCACGTGCTCGACGTCCTCGTAGAGCAGGATGCCTTGCCCGGTCGGCGTGACGCGCGGGCCGTTGCGCGTGAACAGCGCATAGCCGACCTCGGTTTCGAGCTCCTGGATCAGCCGCGTGATCGCCGGCTGCGAGCGCCCCAGCAGGCGGCCGGCGGCGGTGACGCTGCCGGTCGTGATCACTGCGGCAAAGGCTTCGAGCTGGCGTAGTTCCATCTTCCGGTTGGTGTCGAGATGCACAAGAATGCAGAAATCACATTCTGACGCGGTAAGAATACGATTTTCAAATAATTGATCTACCTATCGTTATTCCGGAAGAGGGGTTTCCCCTAACGAGGGGCAGTGGTATCCGGTCGGTGGCCTTCGCTTGGCACACGACCTACACTCTTTGAGACGGCGACGGGACGGTGATCAACGCTTCATCGATCATGCGCCAGTCACGTTTTGGCAGAACCTTCGGGAGACCGCCATGAAGATCGTATTGCTAGTGGCTTGCTCAATCATCAGTTCAAGCGCATTTGCGGAATGCGCGACCAATAACCGTGGACAAACAGTCTGTGGCAATGGGTCCTCCGCGGGCGGTTACAACCGGAATACGGGCACCGCCTGGACATCCCAGACGAATCAGAACGGCGTTCGGACGACCCAAAACAATCGTGGCGGCGAGGCGAAGACGGCCAACGGAAAAGGCGTCGCGCGTGGGCCCGGCGGCACGACCTGTTATCGGACAGCGAATAGTCACGGTTGCAATTGACAGCGTCCGGCCACACTCCCGGCGTGGCTTTCAACTTCAACGGTTGAGGAAAGTCCCATAGCCGGTTTGCGCCGCCCTCCTGACCTGGGCTTGCCGCGTGGCGGTTGCATTGGCAACCGCTGCGTCTTCGCCGTGAACAGCAAGAGGCTGAACAGCAAGAGGCGTGCTCAGCGGGATATCGGACCAAAGTCTCATTGTTTTTGCCCCGGACCGCTACCAAACTTCACGACTACGAGCGCCGTGACAATCCGGCGCCGATACCAAAGCGCCGGGTGGCGCCGGTGGCGCTTTCGAGCGCGCCGCGTGCGCGGCACCCCAGCCAGTAGACAAAAAGTCATTCCGGTGTTCGCGCAAATCATCGGGACACGATGTATCGAGGAAGTCATAACCGGCGTGGGCAATTGTCCGGGAGCGGCAAGTCGGCTGGCCCCGTCCTGCCTCGGCCGGCGTCGCGTCTAGCGTAGTGTGCGGATCCTTGCCGATCCGGATCGCGAACAGTAAGCGGGCAACGAAGAGGTGACCATGGCGCGCGTACCGGGGCGATGCGCAGGTCCAGCGCGTTGCGGGAGGCCATTCATGAGCGGACCGTTCTTTCCCGAGCATCGACCGTTACCCCGGGTTGCGGCACGCCGGGACCGCCTGCCGCTAATCTTCTTCGCCATTGCGCTGACGCTCTTCGCCGGCTGCAAGAAGGCATCGGGGCCGCCGGCGCTCGGCGCGCCGGAAGTCACGGTGATGACGGTCACGGCTCAGGACACCCCGGTCCAACTCGAGTTCACCGCGCAGGCACAGAGTTCGCGTGAAGTGGAAATTCGGGCGCGCGTGGACGGCTTTCTCGACCGGCGGACGTACTCCGAAGGCGACAAGGTGAAGGCTGGCCAGACGATGTTCCTGATGGATCCGAAGCCGTTTCAGGCCGCGCTGCAAACGGCGCGGGGCGAACTTGCGCAGCAGCAGGCGCGGCTCACGGTCACGCAGCAGAATCTTGCCCGGGTCAAGCCGCTTGCCGCGCAACAGGCATTGAGCCAGAAGGATCTCGACGACGCGATCGGCAACGAGAAGCAGGCCCAGGCCGCGGTGATTTCCGCGCAAGGGCAGGTGGAGACGGCGGAGCTCAACCTCGGCTACACGACGATCAAGTCGCCGCTGGATGGTCTCGCGAGCTATGCGAGACAGCAGGACGGCAGCTATCTGATCGCCAATTCATCTGGGCTCCTTACCTTTGTCTATCAGCTCGATCCGATCTGGGTGAACTTCAGCATTTCCGAAAACGAAATGCTGCACTTTCAGGACGAGATTGCGGCGGGCAAGCTGCTCTTCCCGCCGAACAGCGAGTTCGTGGTGGCGGTGATACTCGCCGATGGCACGGAATTTCCCCAGCACGGCACCATCAGCTTTGCGAATCCGGCGTTCAGTACCGACACGGGCACGTTCCTCGTGCGGGCCTCGCTTGCAAACCCGAAGGGTACGCTGCGGCCGGGGCAGTTCGTGCGCGCGCGCGTGTCGGGCGCCACGCGGCCGAATGCGATCCTCGTGCCGCAACGCTCGGTGCTGCAGGGCGCGAAGAGCCACTTCGTCTGGGTCGTGGACAATGAGTCGAAGGCGAAGCAGCGAGTGGTCGAAGTCGGCGACTGGAGCGGCGACAACTGGTTCATCAACGATGGCCTGAAGGCCGGCGAGCGCATCGTGGTGGACGGCGCGATCCGCGTCGTGCCCGACGTGCCGCTCAAGATCGCCGGAACGCTCCCTTCGACCCAGACCGGCGGCAAAACGGTCGTGGAGAAGGGCGGTGCGTCGGCGCCGCAGGTGAGCGGGGGCGAGCGAGCGATGGCGCCGGCCAAATCCAGCGGCGCGTCGCAGTAAGGGGCGACTCGATGAACATCTCGCACTTCTGCATCGACCGGCCCATCTTCGCGTCCGTCATCTCGATCGTGATCACGCTCGGCGGCGCATTGACGATGCTCGCGCTGCCCATCGCGCAGTATCCGGACGTTACACCGCCGCAGATCACGGTCTCCGCGACCTACCCAGGGGCCAGCGCCGACGTCGTGGCGAACAATGTGGCCGCGCCGATCGAGCAACAGGTCAACGGTGCGGACAACATGATCTACATGTATTCGTCCGGCTCGTCGACCGGCAACTACACGCTCAACGTGTTCTTCGGCATCGGCACCAATCCGGAGCTTGCCCAGGTCGACGTGCAGAACCGCGTGAACCTCGCGCTGCCGCAGTTGCCGCAGCAGGTGCAGTCGCAGGGCGTCCAGGTCCAGAAGAAGTCGAACGCCTTCATGATGGTGATCGCGATCTACTCGCCGGACGAGCGCTTCGATCCGACCTATATCGCGAACTACGCGAACGTCTACGTGCTCGACACGATCAAGCGGATTCCGGGTGCGAACCAGTCGTCGATCTTTGGCACTCCAGATTATGCGATGCGGATCTGGTTGAAACCCGATCGCATGGCGCAGCTCGGCATTACCGCCGGCGACGTGCAAAACGCCGTACGCGGCCAGAACCAGCAATTCGCGGTCGGCACCGTCGGCCAGGCGCCAACCGGCAACCCGGTCGAGCAGTCGTTCGCGGTGACGACCACCGGGCGGCTCGCGACGCCCGCCGAGTTCGACAACATCATCATCCGCGCAGCGAGCACCGGCGCCGCGATCGTCCGGCTGAAAGACATCGGCCGGGCCGAGCTGGGTCAGAAGAGCTATTCGAACCGCACCACCTACCAGGGCAAGCCGGCGACGATTATCGCGGTCTACCAGCAGCCGGGCGCGAATGCGCTCGACGTCTCGAAGCAGGTGCGCGAGACGCTCGCGGAGCTCAAGAGTTCGTTTCCTGAAGGGCTCGACTACCAGGTCGCGATGGACACGACGGAGTTCACGCGTGCGTCGATCGCCGACGTGGTCCATACCTTCTTCGAAGCGCTCGTGCTGGTGGTGATCGTCGTGTACGTGTTTCTGCAGAGCCTGCGCGCGACGCTCATTCCGGTGCTGGCCGTCCCGGTGTCGATCGTCGGCACGGCGATGGGGATGGCGGCGCTGGGCTTCTCGATCAACATGCTGACGTTGTTCGGGATGGTGCTCGCCATCGGCATCGTCGTGGACGACGCCATCGTCGTGATCGAGAACGTCGAGCGCAACATGACCGTCTTCAAGCTCAGTCCGAAAGAAGCGGCCAAGCGGGCGATGGACGAGGTGTCGGGCCCGGTCATCGCCATCGTGCTCGTCATGTGCGCTGTGTTCGTGCCGGTTGCGTTCCTTGGCGGCATCACCGGACAGCTGTACAAGCAGTTTGCGATCACGATTGCGATTTCGGTGGTGTTCTCGGGCATCGTGGCGCTCACGCTGTCTCCGGCGCTTGCCGCCATCCTGCTCAAGCCCACGCACCATGAGAAAAAGGGCTTCTTCCGGTGGTTCGACCATCAGTTCGAGCGCATGACGGCCGGCTACGGGCGCGCCGTGCGGTTCATGATCCGGCGCTACGTGCTGGGCCTCCTTGTTTTCGGTGCCGTGATCGTGCTTGCCGTCATGATGGGGAAGTCGATCCCAGGCGCTTTCCTGCCGCCCGAGGACCAGGGCTATCTGCTTGGTGCGATCATCATGCCCGACGCGGCGAGCCTCGACCGGACCGCGGACGTGGGCGACAAGGTCACCGACTATTTCATGAAGCAGCCCGCGGTCAGCAGCATCACGATCGTGAACGGCTACAGCCTGCTGGACAGCCAGAACAAGAACAACGCGGGCACGTTCTTCGTCGGCCTGAGGAGCTTCGACGAGCGGTACAAGTTCTCGAACATCCGGGAGCAAAACGCGCGCGCCGTGCTGATCAAGGCTTATGAAACGCTCTCGAAAATTCAGGAGGGCCTCGTCATACCGGTGAATCCGCCGTCCATTCCGGGTCTCGGTACGACGGGCGGCAGCGAGATGTGGATCGAAAGTCACGGAGACGGCTCAATTCAGCAGCTCGCGGGCGTTGTGCAGGACTTCATCGCGAAGGCGAGGGCGCGCCCCGAGCTGACCGGCGTGACCACGACGTTCAACGCGAGCTCGCAGCAGTTGCTCGTCAACGTCGACCGCGACCAGGCGGAGACGCTCGGCGTGCCGGTCGAAGAGGTGTACAGCGCGATGCAGACGATGTTCGGCTCGCTTTACGTGTCGCAGTTCAACAAGGACGCGCGGCTCTGGCAGGTGATCGTTCAGGCCGATCCGCGCTACCGGCTCACGCCCGCCGACCTCGACCAGATCTACGTGCGCAGCCGCTCGAACAACATGGTGCCGATCAAGGCGGTGATGACTTACAAGTACGCCACGGGCCCCGATCTGATCACGCGCTTCAACAACTTCCCGGCGGTGAAAATTACGGCGAACGCGGCGCCGGGCTACAGCTCGGGCCAGGTGATCGGCACCTTGAAGGAACTCGCCGCGCAGATGCCGCCGGGCTACGCCGTCGGGTGGAGTGGCGAGGCGTTCGAGGAAATCAAGTCGGGTTCGACCGGGGGGCTCGTGTTCGTGTTCGGGATCATCATGGTGTTCCTGATCCTCGCCGCGCAATACGAGAAATGGTCGCTGCCGGTCGGCGTGCTCATGGCGGTGCCATTCGCGCTTTTCGGCGCGCTGCTCGCGATCCTGCTGCGCGGCCTGAACAACGACGTGTACTTCCAGATCGGGTTGACCATGCTGATCGCGCTCGCCGCGAAGAACGCGATCCTGATCTTCGAGTTCGCGGTGCTGAACCGGGAAGCGGGCAAGACACCGTACGACGCCGCGCTGACCGCCGCGGAAGAGCGCCTGCGGCCGATCGTGATGACGTCGCTTGCGTTCATCCTCGGCTGTGTGCCGCTCGCCATTGCGCTCGGCGCCTCGCAAAACAGCCGCCATTCGATCGGCACCGGCGTGATCGGCGGGATGCTGGGTGCGACCGCGATCGCCGTGTTCTTCATTCCGATGTTCTACTGGGGGATCGAGTCGCTTGGTTCGCGCAAGGGCGGCGGCAAGGACACACCCGTGGCTGGCAGCGGAACGCCGCCGCCGGTATCCGGCGGCTCGGGCTCGCCGACCGTCACGCCGTCCGCGCGGCACAAGGACGATTGACATGCGCGCCGCTGCCTTCGTGCGCATCGCCGCGCCGGTCCTCCTCATCGGCTTGTTGAACGGCTGTCTGCTCGGCCCCAACTACGAGCGGCCGAAAGTGGCCGTGCCGGCGACGTACCGGTTTGCGTACCCGGAAGTGGCCGACGTCGCCAACACCACATGGTGGGAGCAGTTCGACGACCCGGTGCTGAACGACCTGGTGAAGACCGCGCTCGAGAACAACCTCAACGTGAAGCAGGCGGCCGCGCGTGTCGACGAGTTCATGGGCCAGTTCGTGAGCACGCGTTCGGCGCTGTTCCCGCAGGCGAGCGTCGGTTTCAGCGCGGCGCGCGAGCGCGCATCGCAGGACGGACCGACACCGATACCGGCCGGCGTCTCGCCGGTCTTCAACGAATTCCAGCCGAGCATATCGGCCTTCTGGAACATCGACCTGTTTGGTCAGGTACGACGCGAAACCGAGGCGGCACGCGCCAACGTGAACGCGGCCGAACAGAGCCGCCGCGCGACGATTCTGACGCTCGTCGCGTCGGTCGCGACGTCCTATATCACGCTGCGCAGCCTCGATATGCAACTCGAAATCGCACAGAGCACGACCGCGAGCCGCGCCGATTCCGTGCACGTGTTCACACTGCGCCAGCAGTTCGGACAGACTTCGGATATGGAGCTTGCCCAAAGCCAATCGGACTATGCGGCGACGAAAGCGACCATCCCGCAACTCGAGCAGCAGATCGGGCAGCAGGAAGACGCGCTCTCGGTCCTGCTTGGCAGCAATCCGGAGCCGATCCTGCGCGGCCGCGCGCTGGTGGATCTCTCGACGCCCGCCGTGCCTGAGGGCATGCCGTCGGAACTGCTCGAACGCCGGCCCGATCTGCTGCAGGCCGAGCAGAACCTGATCGCGGAAAATGCGCTGATTGGCGCGGCGCGCGCGCTGTATTTCCCGCAGATCTCGCTCACGGGGCTGTTCGGCTCGGTGAGCACGCAGTTCTCCAATCTCTTCACCGGACCTGCGCGCGTGTGGTCGTTTGCCGGCTCGGCCGTGATGCCGATCTTCACGGGCGGCAACATCTACGGTCAGAACAAGCAGGCCGAGGCGCGTCAGCAGGAGGCGTTGTTCGCCTACGAAAATGCAATTCGGGTGGCGTTCCAGCAGGTCGACGACGCGCTGCTCGCCGTGCAAAAGTCACGCGAGCAGTTCGAGATCGAGACCCAGCAGGTCGGCTCGCTGCGCAAGTATCTGCGGCTCGCGCGGCTGCGTTACGAGGGCGGCTACACGAGCTACCTGGAGGTGCTGGACGCCGAGCGCAATCTGTTCAGCGCCGAGCTGCAGCAGACGCAGACCCGGGCCGCGACGCTGACGAACCTCGTCAGCCTTTACATGGCGATGGGCGGCGGGTGGGTCGTTCAGGCGGAGCAGATGAGCGTGCCGCAACCGGCGAGCGGACCGCCGCCGGCGCAGCCCGCAACGCCGGAACCCGTCGCGCAGGTGCCGCAGTGATCCTGGGGGGCCTCGTGCGCGGCCACAAATGCGAGCGCAGGCCCATCACTACGGTAATTCACGACTATCTCGCGGATCGGGAGGCGAGGCATGTGCCCTGCAATCGTCGACGCAGCAGAGGAAAGGCGTCTGAACGAGTCGCGTACCGCGCAGCTGCCGTGGAAGAAGTGGGGGCCGTATCTCAGTGAGCGTCAGTGGGGGACGGTCCGCGAGGACTATAGCGGCGACGGCGACGCCTGGCGTTATTTCACCCATGATCAATCGCGTTCGCGTACCTACCGATGGGGAGAAGACGGGATCGGCGGTCTCTGCGACGACAAGCAAAGGTTGTGTTTCGCGCTTGCAGTCTGGAACGGACACGACCCAATCCTGAAGGAACGCCTCTTCGGTCTGACCAATAGCGAAGGCAATCATGGCGAGGACGTGAAGGAGTACTACTTCTATGTCGACAGCACGCCCACGCACTCGTACATGAAGTATCTGTACAAATATCCGCAGCGGGAATATCCATACCAGGATCTGGTCGAGACAAACGGAAAGCGTTCGCGTGGTGAACTCGAGTACGAACTGCTCGATACCGGCATATTCGATGACGACCGGTATTTCGACGTGTTCGTCGAATACGCGAAGGCGGCCCCAGAAGACATCTTCGTGCGCGTCACCGTGCACAACCGGGCAAGGGAAGGGGCGCGGCTTCGCGTCCTGCCAACGCTGTGGTTCCGCAATACCTGGTCGTGGGGCTACGACGATTACAGACCTTCGCTATGCGAAGCAGATTCGGGCGTGATTCGCGCGACGCATCGGGAACTGGGTGAGTACTGGCTTTATTGCGATGGCGAAACGGAACTGCTCTTCACGGAAAATGAAAGCAACGCACGGCGTCTGTGGAACCAACCCAACGCTTCACCCTATGTGAAGGACGCGTTCCACGCGTATGTCATTGACGGGCAGCGCGACGCCGTGAATCCGGCGAGGGCGGGAACCAAAGCTGCGGCGCATTACGCATGCGAGGTCCCCGCGGGCGGCGCCGCGACCATCAGGCTGCGCCTGAGCGCTGTCAGGCTGGACAACGCCTTCGATGACTTCGAGAGGACTTTCGACGATCGCGTGACCGAGGCGGACGCGTTCTACGAACGTATTGCGCCAACGGTACTGACCGACGATGAGCGACGCGTACACCGTCAGGCGTTGGCAGGCATGTTGTGGAGCAAGCAGTATTACTACTTCGATCTCGAGCGGTGGTTGCGCGAGCACCAGAGCCATCCATTGCTCGAAGCCAGCCAGCATGCAGTGCGCAATACCGAGTGGTTCCCTATGCTGAACGCCGACGTGATCTCCATGCCGGACAAATGGGAGTACCCCTGGTTCGCAGCGTGGGACCTGGCGTTTCATACGATCGCGCTGGCCTCCGTCGATTTCGATTTTGCCAAGGAGCAGCTGCTGTTGATGCTGCGTATCCTGTATCTTCACCCAAGCGGGCAGATCCCGGCCTACGAGTGGAACTTCAGTGACGTGAATCCCCCCGTGCATGCCGCCGCTACGCTCTGGCTCTACAAGTATGAGAAAGCGTTGGGACGCGCCGATCCGCGCTTTCTCGAGCGCTCGTTCCAGGGCTTGATGCTCAATTTCAACTGGTGGGTCAACCGTAAGGATCCTTCGGGTCGAAGCGTCTTCGCCGGAGGCTTTCTTGGACTCGACAACATTGGCGTGTTCGATCGCAGCGCTCAGCTTCCCACGGGGGGTTCGCTCGAGCAGGCGGATGGCACTGCGTGGATGGCGTTTTATTGCCAGAGCATGCTGGAGATGGCCATGCTCCTGGCCGAGCACGACCCCATGTACGAAGAGATTGCGTTCAAGTTCGTCCAGCATTTCATGTGGATTGCCTACGCAATGAACCGGCTTGGAGACCAGCCGGACGACATGTGGGACGAGCAGGACGGATTCTTCTATGACCTGTTGCGTCTGCCTGACGGCCAGACGATGCGCCTGAGAGTCAGGTCGATGGTCGGCTTGCTGCCGCTGTGCGCGTCGACGGTTTTCGAGGCCGATTCAGTCTCGCGCTGTCCGAGACTCATGGAGCTGATCGCCCAGTTTCGAAGTCGTTACCCCGAGTTGCTTGCCCATGTGGCCCCGACCGATGCTGGCTTCATCGGCCATAGAGACCGCAGACTCCTGTCGATCCTGAATACGCGGAAACTGGAGCGCGTGCTCGGATACCTGCTCGACGAGAACGAATTCCTCGGGCCGTACGGTATCCGGTCGCTGTCTCGCTACCATCTCGACCATCCGTACACACTCAACGTGGGCGGGCAGGAATACAAGGTGCAGTATCTGCCGGCGGAATCGAATACCGGCATGTTCGGTGGGAACTCGAACTGGAGGGGGCCGGTGTGGATGCCGGTGAATCTCTTGATCGTCAGGGCGCTGACGAATCTTTACGGCTTTTTCGGTGACGAGTTCAAGGTTCAATGCCCGACGGGATCCGGCCAGATGATGACTCTGTTCGAGGTGGCGCAGGAGATCGTCCGCCGTCTGACGGGTACGTTTCTTCGCGGCGTGGATGGTCGGCGCCCGGTTTATGGCGGGACAGGCAAGTTCCAGGACGACCCGCATTGGCGTGACCTGATCCTGTTCTACGAGTATTTCCACGGCGACAACGGTGCGGGGCTAGGTGCAAGTCACCAGACGGGTTGGACTGGGCTTGTTGCGCCGCTTCTGGATCTGTTCAGGCGCATCGACGCACAGACCGTTCTGGAAAGCGACCGCTGGCGTGTGAAGGCAGGTGTCGTCGGGCAGCAAATGGATGAGGGGCGCTGAGGGAGTCGGGTATCCAGAGCGCGCCGCTGGAAGGTTAGCCGACGCTGCCCGTGGGCCATTTTTCCGCGCGAACATTATTTTACATAATGCAAATTATCGCAGTTTTATAATGTTCGCAAACGTCTAAACTCCTTGCATTACAGATCACCAATGACCTCGACGCCCGCGGGCTGACCGCCCGCGGAACCTCCGCGACAATCTTTCTAGCCGTAACGATACACCCCGCGCCCAGTCTTCCGGCCCAGACGTCCTGCGGCCACCAGTTCACGAAGCAGCGGGCACGCGCGGTATTTCGAATCGCCGAAGTCATTGTAAAAAACGTCCATGACCGAAAGCACCACATCGAGTCCAACGAGATCGGCAAGCGCAAGCGGCCCAATCGGCTGATTCGCTCCGAGACGCATGCCGGTATCGATATCCTCGGCTGGCGCGACGCCTTCGGCGAGCAGGAAGAAAGCCTCGTTGATCATCGGCACGAGAATGCGGTTGACCACGAAGCCCGGCGAATTGCGTACGCTGATCGGCGTCTTTCCGAGCCGCAACGTCAGCTCGTGGACCGCCTCCGCTGCGGCGCTACCGGTTTCGAGGCCCCGGATGATTTCCACGAGCGGCATCAACGGCACCGGATTGAAGAAGTGCATGCCGACGAGGCGCGACGGGTCGGCAAGCGCGGCGCCAAGCGTGGTGATCGAGATTGAAGACGTATTGGAAGCGAGAATGGCGTCGGGACGCGCGACTGCTTCAATCTGCTTCAGGATGCGCAGCTTCAGCTCGAGGTTTTCGGTGGCGGCTTCGATGATCAGCCCAGCAGCACCGAGCCGCTGATAAACCGTGGATGTCTCGATGCGCGCGAGCGCGGCATCGCACGCCGCCGCGTCCAGCTTGTCTTTCGCAATGAGCCGATCGAGGCTTCCCTTCAGCGCGGCGAGACCTTTGTCGAGCGCGGCTTCGCTGACGTCGACCACGATCACTCGCAGGCCAGCGAGCGCGGCGACCTGCGCGATGCCGGAACCCATCGTCCCGGCGCCGACGATTCCCAATGTTTCGATTTGCATGGCTTTATATGGCGCGCCCGAAGGCGCACTCAACTTACTGGACGTTTTCGAAAATGGCGGCGATCCCCTGCCCGCCGCCAATGCACATCGTGACGAGCGCATAACGGCCACCAATGCGCTTGAGTTCGTGCAGCGCCTTCACGGCAATCAGTGCGCCGGTCGCGCCAATCGGATGGCCGAGCGAAATACCCGAACCATTGGGGTTCACCTTTTCAGGGTCGAGACCCAGCTCCTGCGTGACCGCGCATGCCTGGGCGGCAAACGCCTCGTTCGACTCGATCACGTCGAGGTCCGCGACGGACAGTCCTGCGCGCTGCAACGCAAGACGCGTAGCCGGCACCGGGCCGATGCCCATGTAAAGCGGATCGACGCCCGCGTGTGCGTACGCCACGAGTTTCGCCATCGGCGCGAGGCCGCGCGCCTCGGCCGCTGCGCGCGACATCAGCAGGACGGCTGCGCCTGCGTCGTTGATGCCGGAAGCGTTGCCAGCCGTGACCGTACCGTTTTCTTTCGCGAATACGGGCTTGAGCTTCGCGAAGTCGTCGATCGTTGCATCGTGACGCAAATGTTCGTCGGTGTCGAAGACGGTCTCGCGCCCTTTCACCGTGCGCTTGACCGGCACGATCTGGCTGGTGAAGCGGCCCTCGGCGATCGCTCGCGCCGCGCGGCGATGCGACTCAAGCGCGAGATGGTCCTGACGCTCGCGCGTGATGCCGTAGCGGCCCGCGACATTTTCGGCCGTCACGCCCATCGGCACGGCGTGGAAAGGATCATTGAGCGCGCCCAGCATCATGTCGATGAGGCGCGCGTCGCCCATCCGTGCGCCGAAGCGCGCCTCGGTCGAGATGTACGGCGCGCGGCTCATGTTCTCGGCGCCAGCGCCGATCGCCACCTCAGCATCGCCGAGCAGAATGGTCTGGGCGGCGGAAACGATCGCCTGCAGGCCCGAACCGCACAGCCGGTTGACGTTGAACGCAGGCGTCGATTCGGGAATGCCGGCGTTGATCGCGGCGACGCGAGACAGGTAAAAATCCCGCGGCTCGGTGGCAATCACGTTGCCGAACACCACATGCCCCACGTCCTTTGCCTCGACGTGGCTTCGCGCGAGCAGTTCGCGCACGACGATTGAACCGAGTTCGGTTGGCGGCACGTCTTTCAGGCTGCCGCCGAATTTGCCGATCGCGGTCCGCACACCGCCTACCACCACGACTTCCCTGCTCATATGGATTCCTCAATTATCTGTTTGCCGCCTGCTAAGCGCCGGCACAGCCTGTTTCTACGCCTGGTCCCGACCCGTTCAGGAAGTCCCGAGGGCGTGCCGTGGCAATCCTAGCGCCAACAGGTGCCGGACAGACTGATCAAACCGGCCGACATACTGACAAAACTGGCCATGTCATGCCGTCCACGCCGGCCCGACCATGGATCCCGGTCGCCCCTGTTAAGGTTTCGTTAAGGGGCCGGTGCGTAGAATCGCCTCTGACAACCCGAACCACTTGCCAGCGGTCACGCAAGAACGGGCATGAAAACAGAGGGCCCCTATGGATGCAGTCGAAACGTTGAACCGAAGCATTTTTCTCGCACTCAATGCCACACCCGCAACGCCGCATGGGCTCATTGCTGCGGGCACGCTGATCGCGGACTATGCGATCCTGCTGGTCCCGGCCATGCTGGTGGCACTATGGCTGACAGGCTCGGACGAGCGCCGCGCGTTGGCCGTGCGCGCATGTCTTGCCGGCTTGCTGGCCCTCGGCATCAACCAGCTGATCGGTCTGGCGTGGTATCACCCCCGCCCTTTCGTTAGCGCAATGGGCCATACGTTTCTCGCCCATGCTCCCGATTCTTCGTTTCCTAGCGATCATGTGACGTTGCTTTTCGCAGTCTCGTTCACCTTCCTGTCCGGCGGGAAGCGTGGAATCGGCTTGCTTGCCTTGATCGTCGATATCGCCGTAGCCTGGGCTCGCATCTTTGTCGGGGTGCACTGGCCATTCGACATGATCGGCGCGGCGTTCGTCGCCTGGCTGGCCTGCATGGTTGGCAGCCCGTTCTGGCGCATTGCGGGCATGGCGATGACCCGCGCGTTGATCGCGCTGTACAGGAAAGTTCTCGCTGTACCGATTGGCCGGCGGTGGTTACGGCCTTAGTGAGAAGTGAGCCGTGCCTGCGTCACGCGGCCTGGCGCATCCGATAGCCCACGCCTCGTATCGTCACGATCTTCTCCGGGCCAAGCTTGCGCCGCAAGCCGTGAACGACGACATCGACGGCGCTGCCCGAGGCCGCGCGCGTGCGTCCAAACAGATGCAGCGCCAGCTCCGAACGCGAGAAGACTCGCATGGGCTCGTTGACCAGTGCAGTCAACAACCGGTATTCGCTCGGCCTCAAGGTCACCGGCATGTCGTCGAGCAGTACCAGATCGTCGAGTTGGTTCACTGTCAAATTTCCCAGCACCACCGGGCCTTGCACGCGATGCGGCCGCCGCATCAAAACGCGAACCCTCGACCTCAGATCTTCGAGATCGAACGGCGTGATCAGATAGTCGTCGGCCCCGCCATCCAGCACGACCATCGGACTCGCCAGCAGACCGCGTGGAATCAGTGCGACGACCGCGGCATTTCCACCGAGCCTGCGATAACGGCGCAACAGCTCGAACGCGTCCACGCCAGATTCGCCGAAAGCGAGCAACACGATGTCGTGGCATCGATACCGCAAACTCAGTTCTGCTTCGTATTCGCTGCTCGCCCAATCCACCTCGTATCCCGCGAGGTGCATTTGCGTCACGACCTGCAGCGCGATTGAATCGTCGTCATGGACCAGTAGCATCCTCACATGGGTCTCCAGCCACCGGGATGGCATTGTCGCTGCGTCATGCGCAACCGTCTTTCCAGGCCACCGCGCGCCTGCCTCACGCGAGTGTCCCGATGCGATAACCCACGCCGCGCACGTTCAGGATAGCGTCTACCCCCAGTTTGCGGCGCAGATTGTGGATATGCACCTGGATGGCGTTGCTCTCGATTTCCTCGTTCCATCCGTACATCCGTTCTTCGAGTTGCGCCGGCGTGACGACGATTGCCGGATCGCGCATCAATTCATGAAGCAGCGCGAACTCTCGCGTCGTCACCGATACTTCCTTGTCACGCAACCACACACGGTGTTGCGCAGGATCGAGCCGTAGCACGCCCACCTGCAGCGACGACTGCACACGCCCCGTTCGATGGCGGCTCAGAGCGCGCATGCGCGCCAGCAGTTCATCGAGTGCAAACGGTTTGACGAGGTAGTCGTCGGCACCTCCGTCGAGGCCGGCGACTGCGTCCGGACCGGCGTTACGCGCTGTCATCACAATCACGGGCGTCGCATCATTGCGCCGCCGCAATCTCGCGAGCAGCGTCAGTCCGTGATTCCCGGACGACCCAATATCGAGCAGCACCAGACCATACGAGGTCGTTCGAAGTGCAAGCATGGCCGTTTCGACATCATTCGCCCAATCGACGGCAAATCCCTCCTTGCGCAACCCGCGTTTCAACCCACCGTCTATCGAGGCGTCGTCTCCCACCACCAGTATGCGCATGGCGCTCCCCGTTGTTCACTCCTGTGCTGCACATAAAGTGGGTGAGGCTACCGCCGCCAACCTTAAGGGAAGGTTAACGCTCTAGCTCGCCGAATGTTTGAACAACAGCAGGCGCTCAGTGAATTCCCTGACCGTCGCCCCCTTGCGTCGAATCGACCGGCGAACACCGCTCTCTTCTCTTTACGTTTTCCTTCATCCGCTTCTTGCGCAAGCTCGTGCCGTGCGCAAGCAGACGCAGCCAGTGCGAACCGGCGTCTGCCTTTTCCCACGGCGCTTTCCAGCGTTCAGGCATGCAGGCCTTGTCAGGAAACGGTCAGGTTAAGACGGTCGCGCCGTAACCTTCAATCATTTAAACGGCTTTCAGACATAACGAACCTTTTATCGTGCACATAAAATTATTCGATTATCCGAAAGCTGGGCACGCCGTCAAAGTTCGACCCGGGACAGCCGATGCCCGCCTCGCATCCCCGCTGGACAGCACGCACCGCAGCGCACCATCCCTGGCGCCAGACAGGGTGACTCGCGTGGATCCGCAGGCCTGCCGCCCTGGCGCCGGGCACCAGCCCTAAGCACTGAATTCTTCATTACGCACTTCGCACTACAAATTATTATTAATGAAAGGAGAGGTTGTGAGACATTTCGGGTCAGGCTTTATTTGCGTCGGAGTACTTACCGCATTCTCATCCGCTGCCGTGCATGCACAGAGCAGCGTCACGCTATACGGTTCGCTCGACGAAGCCGTCGCCTGGTACAACAACACCGGCGGCCATTCTCTCGTGGCCATGCAAAACGGCGACAACGCAGCGACGTATTGGGGGCTCAAGGGCAAGGAGGAACTCGGCGGCGGTCTGAACGCGATCTTCACCCTGGAAAGCTCGTTCGACATCACGCATGGATCGCTTTCCGGCGGCCGTCTTTTCGGCCACCAGGCCACGGTGGGACTTTCTGACGATGCCTATGGCACGGTGACGATGGGACGCCAGTTCGACCCGACGGTCGACCTGATCCAGCCGATCACCGGCGACAACTTCGCGGGCCCGGTTTTCACCACCCCAGGCGACGCCGACAACAACGACAACTCGGCGTGGATCAATAGCTCGATCAAGTACGCGAGCCCCACTTACGCCGGCTTCCAGTACGAGTTGATGTACGGCGTTGGCGGCATTGCCGGCAATACGACGGGCGGTCACGCGTATGGCGCCGCCGCCGCGTACAACAACGGCGGCCTGACGCTTGCCACCGGCTATCTGTTCATGAAGAACGACGTGAACGGCAACGGCGCGGCGGACCTCATTCAGAACAACTCGGTGACGCCGCTTTACGGGGCGACGCCGATGTTCGGTTCGCGGCAGATCTTTCAGGTCGCCGCCCAATACGTCATCGGCAACCTCACCGCCAACATCCGGTACAGCAACGCGCAGTACAAGCCATACACGGACTACGGCGCGTTCAACCGCACGCAGACCTTCAACGTTGGCGGCGCGGCGCTTCAGTACCAGTTCAGTCCCGAACTGGCCGCCGCGCTCAACTATGTGTACACGCACTCGAGCGGGGCCTCGTCGGCGACGTACAACAACTTCGGCGTGAACGCCACCTACGCGTTGAGCAAGCGCACGAGCTTCTATACGGCCGTGGCCTATTCCCACGCCAGCGGCACGACGTTCAGCGAAGACGGCTCACAAATCGTCGCGGCGGGCGGCACGGTGGGCGATCTTGCGGCGAGTTCGAGCACACGCTCGCAAGTCGTGACGATCCTCGGCATCACGCACAAGTTCTGACCTCGCATCCAGGCCAGTCGATAGAACCAGGCACACAAGCGCATTCATTTCCTATGGAGGCAACATGGCTTTTCTCACGCACAAAGCATTGACGGTTTGTCTGGCAGCAATGGGGCTGTGCTCATTGGCGGCCCACGCGCAAACGTCGCAGTATCAACTCGTCAAGACGATTGATTTGCCAGGAACCAAGGGCGGTCACGGCGATTGGGTCACCTATGACAAGGACACCCACGCAGTTTGGCTGTCCCAGTCGCCCGATCACAACGTCGTTGTGATCGACGCAAACAGCATGGCGGTGAAGAAAACGCTTGCGGGCGTCGATTCCGGCAACGGCATCGATTTCGACGCAGACCACGCCTATGTCACCGACGCGACGACCGGCAAGTTGATTGTCTATGACAAACATTCGTTCGAGCGCATCGCCGCCGTCGACAGCGGCGGCAAGACTCCCGACGGTGTCAACGTCGACACGAAAACGGGCACGATTCTGCTCGCGAATGACGACAGCAACAACGAGGCCGTTTTTGAGCCGAAGTCGCCGTACAAGCTGACCGCAACGTTCAAGCTGAAGCCCGAAGACGACAAGGACGGCCCAGACGTTGCCCTGTATGTGGCTTCCACCGACCGCCTGTATCAGCCGGTCGGCGGCAAGATCGACGTGATCGATCCGAACACGCACCAGATCGAAGCGGTGTGGGACTTCGGTTTGAAGAAGGACGCCAAGGGCGGCGTCTACGACAGCAAAACGAATCACCTGATCTTCGGCACCAGCGACAAGAAGATGCTCGTCGTGGACCCGGCAACGGGCAAGCTGGTCACGACCATCGCCGTTGCCGGCGCGGTCGACCAGACCGCGATCGACACTGACAAGCGCCGCGCATTCATCGGCGACAAGACCGGCAATCTCGAGGTGATCGATCTGGACTCCAATCAGATTGTCGACCACATCCGTACCGAGCCCAAAGTTCACACGCTGACGGTCGACACGGCCACCCATCGCGTCTACGTCTATCTCAACGAAAGCAACAAGGTTGGGGTGTACGAGAAGAAGTCGTGATATCGCAGGCCGGGCCCGGGTGGCGCGGCCCCCTCGCGCCCTAGTCCGAACTTCAATTCGTGGGAGAAGTCGTCATGTCATCCGCTGCCTCGCCGGCAGGCAATGCTTTCCTGAGAAACCGGTGGACTCAACTCTTCATCGGCATTGCCTGTATGGCACTCGTCGCCAACCTTCAGTATGCCTGGACACTTTTTGTGATCCCAATGAAAACGCAAAATCTCTGGTCCGGCGCCGCGGTCCAGCTAGCGTTTTCCATCTTCATTCTGGTCGAAACCTGGCTCGTGCCGATCGAAGGCTGGCTCGTCGACCGCTTCGGCCCCCGCCCCGTCGTCATGTGCGGCGCGGCGTTCGTCGCGCTGAGCTGGGTGCTCGATTCGTTCGCCACGACGCTACCCATGCTCTACACCGCTTCGGTGATCGCCGGACTGGGAGCCGGCTGCGTCTACGGCACCTGTGTTGGCAATGCACTCAAATGGTTCCCCGACCGTCGCGGCCTCGCCGCGGGCCTGACCGCTGCGGGCTTCGGCGCCGGGGCCGCGCTGACGGTGATACCGATTGCCAACATGATTCACGACTCGGGTTATCGGCAAACGTTCTTCGTGTTCGGCGTATTCCAGGGCATCGCCATCTTCATTCTGAGCATTGCGTTGATCCGCCCGAATCCTGGCCCCGGCATCAAGCCCGTCGCGCGCGTCGTGACGAGCAAAGTCGACTACACGCCACGCCAGATGGTCAAAACGCCTCTCTTCTGGATGATTTATCTGTTGTTCGTGCTCGTCGCCGCCGGCGGTCTGATCGCGACCGCCCAACTCGGCCCGATCGCAAAGTCATTTGGCTTTGCCAGGCTGCCCGTACAATTCTTTGGCGCGACGCTGCCGTTGCTGACGCTGGCGCTATCGATCGACAATCTGCTCAACGGGCTGACCCGCCCCATCTGCGGCCTCCTGTCAGACAAGATCGGCCGCGAAAACACCATGCTGATCGTGTTCGTTGGCGAGGGGCTGGCGTTGCTGGGCATGAATGCGTTCGGTCACGATCCTTATGCATTCCTGATCTTCGCGCCGCTGATCTTCCTGTGCTGGGGAGAAATCTTTTCGATCTTCCCGGCAATCTGCGCGGATACGTTCGGTAGCAAATACGCGGCGTCGAATGCGGGCACGCTCTATACCGCCAAGGGCACGGCGTCGTTGCTCGTCCCGATTGCGTCGCTTTTGGCCGCCGGCGGATCGTGGGAGCACGTCCTGATCGGCTCAGCCGTCGTGTCGATCATCGCGGGGCTGTCGGCCAAGTTCATTCTCGCGCCCATGAGAAAGCACCGCTTCGCAGTTACGTCCAGCGAGGTTGCGCCGGCCATGCAAACACAATGAGAAGTTGGGTGGTTGCGACGGTTCGGCTTTGGAGCGTGCCCGGACCGTCGCGGTAGCAGGCAGCGAATTGTCGGGCTTCTGTAAGCAAGGCGGCTTATGTGGAGATTACAAGTCGCCTGCCCGATGTTAACTGTTTCTTAAGTCTGCCGCGTCAAGCTATCGGTGCCAGCTATCGACCCACCCCGGGTCCGTAGCGCTGACGCCTGGCTGGAGGCACAGACCATGAACCGGACACTCAAACTGGCCGCGCTTGCGGCCGCCCTGCTGGTACCGTCCCTTTCTTTCGCCCAACCCTCGAATGGATCGCCCACGCGTGCGCAGGTTCGCGAGGAGTTGGCCCAGCTCGTACGAGCCGGCTACAAACCGACTGGACGCGACAACAAATATCCTGACGACCTGCATGCGGCCCAGGCACGCGTTGCAGCTGAAGCCGCGGCACAGCGAGCGGCACCCGCGCCCGCCTCGAATGGGCAAAGCGATTGATACGATGTCGTACGGTGGTTCCCAGGGTGCTTGACGGACGTTCAACGTTCGTCAAGCACGTCTCAACGCGTGCGGCTGCCAGACTAATCCTTCGAAGCGGCTTCCTGTTCGGGACCTACTCGCTGGCGAGCCCATTGCGCCTTTGAAGCAGCCTGGTCTAAGGCTCATCGGCCCCAACCTGGTCGAGTGCATTCAGGTCATCGGAGAAATCATCAGGCTGCCCGGCAGCAGTTTCATGGGTGCGCGGCGAAGACTTGACGACCGGCGGCGGCACTGCGCCCATGCCTTCATCGATACGCTGCAGCAAGTAAGGAAAGAATGGATTCGACGCGATGCGGAACATCGAATCGAGCGTCAGGATCAGGGTGCCGCGCTCGCCGCGCGGCGCAAGCGTGCCGAGGTGCTCATTGAAATTTTCCGAATCGTCCGGTGCAATGCCGTACAGCGGGTCCGTGATCGGGAACGGTATCGCGACGTGCGATAAGGAGAAGATTTCCTGCGGATAATCGATATCCAGCGGTTTGGTCCTCGTCTGCACTTCACCCGCGTAGGTGCTGCGCTCGACGGTATGCGCGGAGTCCGGCGAGGCGTTGCCAATCACCGTCGTGCGATAGTTCTGGGGACCGGTACGCAGCAGCCGTGAAATCGCCGTGTAGGATGCAACGCGCAGGAACGTCCTGAAACGCACGCTGCGGTTCACGTCGAATAACACCACTTCGCTGCCGTTCTCAGGAAGCTTGTCATAGAGCGACGACATGATCGCCGGCGTGCTGACCGTGAAGTCGGTCACGGACTGGAAGGTCAGGACCGGCGGCAGCGTGTCGAGCCGGTTCTCACGCTCAAGCCTCGCCATTTGCTCCTGGATCGCGGCGGTCAGCAGGTACGATTGACGCGCGCCGTTCACCGGGAACGAGTTGTATTTGAATGGATTGAATTCCGGAATGACGCCAAGCCATGCGGCACGCGCGAACGCCGGCAATATTGCCGGCAATCCGGCGAGGCCGGCAAAGCGCGCGTAACGCGTTACGCCTATCATCGGGGAAATCAGCACCAGTCGGCTCGGGCGCGTCAGCGCGGGATTCTCGATCGCGTCGAGCGCGTATTGCAATGCCAGCGCCCCGCCGTTGGAGAATCCCACCAGTTCGAGCGGCTTGTCCGGGCCCACACGCCGGCGCGCTTCCCGTATGGCGAGCCGGGTGGCCGCAGCCCAGTCCTGCCAGTGGACGTTTGCCAGCCCGGCCGGCACCGTACCGTGCCCCGGCAAGCGGATGCCGATGGCGACGAAGCCGCGATCGCGATAGTGGCGCGCGATGTGACGCAAACTGAACGGCGAATCCGTCATGCCATGCAACAGCACCACGGCGCCAACGGGTGAACCCTGCGGCTCGAGAATGTACGAACGGTTCCAGTCTTGCGCGAAGTGCCCCGGATAGATCGGCGCCCCTTCGTAGTACCGGTTAGTCGGGATGCGCTCGGACGGCTTCAATTTCTCGACGACGTTCACGCGAACCGCCTCGAAAATGCGTGCTTCCGCATTCATGTAGGCGTTCCAGTCCCCCGCATCCATTTCCTCGACAGTCATTTCGCGCGGCACGTAGGTGTGCCAGACCGCGAGATCCGGGCTGCGCTGCGAATACCAGGCGCGCATGCCGAATGCGAGTATCACCAGCAGGACTGCAACCCATGCACCTATCTTTATTACCTTTAGTGAGGTGCGCAACATTGTCGTTCTCTTTCGTTATTGATATCGGGGAATCAAAAATACACGCACCTCGCAATAGCCGCGCATCGCTTGCGAACCGGCTTCGAATTCTCACAGGAACGTTAGCTTGCCGTTTCGAATGTCATACATCGAGCCCGCCATTTTCACGTTCCCCTTATTTTCCAGATCGGACAGAATCTGACTCCCACTGCGGATAGCGGCTATCGCACCCTGAACGTTCGATCGCGCGACAGCATCGACGAATTCATCATTTTTACTGGATCGCTCTCCGGAATATTGCGTTGCGTCGATCGCCGACTGGATCTTCTGAAGCAAACCCGTCAAATTTCCCAGTTGAACGTTGTCGATCGCCCCCTTTATCGCCCCGCATGCGGTATGGCCCATCACCAGAATCACTTTCGCACCCGCAACGGCACACGCAAACTCCATACTGCCGAGTATGTCCTGGTTTGCGACGTTTCCCGCAATCCTTGCATTGAAGGTGTCGCCGATTCCCATATCCAGAATGATCTCGGCCGGCGCGCGCGAGTCGATACAACTGAGGACGATTGCCGCCGGGTACTGGCCACTAGCGCTCGCTCTCTTCTGCGCGAGAAAGTCCTGCTTTTTCATCTTGCCGGTGCGAAACCGTTCGTTGCCGGCTTTCATCATTTCGATGATCTGATCGGGAGTCAGCGCATTGCGCTGCGATTCGGACAACGCCGCCGCCTGTATGTCGCCCGCAGTGAACGGCATGCCGGCAACGAGCGTCGCCACGCTTATGCCAGTCTTGATCCATCTGCGTCTTCCGTCATCCGCCGGGTCGTCGGAAACATCAATCGCCGTGTTTGCAGACATTGGAATCTCCTTTTTGACGGAGGTCGAGCCTTGACTCGGAAAAGGATCTTGATCGACGTTCGCTAACAACCTCAAATCAGCGTGAAGGAAATGTGAAGATGGTCAGACAGAGTATAGGCGGCGCGAGAAATCGTGATATCTGGCTGCGCCACTGTGACGAGGGTTGAAACTTCTTCTGGCGTTCGCCTTCGGCGGCCGCCAGGATGCGCCAGCGCACGTGGGTCGGCTCCTGCGGGAGCATCTCTCGTTTCAGCGGAAAATCCGTACCACCTACAGCTATAAAGATAATCCTTCTTATCACAAGATGACTATTTCTACGCTAAACTTCGTCACATGAAAACGCGTCACACACCCCTTCCCGCACCCGCTTCCGCCGAGCCGCCCGGATTCCCCGACGGGGACGAACTCGCCATGCTGCGCGCGTGGTATGCAGGCCTCGCCGTGCGGCCCGCCGTCGAGCGCTATCTACCCTCGGCGCTCGGCGACGGGAAGTCGGCGCGTGGCGTGCTCGGGCGCATCCGGCGCAGGCTCGTTGCCCTCGCGCGCGCGGCGCATCGCGACGATCTGGTGGCGCTGTTCGAACATCCGGTGGAAGAACGCGAGCGGCACGCCAAGGCAGTCGCGCAGGCAATCGACAGCCTGCGCACCGCGCGCCCTCCCGAACCCCAGATCGCCGACGACATCGCACAGTGGTTCACGCCGCGCGCCGTGCGGGTGCTGTACGCGCACGGCATTACCACACTCGCCGATCTCACCGTGCGTATCCCGCGCCGCCGCCAGTGGTGGAAAGCCGTGCCGGGACTCGGCGTGGCGAGCGCCCGCGCGATCGAGGCGTTCTTTGCGGTCTGGCCGGCACTCACGGAAAAGGCGCGCGCGCTCATCGTGGCGAGCCAGCGCGGCGACATCGCACCGTGGGAGTCCCTGAAGCTGCCGCACGAAGTCGACGGCTCCGAAGGCACCTTCCGCGCACCGCGCGCGACCTGCACGCTGGACGCATCGAACGACTATGAAGCCATCCAGACCTGGCTTGCGCTGCACGAGTCGCCTGCTACGCAGCGGACCTACCGGAAGGAAGCCGAACGCCTGATCCTCTGGGCGATCGTCGAGCGTGGCCGCGCGCTCTCGTCGCTCTCGACCGAAGATGCCATCGCCTACCGCGCGTTCCTGCGCCATCCGGCCCCGCGCGGCCGCTGGGTCGGCCCTGTGCGGGCGCGCACGTCGCCGGACTGGCGGCCGTTCAATGGCAGCCTCTCGGCGCGCTCGGTCGCGCATGCGCTGTCGATCCTCGGCGCACTGTTCCGCTGGCTCATCGAGCAGCGCTACGTGCTCGCCAATCCGTTTTCCGGTGTGAAAGTGCGCGGCGCGAGCGGTGCGCAGGCGCTCGACACCTCGCACGCATTCAGCGAAGGGGAATGGGCGCTGGTGCGCACGATCGCAGACGGCCTCGAGTGGTCGTACGGCTGGTCAGCGCCGGCGGCACAGCGGCTGCGCTTCCTGCTGGATTTCGGCTATGCGACCGGTCTGCGCGCGAGCGAGCTGGTTGGAGCCACGCTCGGCCACGTCGAGACGGATGCACGCGGCGATCACTGGCTGCGCGTGACGGGCAAGGGAAAGAAGCTTGCGCGCGTTGCCTTGCCGCCGCTCGCGTGGGAGGCGCTCGCGCATTATCTGGCCGAACGCGACTTGCCTGTCGTGCCCGTGCGCTGGAATCCGGCGACTCCGGTCATCGGCAGTCTCGAGGCCGACAGCAACGCCGCGATCAGCAGCGTACGTTTGTGGGGGGTGCTGCGGCGCTTCTTCCTGCTGGCCGCGAAAGCCATCGAGGCCGATCATGCGCCGCTTGCGGAGAAGCTGCGCCGCGCGAGTCCGCACTGGATGCGCCACACGCACGCCACGCACGCGCTCGGTCGCGGCGCGGAACTCACCACGGTACGCGACAACCTGAGGCACGCTTCTGTCTCGACCACCTCGATCTATCTGCACAGCGACGAGGTCAAGCGCGCACGGCAGATCGCGGACGCGTTCGGCAAAGCGAAATGAATCCACGTTCACCGGATCATTCGCTGCTCGGCAGGCGGCAAATACGCATAGGCCGTTCGTCACCTCCGCTAGCGAAACCAGCTTCGTCGACAGAAGCTGCCAGGATTGCGCGCGGCCCTATCGCCAACGATGCGTGATATGACCTCTGCTTGTCAGCGCCGCTGGTAGACGACGCCCTGCGGTGAGAAGCGATCCGGTTCAGGTTCTTCGTCGAAGCGTCGATGCGCTTCAGCAATGGCCGGCTGGTTATTGTTCGCCCAGTTGACCAACGCCATTACCGGCTCCAGCAGCGTGCGTCCCATTTCGGTAAGTGCGTAGTCGACACGCGGCGGAATCGTCGCATACATCGTGCGGGTAACCAGCCCGTCGCGTTCAAGCCCACGTAACGTCAGCGTCAGCATGCGTTGCGAGATGCCGTCTATTTTCCGCTTCAGTTCATTGAACCGCCGCGGCTCACTGGCCAGCGTAGCGATGATGTAGAGGCTCCATTTGTCGCCGATCCGATCGAGGATTTCACGGGTGGCCTTGCAGCCACCGGCGTCGGGTTCGGGCATCTCCCAGGGGAGATCAGTGTGACTCAGTGACATACCTAGTTCTTGTTATATACCAAGGAGCCAACATGAGCCACATCCTGCTGATCACTTCGAGCCCTCGCGGTGCCGACAGCCTGTCAACGAGATTCGCCAGCGAGTTCGCCCAAAGACTCCGCGAGCAGCACCCAGGCAGCACACTGACCATTCGGGATCTCTATTCCGATCCGCTGGCCCATATCGATGAAGCCTACGTCGTCGGCCGCACGCTTGCACCAGACGCACGTACCCCAGCGCAGGCAGAGGCTGTCGGCGTGGCAGAAGCCCTGATAGGCGAGCTGGCCGCCGCCGACACGGCCGTGATCGGCTCGGGCATGATCAATTTCGGACCGCCCACGCAACTCAAAGCATGGTTCGATTATGTGACCTGGCCTGGCGTGACCTTCAAGTACGACAACAGCGGCGTAGAAGGCCTGCTGACGGGTAAGAAGGTCTATTTGTTCACTGCCGCCGGCGGCGTTTTCTCGGATGGTCCCTACGCGCCACTGGACTACCAGTCAGGCTACCTGAAGCATCTTCTGGGCTTCATCGGGCTGACCGACGTCGAGCATCTACGCGTGGAAGGCGTGGCTTATGGACCTGAAGCCGCAAAGACGGCAATCGCCAACGCCGAGGCGGCAGTGCAATCGCTGCTGTCGGAGGCTTGCCATTGAGAGCCAATCGCCCCTCTGGAGTAACCATCATGGAAGCGTCTCTGGCTCGAGGACCACGGTACGTGACATCCTGCGGCACGCTTGCGTTTCGACCACCTCGATCTATCTGCACAGCGACGAACTCGAGCGCGCACGGAAGATCGCCACCGCATTTGCGAAGGCAAGGTAGCGCTCAGCGACATCCGGCCCAGCGAGAAACTGCGTGTTGAGCACGCGCTGAAGAGGCGTCAGCGGCCGCGCAGTCCATGAACGAGCCGGGTCTAACGCGAAACACATCAAGGCCGTTGTTCATGACAAGGCTTGCGCTTCCGAATAGTACCGGTTTGGCGCGGGAAAGACTCCTGTCATGACTTCAATCAGGAACGGGCCGTCATATCGACTTGCTTCACCGAGAACATCATCCAGCTCGTCGATTCCGTTAACCACGCGTGCCGCCACACCGAGCGACGATGCAAACTCGGTCCAGCTATGACGGGGCAGTCTGGTGAACTGCTCCGAAACAAGACCGCCCCTCAGCGCGTCGATGTGAATTGCACCGTGAGCCGAGTTGTTGAGGACGACGTAGATCACTTTGACGCCGTAGCGAGCTGCCGTCTGAATCTCCGTTCCGTGCATCATCATGCATCCGTCGCCCGTGACTACGACGCAAGGGCGTTCGGGGGCCGCAAGCTTGACGCCGATTCCGGCTGCGATAGCCCAGCCCATCGGCGCGAGTGCGTTGGACGAAAAGTAGTTGCCCATGCCCGAAGACAGCCAGTAGTGGGCCATGAATATACGATGGGCGCCGGAGTCCACCACGACGTTGCTGTCCCTGGGCAACAGTTGGCACAGGCGCTTGATGACAGCGCCAGGATAAAGCGATTCATTGCCGCTGGAAGCCCTCGCGATGAAATCCTCGAACTGGCTGTCGTATAGGGGAATCTGGTTGACCCCGGTGACCCATGCCCTTCTTCTTTCGAGCACTTTCTGGAACTCGTCGTGGGCGCCCGTGTTCATCCTGGCGAGCAACCGGAAGGTGGCCCCAATCCCGGAGAAAATGCTTCGCTGGGCAATGTGACCCATCGGCGGGTGATCAAAGCTGTCATCGAAGACAAGCAGATCCTTCCCCTCGGTCAGCTTCCTGCTCCAGTTCATGCTGTCACGCTGGTTCAGATCGCTGCCAAATACAACGAGCGCGTCAAGCTCGTCCGAATTGACCACACGTGCGGCGCGCGAATGGCTTGAGAACCCGTAGATGCCCAGCGCGAGTTTGTGTCCCTCGGGAAACGCACCCTTGCCTGCCAGCGTCGTCGCGACCGGAACGTGAAATTTCTCGGCAACCTCAAGAAGCGCACTTGCGGTCTCCGCGTCATTCCCGCGACTACCAATCAAAAACGCGACTTTCTTAGACCGGAGCAAATACAGGCTGCACAGGGCGTCCAGTGCGGTACGGTTGGGAGGCGCTTCACTCATATTGAATTCGTGCTGGGCGTAGGGTTGCCGTGCTACCTGCGGACCGGGAGGAACGTCCTGCTTTTGAACATCAACAGGAATACTGATGAATGACCGCGCCCGACGCATCCAGTTCAGCCCGTCCGTCGCACGACGCAGCTCCGCCTGAACATTTTCCTTGTTCTTCAGCTCGACGACGTTCGTCATTAAGCCTTTGACCACGCCACTTTCAAAAATGCCACCTGAAGTCGCATCCTGGAAGGCACCTTTACCCTCCGCACTCGATGAGATGCCTCCTGCAATATAGAGCATCGGAATCCGGTCTGCGTGAGCTGCGGCCATGCCGGGCACGAAGTTCATCGTGCCGGGACCGGAAATTCCTGCGCAAACGCCGAATTTGCGGCTGGCGCGCGCATAGCCATCGGCCATGAAAGCGCTGCCCGTCTCATGAGCGCCAACGATACCGCGAATGAAAGGCGACTCGTCAATTGCATCCAGCAGCGGGTAGATCAGCTTTCCGGGAACCAGGAACACGTGGTCGATTCCTGCGGACTCCAGCGAATTCACAACCATCTTCGAAACGTTGAGCGGAGCGGAAGATCTCATGGTCTTTGGTTACGATCCGGGCAGAAATCAACAATCGAATCCTGCCGCTCTCCATCCCGGGGTGATGCGCGGCCTTCGGGCATGAAACGCACCGAAGCCGGCGACAACCGGTGCCGGGAGACAGCAGGATGGCCTTTGACGCGCTGCACTTTCCTGCAGTCGCGTCTCGCGCTACTTCCCCGGGCCCGCTCGTAACGGGCCCGCGTGTCTCCATCCAGGGCGTTCCTCGTCGCCGGCTGCGGCGTCACTCGCACGCGCTGTCTGCGCGGCTGATACCGTTTCCGCTGGCCGTCGATGATCATACGGCGAGCGTCATCGTGGATCTGCGTCCACTCGACCTCGACCTGCCTGCGCTCTGTTCTGAATCGCCGCCCAAACCTCGCAGTCCGGTTCAGAACGTCTGCCAGTCCGATGTGCCGGCAGCGGTGGCAGCCAGAACCTTACTCCCGCCCCCGGACGGCTCTGGCATCACCGCGGCCTTTGTCGTTGTTGCAGGAGAGGACGTGAGGCGGTTCCGGGCGACGGTTGGCGGGGCCTTCTCCCGCTTCGTCGCCCGCGATGAAGTCGCTTCGTTGCCATTGAACCTGAAGAAGGCCACGGCTTTGCGCAGGCTCTCCGCCTGCTGCGCCATCGTCTGCGCGGCCGCCGAAGCCTCTTCCACGAGCGCGGCGTTCTGCTGCGTGACCTGGTCCATCTGGTTGACCGCCTGATTCACCTGCTCGATACCAGTGCTTTGCTCGCTCGATGCCGACGAGATTTCGCCCACGACGTCCGTCACGCGCTTCACCGATTGCACGACTTCCTTGATTGCGCCGCCTGCTTCTTCGACGAGCCTCGAGCCTGTTTCCACCCTGTTGATGGAGTCGGAGATCAACTCCTTGATCTCCTTCGCGGCAGTCGCACTGCGCTGCGCGAGCGTGCGGACTTCACCCGCAACGACGGCGAAGCCGCGCCCCTGTTCTCCTGCGCGAGCCGCCTCGACTGCTGCATTCAGTGCGAGGATGTTGGTCTGAAAGGCGATGCCCTCGATGACGCCGATAATCTCGGACATTCGGGTCGAACTCGTGGAGATGTCGCGCATCGTCTCGACGACGCGACCAACGACTTCGCCGCCGCGCTGCGCCACGCCGGAGGCTGCACCCGCGAGCGTGGCAGCCAGCGTTGCATTGTCCGTGTTGTGGCGGACCGCTGCGGTCAGTTGCTCCATGCTCGACGCGGTTTCTTCGAGCGACGCGGCCTGCTCCTCGGTGCGGCTCGATAGATCGAGGTTGCCTTGTGCGATCTGCGCGCTCGCAGTCGCGACACCCTCAGCGTTTTCGCGCACGTCCGACACGACCCGCATCAGGGCCTCGCACATGGACTTCAGCGATGCCATGAGGCTGTTTGTGTCACCGGCGCGCAGGTCAATACTCACGTTCAGGTCACCCGCCGCCACGCTTCTGGCCACGGCGGCGGCGGTCGCAGGCTCCGTACCCAGTTGCCGGGTTACGCTACGCATCATCCAGATGCCGATACCGAGGCCGATCGAGACGGACATCGCCACGAGGACAAGCATCAGATTGCGGCCTTCGCCATACACGGCGTCGTTGGATTCCGCCGTCCTTTGCGCGTCGCCCTGCTTCAGGGTAACCAGATTGCCCATCAGGACGAGCGTCCTGAAACCCTTCGTGTGATACTCACCCAGCATGTATTCAGTCAGGCCATCCCGATCCTGTAACGCGGCGGAATTGATCTTGCCTTTCATTTCGTTGAAGGCCTGGATGTAGTCCTGCCAGCCCTGGTCAAGCTCGGCGAAGGTCGCCTTCCCCTTGTCGGTATAGACAAGAGGCTCTGCCTGGTTGAGGTGATCGCGCGCCTGGGCCAGTGCCTTGTCAGCCTGGTCCAGCGAGCCAGCTCGCTGCTCGGCCGTTGTGGCCAGAACCGCATTGCGTAGATAGGTTCCGACTCGTAGTACGTCCGCATTTGCCTGCTGGATCAGATTCAGTCCAACAAGATCCTGTCGATACGTCTTGTCCGCATTTGCGCTGATTTGCGCCATATTGTGCAGACCGATCCCGCTAACGGCAGCGCTGATGGCCGAAACCAGGATGAAAGCGCCGATCAGTTTGGTGCCGAGTTTCATGTTGCCAATATTCATAGTTCACTTTGGTGAGGATGAAAGAACCAGAATGCATAAGCGGGTTCGTGCACAGGTTGACGCGGTATCAACCCGAATAGTCCAGCAACCGTGTTTCGATCAAACAAACAAGCGCAAACTCCTGGCGCGTGTGACGCCTGGCACCGGTGCACTGCCACGCCAACGCCGGAAGCAGCACGGTACATATCTGGTTATCGGCGGCATTATTTATTTCTTCATACAAATTGTTCATCTGCCGGCGAGTTTTTTTTCTACATCGATGCAAGGCCATTGGAACCCTGCGCGCGGCCCAATGCAGCTGCGAGATGCAGGAATTTCTCGTGCCTTCTCACAGGCGCCTCCTGGGAATCCGAAAGCGTTTCGAGTAACACAGCTGTCATAGACTTGCCATCGATTTCATTACACAAATCTTTCATTATTTCCTGGCGCAACATGGTCCAATGTCCGGCAAAACGAACGGTGGCAACACTGAAAAAAGCTTGCGACAGCGGCTTGATTGCGAGAACTCAGTCGTAATTTTCTGGCGCCATTGTCATTTCCTACAAAGATTATCTGCATATCCAATTGCCGCATTATTTATTTTTAAGGCGCTTTTCCATGGTCTTAGCGGCATTCCCGGTGCTCGTTTCTCTAAAAGAACCACATGCACCTCCAACGGGGAAATAATGAAAGACAATAAGCGGGCGAACCCGCAGCGTTCCAAATCGCAACTCACGCTTCTGGCCAGCGCCATTTCACTGTCATTTCTCGCGGCGTGCGGTGGCGGTGGCGGCAGCCAGTCGGCAACCTCACCTCAACGACCACTCCTTCGAGCATCGGGGGCACCGTAGCGGTCGGCGACGCGCTCGCGGGTGCGAACGTCACGCTGATCGATTCGACGGGCAAGAGCGTTACGACAACAAGCGACGCAGGTGGCAACTACTCGATCTCCATCACCGGCTTCACCGCACCGTTTGTTCGGCTGACGACGACGGTCGCCGCCCCGTTGACGAGTGACGGTACCAGCGCGTGCTCGTTCCCGGCGCTCACAACGGGAGTTTCGCGTCTCGTGCAACTCAATTGGGGAGCCGAAGGCGTGAGCTACTACAACATCTGGAAGTACAACGACTAAACGTTGCCGACCACTGGCTCCCTGAAGCAGGGGTGCGTGGGTGCCCCGCAAGTGGCATCCACGCGTATCAGCTGGCCGAGCCCATCGCCGATTGCTGATAGTTTTCAAGGCCGATCTTGTCGACCAACCCGAGCTGGATTTCCAGCCAGTCGATGTGATCCTCGGTGTCGTCCAGGATCTCGACGAATATCTCCCTCGACACGAAGTCCCGAACCGATTCGCAGTACGCAATGGCTTCCTTGCACTGTGCCTGCGCAGTGCGTTCGAGCTTGAGGTCGCATTCGAGCACTTCGCGAACGTCCTCGCCAATCAGAAGTTTGCTAAGGTCCTGCAGATTGGGCAGGCCGTCGAGCATCAGAATCCGCTCGATCAGTTTGTCGGCATGCTTCATCTCCTCGATCGACTCGTCGTATTCATGTTTGCCGAGTCCTGCGAGACCCCAGTGTCCGTAAAGCCGCGCGTGCAGAAAATACTGGTTAATCGCCGTCAGCTCGTTCTTCAGTTCCGCATTGAGATATTCGATAACTTTCGGATCTGCTTGCATGACTCCCTCCGGGGCGCTGTGTCGGGACAATTTCAACGAGCATAGACATTGGACGCGCGCAGCGCACGAACGAGAGCATCAATAAGAAGAATTCCGTGTGCTATCCGCTCGGTTTACGCAGAGGAATGACGCTTTAACCCGCCCATTGGGCCGTGCGTTGTTTGCGAACAATCGTTCCGATTCCGCCAAGCGCCACGGCCGGAACCGGTCCAAGCCACGCGGCGGCCACGCCGGACTCGAAGGCGCCTGGGGCCCACCTTGAGAATGTCCTGGGCGTAGACCGGCAACAGGGCCGTCGCACCGCCAAGCAGCACGGCGAAGAGATCGAGAGAAAGCGCACCGCGCACGACCGGTTGCGACCGCACAGACCGGATCAGCGACGCTGGAGCCCATCGCGTAGCAGAGGCCACCCACGACCGGCCCGAGGACGATCGCCATCTGCCACGCGGTCGAACTGCAAGCAACCGCGCGCGGCAACCGGTCCGGTGGCACGAGCAGCGGCAACAACGCTTGCGCGGCAGGTTCTGCGACCGCTCGCGCCGTGCCGAGCAACAGCGCCACGCCGTAGAAGAACCCAAGCCCTTTCATATGCAGCGTGGACAACGCGAAGAATGCAAGCGCGCAGAAACCTTGAAGCGCGAGGCCGGCAACAACGAGCGGGCACGGCGACAAGCGATCGCAAAGCTCCCCGACGGGCAGCGTCATCAACGTAGCCGGGATGAACTCCACGATGCCGACGATGCCGAGCGTGAGCGGCGTCTGCGAAACCTTGTAGACGGTCCATCCAACCACGACGGACAACGTAAGCGTCGACGCTTCCGAAAGGAAGCGCACGCCGAGACACACCGGCAGGTCCCGCCGTCGATAAGCCTCTTCGCACGCTTGCGCGTTCACCGAAATCTCCGAGCCCTGCGCACCGGCGCATGCCCGCTGGCGCGCGCTGGACTCTCGCGGCCCCTGAAAGCTTCCCGGCCTGCGAGCGTGCCGGCAGATCGGGTATGATCGCGGCAGCATCGAGTTCCATACGTATTCCTTACGACTGAATTTCCATGGAAACAAATATGTCGACGTCAGAGCCGGACCGTGCGGGCTCCGTGTTCGAAGTCCTGCGAGTCTTTCTGAAGCTGGGCCTGACGTCCTTTGGCGGTCCCATTGCCCATATCGGCTACTTCCGCCGCGAGTTCGTCGAGCGGCGCCGCTGGCTCGACGACGAAACCTTCACGGATCTGGTCGGTCTCTGCCAGTTTCTCCCGGGCCCCGCCAGTAGTCAGACCGGTTTCTCGATCGGTCTGCTGCGCGCCGGCTGGCCAGGCGGGCTCGTAGCCTGGTGCGGCTTCACGTTGCCATCCGTCGCGCTATTGATCGCCTTTGCCATTATCGCGCCTGAACTCGGCGGCCCCGTGGGCAGCGGGCTGATTCACGGACTGAAACTCGTCGCCGTTGCCGTCGTCGCGCAAGCCGTATGGGACATGGCGCGCCGCCTGTGCCCCGACCACCGCCGCGCCGGCATTGCACTCGTTGCGGTCGTGCTTCTCGCGGTCATGACGACGGCGTATGCACAGTTGATCGTCATCGTGCTGGGCGCGGCGCTCGGTATCGTGCTGTGCCGGTCCACGACGTCGGGAACCATCGCCGGTACGTGTCAGCATACGCAGGCGTTTCGCGTGTCGCGCACCGCCGGTCTGTTCGCGCTCGCCCTCTTTTGCGGCCTCCTTTTCGGGCTTCCGGCGCTTGCCGCGTTCGACACGACGCATACCGTCCGCGTGTTCGACGCCTTCTACCGCTCGGGCGCCCTCGTGTTCGGCGGCGGTCACGTGGTGCTGCCGTTGCTGCAGCGTGAGACCGTGGCGACGGGCTGGGTCTCGCCGAACGACTTTCTTGCGGGCTACGGAGCCGCCCAGGCCGTGCCCGGCCCGCTCTTCACGTTCGCCGCTTTCCTTGGATGGATCATGAGCGGTCCGTCCAGTCATGTGCTGGGTGCCTTCGTGGCGCTGGCGGGCATCTTTTTACCGGGCCTGCTTCTCGTGCTCGCCGCGCTGCCCTACTGGCAAGCGCTTCGCGCCCATCCCTCCATGGCGGCCATGCTGGCGGGCGTGAATGCTGCCGTGGTCGGACTGCTCGCCATGGCGCTCTATTCGCCGGTGTGGACGAGCGCCGTTCAGTCACGGTTCGACTTTGCGGTCGCGACCATCGGCTTCTTTTTGCTCACGCGCTGGAAAGTGCCGCCGCTCGTTGTCGTCGTGGTTTCGGCGGCGGCCGGCGTGGCCGAGATGCTTTTTCGCTGAGTGGCGAAACTCACCCTCGCCAGGCTTGAAGAAACCTGAGCCACGCCGTCGCGCCAGGATCGGCGTGACCGATACTGCGTTCCTGCACCCAGGCCGCGCGCCCTTTCTTCGACTGCAACGCGGCCGTGGCGCGCACCTGTCGCTGCGCCGTGTCGATCATCGCGTCGAGAAGCGCGCGCTCGTCGACGCCTGATTCGAACGCTTCGATCGTATCGAGGCTCGGCACGAGTGCATCGAGCACCGTCTTGTCGCCGAGCTGCGATTTGCCCCGCTCGGCTATGCGCGCGGCCACGGCGCGCCCCATGGCGAGCGCTTCGGCCCGGCCCGCAACGTGGCTGCCCACCACGGTCTTCGCCGCGGCGAGCAGCCCGCCGCCCACGAGCGCGCCGAACGTCGAAGGGTTCGCCGTCGAAAACGCCTTGCCCGTAGCGTTCAGCACGTCGCCCAGCGCGGCGTCGGGCGGCAGCTTCGCGATGGCATCGGCTGCCGCGAGCGAGCCTGCCTTCACGGTCACGCCCAGGTCGCCGTCGCCGAGCGCGGCGTCGAGCTCGCGCAGTTCTTCCGCGCTGGCAGGCATCGCATTCAACGCGCCGATGAGCCGCGCTCTTACTTCGCTTACGGAAAGACTCATCGCGCACCTCCCTCGTCCACGCGCCATCCTTCGCGCCAGAACGGCGAGCGCACCGGCGCGTCGAGCAGCGTGTCGAGTTCGTCGTCGAGTTGCATCACGGAGATGGAAGCGCCCGCCATTTCGAGGCTCGTCACGTACTCGCCCACATAGGCGCGTGCCACGCGCAGTCCGGCAGCGGCAACGGCCTGCGCGGCGCGCCGGTACAGCAGATACAGTTCTTCGAGCGGCGTCGCGCCGAGTCCGTTGACGAGCAGCGCCACGCTCGATCCCGCGTTGGCCTGCAAATCGCCCAGGATCGCGCCCGCAAGCCGTTCGGCGATGGCATCCGCGCTCTCCAGCTTGCCGCGGTGCGTGCCCGGCTCGCCATGAATGCCGATGCCGATCTCCATCTCGCCATCGGGCAGCGTGAAGGTGGGCTTGCCTGCCGCCGGCAGGATCGTCGGCGAAAGGCCCACGCCCATCGTGCGCGTCGCGCCGTTTGCCTTCGCGGCAATGCGCGCGACGTCGTCGAGCGTGTCGCCGCGTTCGGCCGCCGCGCCCGCGCACTTGAAACCGAACACCATGCCCGCCACGCCGCGGCGATCCGAGGCCTGCTCGGGCGGTGCGGAAGCGACATCGTCGGCGACGAGCACGGTGCGGGTCTCGATGCCGTCGGCGTCGGCCAGGTCCGCGGCGAGGTCGAAGTTGAAGACGTCGCCGCCGTAGTTGCCGTACAGGTAGAGCACGCCCGCGCCGCCGTGCACCGCCTTGGCGGCCTCGTAGATCTGCTCCGACGATGGCGACGAAAACACGTTGCCCACCGCCACGCCGCTCGCGAGCCCCTTGCCCACGTAGCCGAGAAAGCCCGGCAGGTGCCCGGAGCCGCCGCCCGTCACGATGCCGACCTTGCCCGCGTTCGGCGCGTCGGCGCGCACCAGCGCGCGGCGGTCGGCAGTGACCGGCTTGAGCCAGCCCGGATGGGCGAGCAGCAAGGCGTCGATCATCTCGTCGACAAAATGATCAGGATGATTAATGATCTTTTTCACGTGTCGCGTCTCCAGTAATGGGTGGTCTTCGCACCACCGCTCACGTTGACTTCTCCGTTCAAAGCTTGCGCCGTTGGCTCAGCGCGTCGAGCAAAACGGCCGCGAGAATCACGCCGCCCTGGATGAACTGCGTCCAGAACGGATTGACGCCCAGCAGCGAGAGCCCGACATTGATCACGCCGATCAGCACCACGCCAATGAAAGTGCCGACGATCGAGCCGCGGCCGCCCGCGAGCGAGGTGCCGCCAATCACAACGCCTGCGATCACCTGCAGCTCCAGCCCGTTGGCCGCGGATGGTAACGCCGAATTGAGCCGCCCCGCGAGGACGATGCCCGCAATGGCAGCGGTCACGCCCGCGAACATGTAGGTGAGAAAGATCACGCGGCTCACCGGAATGCCCGCGAGCCGCGCCGCTTCCTTGTTGCCGCCCACGGCGAACACCTGGTGCCCGAACTCGGTCTTGCGCAGCAATACGTGGCCAATGACGAATACGGTCAGCATCACGAGCATCGGCGCGGGCAGGCCCGCAAACGTCTTCGCGCCGAACGCGCTAAACACGGTGGGAAAGTCGAATTTCGTACGCCCGTCCGAAATCGCGAGCGTGAGGCCGCGCCCCATCGCCATCATCGCGAGCGTGACGATGAACGGCACGAGTCGCAGCCACGCAATACCGAAGCCGTTGAGCGCGCCCACCGCCGCGCCGGTGACGAGCGCAATGGCGAGCCCCGCCACGCCGAGCCCGACTGCGTCCGGGCTTGCGCCGGCCATGACGGTCGCGGCCACCATGCCGCTCAGCGCGACGAGCGAGCCCACCGAAAGGTCGATGCCCGACGTGATGATCACGAACGTGCCGCCCACTGCCGCGATGCCGACCACGGACACCTGCACCATGATGTTGGTGAGCGTGCTCGTGGTGAGAAATTCGGGCGACGCCAGCGAGAGCGCGACACAGATCAGCACCAGCGCCGCAATGAGCGGCCCGAGGCCGCTGCGCAGCTGGCGCAGTACGCGCTGTTGCAGGGTTGGCGTTTCTTCACGCGGTCGAACCGTGGTAGACGTCATGCTGCAACTCCGGTGGTAGCCCATTGAATGATCGTCTCCGAGCTGGCGTGCTCGCGCGCGACTTCGCCGACGATGCTGCCGCGATACATCACGAGCACGCGGTCCGACATGCCGAGCAGTTCGGGCAGTTCGGAGCTCACGAGCACGACGGCTGCACCCGCGCGCGCCATCGCGACGATATGCGCATAGATCTCAGTCTTCGCGCCGACGTCGATGCCGCGCGTGGGCTCGTCGAGCAGGATCACGGCCGGCGAGGTCGCGCTCGCGCGCCCGAGAATCACCTTCTGCTGATTGCCGCCCGAAAGATTGCCGGTGAGCGACGTGACCGAAGGCGCGCGCACCGCGAAGCGCTCGACCGCCTCGCGCGCGAGCCGGCGCTTTCTCGCCGCGCTCACGAAGCCGCCGCGCACCAGCGCCCGCAAGCTCGAAAGCGCGACATTCTCTTCGATGCTTGCGTCGAGCACGAGCCCTTCGAGCTTGCGGTCCTCTGCGGTGTAGACAATGCCCGCGCGCGTGCCTTGCGCGGGCGAGCGCAGCGCGAGCCTGCGCCCGCGCAGCCGCAGTTCGCCGCCGGTGAGCGGCAGCGCGCCGCAAAGCGTCTTCAGAAGCTCGGTGCGCCCCGCGCCCGCGATGCCGCCAATACCCACGATCTCGCCCGCGCGAATGCCGAAGCTCGCGTCGCGCAGCACGGGCGCGCTCGCCACGTTGTGCGCTTCCAGCACGACGTCGCCATAAGGCCGCGCCTCCCACGGATAGAACGAGTCGAGATTGCGCGCGACCATCGCCTGCACGAGCGCCGGTTCGTTCCATTCAGACATGGGCCGCGCGCCGACCGTTGCGCCGTCGCGCATCACCACGGCCGAATCGGCCAGTTCGAACACCTCTTCGAGATGGTGCGAAATGAAGATGATGCCCATGCCCGCCGCACGCAGTCGCCGCACGACGGCGTAGAGATGCTCGATGTCGTGATGCTGGAGTGCGGCCGTGGGCTCGTCCATCACGAGAATGCGGGCGTCGCGCGCGAGCGCCTTGGCGACCTCCACGAGCTGGCGTTTGTTGAGCGGCAGATCGCCCAGGCGCATGGCGGGCGGCACGCCTTCCAGCCCGACCTGGGCCAGCGCCTCGCGCGCCATGGCGTTGGCGCTGCGATGATCGACGAGGCCATAGCGCCGCGGCATGCGGCCGAGAAAGAGGTTTTCGGCCACCGTCATGTCGTTGACGAGCGAAAGCTCCTGATAGATCACGGCCACGCCCGCGTCGATCGCGGCCTGGGTCCCGCGCGCGAGGCGTACGCCGTCGATCTCGATCGTGCCTTCGTCCGGCTCGTAAGCCCCGGAGAGCGTCTTGATGAGCGACGACTTGCCCGCGCCATTTTCGCCGACGATCGCCATCACGTGCCCCGCATGCAGTTCGAGGCTCACGCCGCGCAGCGCCTTCACGCCGGGAAAGCTCTTGACGATGCCGCTCATGCGCAACAGCGGCGGCGCGCCTGTCCTGCCGCCCGCGCTGGTGTTCTCCTGCTGCGATACGTCCATTGCGGAACCTGATTCGCGTTTCATCCGTTCATCCCGGGCGCCGGCGCACGCGTCGCGCGCGGCCGGCGCTTAAGACCGCCCGTTACTGCTTGACTTCGAGAGCCCACAGACCGTATTGCTTCGCGGCGTCCGAATCGATGTTCGACTTGTCGATCAGATAGGTCGGCCACGCGTAGTTCGCGGGCACGTCCTTCTTCGCCTCGTAGTCGGTGATGAACGTCATCGCCTTCGCGGACATGCCGATCGGGTTCTGCGAGATCGTCGCGTCCTGCTTGCCCGCGCGGATCGCCGACAGCGCCTGCGCCGTGCCGTCCGCGCCGATCACCATGATGTGGCCGGGGTCGCCGAGCGGCTTGTAGCGGCCCGCATTGTCGATGGCTTTTTCCGCGCCCACCGTGTTGTCGTCGTTGGCGCCGAATACCGCGTCGATCTGCGGATACTTCTGCAGAATGCTCGTCATCGCGTTGAGCGACTTCTCCTGGTCGAAGCCTCCTTCCTGGCGCGCGACGACCTTGATGTCGGGATACTTCGCGATCTCTTCCGAGAAGCCCTTCTCGCGATCCGTCGCCGCCGTGGTGCCGATAAGGCCGATCAAATCGACCACGTTGCCCTTCGGCGAGCCATAACGCTTGCTCAACTGATCGGCGATCCACTTCGCGCCGGTGGCGCCAAGCGCTACGTTGTCCGAAGCGACGAACGAGGTCACCTTGCCGCCGTCCGAACCCCGGTCGAGCATGAAGACCGGCACGTTCATCGAATTGGCCTTCTCGACGGCCGGAATGATCGCCTTCGAATCAATCGGATTGAGCACGATCGCCTGCACGCCCTGGCTCAGCAGATTGAGCGTGTCGTTGACCTGCTGCTGCGCGTCGCCGTTGGCGTTCGTTTGCGCGAGATCGAAGCCCTGCTTATCCGCGCCGCGCTCCACACCATTCTTCAGGCCGACGAAGAACGCGTTATTGAGCGTGGCGATCGAGAAACCAACCTTGATCTTCGTGACTGCCGGCGCCGCCGCTGCGGCCTGCGCCGGTGCGCTCGCGGCGGCGGCGTCGGACGCAGCCGCGGTAGTTGAAGGCGACTCGCTCTTCGAGCAGCCTGCCAGCATTGCCGCGGCGGCGAACATCGTCACGCCGGCCGCGGCTCCCATGCGCGCGCTGCGCGCCACCCATCTGTCGAACCCTGCTGAACTCCACGCCATCACCGTCTCCTGTCTTTGATCTGCTGGTTTTTGACTGACCTGCGAACCGCCAACCGACTGCGTAATCGTTTGTACCGCGTATCTACCGCGTGTGTTTTGCATTGCAACGACTGCCTGGACGCGCGAGCGAGTGCGTATTACTTGCGCGGGCCGTAGCCCTTGAACTTCTCGATGACTTCCGCCATTTGCGCGTCGGAAAGCAGCGGCGGCTCGCCGAGCTGGCAGGCCAGCAAATACTGCTTTGCGAGCACCTCCACTTCGTTCGCCAGCCACAACGCCCGTGCAAGATCGCGCCCCAGCGCAATAACGCCGTGATGCGCGAGCAGGCACGCGAGCCGCTCGTGCAACGCTTCGAGCGCGTGATCGGAGAGCGCCTGGCTGCCGAAGGTCGCATACGGCGCGCAGCGAATCGAATTGCCGCCCGCCGCGGCCACCATGTAGTGGTGCGCGGGTATGCCGCGGCCGTGAATCGCGAGCGCCGTCGCGGCTTGCGAATGCGTGTGGACCACGGCGTTCACGTCGGCGCGCGCGCGCAGGATGTCGCGATGAAAACGCCACTCTGACGACGGCCGGTGCGCTTCGAAGAGCGGATCGTCGTCGCGCACGTCGAGCGGCATCCAGACGATGCCCTCGCGCGTGAGCGCGGCGCTCGGCACGCCGCTCGGGGTAATCAGGAGTCCGTCATGCCAGCGCGCGCTCACGTTGCCCGACGTGCCCTGATTGATGCCGAGACGCTCCATCTCGCGCGCGGTATCGACGATCTGCTGGCGCACTTCGGTTTCCGCACGCGTGTCGCGCGCACGTTCCGCCGTCTCGCCCGCACGACGGCCTTCGCTCGCGCCGCTCACGCTGCCGCTCCGGTCGCGAAAAGCGCGGCAAGACCCGCCTCGAACGGCGCGCGCACGATGCCCCGCTCCGTCACGATGCCGGTCACGAGCGCATGGGGCGTCACATCGAACGCGGGGTTGCGCACCTGTATGCCCTCGGGCGCGGTGCGTTGTCCTGCGAGATGTGTCACCTCCGCCGCGCCGCGCTCCTCGATCACGATGTCCGCGCCGCTGGCGGTGCGCAGATCCAGCGTGGACGAAGGACACGCCACATAAAAGGGAATGCCAAAATGCTTCGCGGCGATCGCCACGCCGAGCGTGCCGATCTTGTTCGCGACGTCGCCGTTCGCGGCCACGCGATCCGTGCCGACGATCACGAGATCGATGAGACCCTGGGCCATCAGGGTCGGCGCCATGCTGTCGGTGATCAGCGTGATGTCGAGGCCCGCCTGCTGCAGTTCGTAAGCGGTGAGCCGCGCGCCTTGCAGGAGCGGCCGAGTCTCGTCTGCATAGACACGAAACGCCACGCCCTCGCGGTGCGCGCAATAGAGCGGCGCGGTCGCCGTGCCGATGCCGGCCGTGGCGAGCGCACCGGCATTGCAGTGCGTGAGCACGCCGCTGCCGGGCGCGATCAGGGCACGTCCGGCTTCACCAATCCGTGCGCACAGCTCGATATCCTCTTGATGAATACGCTTCGCCTCGGCAACGAGCGCTTCATACAGCGCGGCGCCTGTCGCGTCGGACTGCGCGCGTGCGTGTGAGAGCATTCGCTCCAGCGCCCAGCGCAAATTGACCGCGGTGGGCCGCGCGCTGTCCAGATACGCAGCGTGCGCTTCAAGACGCGCGAGGAACGCATCGCGCGAATCTGCCCGCTCGTGCCGCATCGCCACACACAGGCCATAGGCGGCCGCAACGCCGATCGCGGGTGCGCCGCGAACGCGCAGCTCGTGGATCGCGCGCCAGACGGCCTCGACACTGTCCACGGCTTCGACCACGCATTCGCGCGGCAAACGCGTCTGGTCGAGCAGATAAAGGGTGCCGTCGCGCCACTCGATGGTGGGCGGAAGACTCGATTGCTGCGCCTGCAACGTCATAAGCTCTCCGTCGATGCCGGTTGTCCGGGCTCTGCCGCTCATGCGGCAGTCTGTATTCACTTACGCAGGTTCGGTGAGCACCTGTGCGGCCAACGCGGTGACCGCCTCGATCGACGCCAGCTCGCGGCGCCGTACCAGCAGCCCTTCGGCGAGCTTCAGGCAGCGCACTTCCACGCGCGCGCGCACCGCGTCGTCCTTGATGCTCGTAATCTCCGCCACCTTCGCCATGCCGACGATGCGGCGGATCATCTTGCAGCCCGCAAAGCCGAGCGTATCGGCGAAGAGGCGTTTGATGAAATCGTCGCGGAAAGCGTCCGCAGCGCGCGTACCCGCCGGACCGCCAATATAGGCGTGGCCGGTTTCGCGCTCGTGCAGCCGCCAGATCTGCCCGAACTTCTGCGCGAAGGCGTTCCACACGGCCTCCACCTGCTCGAGCAGCCAGCCCTGATAGGCTGCTGGATCGCGTCCCGCCTCGCGGTCGTGCCAGTCGCGCGCGTAACAGGCGAGCAGCAGGTTCGCAATGAACGCGCCCGCGTCGAAGCCCATCGGCCCGTAGAACGCGAACTCGGGGTCGATCACATACGTCTCATGCTCGTTCGCCATGATCGAGCCCGTATGCAGATCGCCGTGCACGAGCGTTTCCGCATGGTTCATGAAGGCCCACTTCATCTCGCCTGCCGCACGCCGCAGCGGTTCGTGCGTGCGCAGCCGTTCGATTGCAGCCGCAGGCAGCGCGGGGCTATAGACGTTCGAAGGATGATCTTCGAACGGAAACGTGAAGACGAGTTCCTCGGTAATTCTGCACAGTTCCGTGTTGATGTCGCCGCCGACGGCCGCTTTCTTGGCATCCGGCGCAAGATAGAGATCGGAGCCAAGAAAGAGCGTGCGGGCCAGAAACGTGGAAATGTGATCGGCGAGCCGCGGATACACGATGCCGTCTATCAGCCCTCCGCGCAGCACGCGATGCGAATCGAGCCGCTGCATCACCATCAGGAACTTCTCGCTATCCGCGTGAAAGACGCTCGGCACGTGCTCGGGACACAGCGCGCCGAAGCGGCGCAACGCCGCCACTTCGCGCTCCATGCGCTCGCGCGGCAAGGGCCACGCTTCGCCGACCAGCCGCAGGTACGGCGGCGCCTGCTTCACCACGACGCTCAGGCGCGGGTCGCGCGTGCTGCTCACGAAGTAGACGTAGTTCAGATTGCCATCGCCCACTTCGACGACCTGTAATTCCCTGTCGTCGCCGAGCCTTGCGCAAACGGCCGGAATGCCCAGCAGATAGGCGGTCAATTCGGCAGAGCTGAAAGCTTCGAAGTGCATACGTTCTTCCTGTCCGGAAATGGGCCGCTGGCCCGCCTAACGTCGCTTGCGCACGAGATCGAACTTGAAAATGCTGGCGTTGTAATAGTCGTTGCTGTAGCAGACCGCGCGGCCGGTCTCGTCGAAATCCACTTCGTCGATCAGCAGGAACATGCCGATGCTCTCCTGTAGTTCCGGCAAATCCCGCGGCGTGAGAACGGTTGGCTGGATCGAACTATGGGTGTGGGAGAGCCGAACGCCCGCCCGCTCCAGCGTGCCGAACAGCGACTCGCCCAGTTCCTGCCCTTCGAGCAGTGCCTTGGGCACGATGTCGATGCAGTAAGCGGCGATCGCATCGTCGGCACGCCGCACGCGCTCGAACCGCGCGCAGGGTTCGCCCTCGGCGAGGCCGAGCTTGTGCGCGAGACTGCCCGAAGCCGCGATCGTCTTCACCTGCAAGCGGCTCGTGGAAGGCACCGCACCGACACTGCGTATCATGTCCGTCACAGACATCAGATCATCCAGCCCGCCTTGCAGCTTGAGCGTGATTTGTCTGACGAAGGTCCCCTTGCCGTGCACACGTGTGAGGAGACCATGGGAAATCATCTGCGCGACCGCCTCCCGCAGGCTCGAGCGGCCCACGCCCAACAGTTCGCAAAGCTCGGGCTCCGGGGGGATTTGATCGCCCGGCTTGAACGAGTGCTCGCGGATCATTTCCAGCAGCGAATCCTGGATTCGCTCGCACATCGATTGATCGACGCTCAGGCGCATGTCTTCCGCAAGATTGCGTGGGTTGGCTATGTTGGGCTCCAATCTACATCAGACGTCTGATGTTATGGGCTCGTGGTTTTCCCTTTCATGCGCCGCAACATAATGAGGGCTGCGGCGGCGCGCCGTGCTATTTGACGCTCACCGAAAGCGGCACCGACTCGAGCAGATCTTCGATCCCGAGCCACAAGATCTGCAGACCGATGCACAGCAGCACAAAGGCGAGCAGACGCATGAGCACTTCCGTCCCGACCGGTCCGAGCCGCTTGCCGACGTGCCCCGCGAAACGCACACAGAGATAGATGCAGCCGCAAAGAACGATCAGGGCGAGCAGCACGCCGACGACATTGACGAGTTGCACATGACCGCGCGGCCGGCCAGTGCCAAGCGCAATCGCGACCGCAATCGACCCCGGTCCAACGGTGACCGGCAGCGTGAGCGGATAGAACGCCGTGGCACGCAGCGTCGCCTGGCGCGCCGAGTCCGGCGGCGCCTGCGATTGTGCCGCCTCCGAGCCATCGGGCGATTTGTGCAGCAGATTCCAGCCGGCGAACGCGATGACCAGCCCGCCCGCAACCCGCAACACCGGTATCGATATGCCAAAGAACGAGAGCACATACGCGCCCATCAGCAGCGCCCCGAGCAGAATGAACAGGCTGTTGATGGCGATGATCCGCGCGAGAAATGCGCGTTCGCCGGCGGTCGCATGCGGCAGCATGCTCAGCACGATGAACCCGGCCGCAGGCGGATTGAGCACCGGGAAGAGTCCGGCGAAGACGAGCAGGAAGGTGTCGGAGAGTTGGTTGAGCATCTCTGTTCCCCGTTGGCATCACGGAGTATACAGACCCGCTCGCCGCCCGTTCAATACGACGATGGTCCGATTGAATGACGATTATGGAACCGGAATGGAACTTCATGGGCCGATGCGGCTCGAACAATGCCGCGAAATCTCGACGCGCGCCGCGCAGACCCAACGTTCAAGCTCATCTGTCGATGCCCCTTGCTTCCCGACTTCGATTGCTGCGCAGCCTGCTCGCCCTGATCGTCGCGGGCCTCGCGGCCGGCGCGGCGCCGGTCGGCGCCCATGCAGCCGCTCATCACACCGTGGCCGAAAAAACCGTCCACGCCACGCCAAAAAAGAAAACGAGAGTCGCGCACAAAACGAAACCCGCGCATCGTTCGATGCCTGCCGACGCGCCCTCCACCAGACTCTCCGGGCCGAAGCGCCGCACCAAACGCGCGAAGCCCAGACACGGCCCGCCGCCGGCGCCGCATCACGCCGCGCACGCGAGCGCCAGCAACGCGCACGCCCCTCGCCTGCTCGCCCGCTGCGGCTTTACGCCGGCATCGCGCAAGCAGCTCTTTTCGCATGCGATCTACGTCGTCGACGAAAACACCCACACGCCGCTCTACGCGCGCCATGCCGACACGGTGGCGCCCATTGCCTCGGTGTCGAAGCTCATGACGGCCATCGTCTGGCTCGATAGTGCGCATGCGCCAATTCAACAGCGGCTCTCCGTCACGGCCGCCGATCTCGACACGCTCAAGTTCACGCATTCGCGCCTCGGCGTGGGAGCGTCGCTCACGCGCGCGACCATGCTGCACGTTGCGCTGATGTCCTCGGAAAATCGTGCGGCTTCGGCGCTCAGCCGCGACTATCCGGGCGGGCGGCCTGCATTCGTCGCGGCAATGAACGCGAAGGCGCAGCGTCTTGGCATGGCGCACACGCATTTCGTCAATGCGACGGGACTCTCGCCACAGAACGTCTCAACCGCGCGCGAACTGGCGAGCCTCGTGCGCGCAGCCAATGGCTATCCGCTCATTCGCCGCTATTCGATCGATCACCAGGAACGCGTGACCACTGGCCACGGGCAGTTGCAGTATGTGAACAGCAATCGGCTGGTGCGCTACGGGCAGGTGCGCGCGAGCGTGCAAAAAACCGGCTTCATCAACGAGTCCGGCCACAATATGGTGATGCGCGTGATGGTGCACGGCCGGCGGCCCGTGATCGTCACCCTCCTAGGGAGCGCCACGCCCGAGGGTTCTCGCCTGGACGGCGTGCGTATCGCGCACTGGCTGTCGTGCTCCTTGCGCTGAACGAGCGCGTCAGGGCGTCTTCACATCAGCGCCCTGCGCTCTCCGAGCGCATTCCAGCGGCGGATGGCGCGGCTTTCGTGGTCGAAGCCAAGAATGCTGACCGAAGCCGTGTCGAGATACAGATGCTCGCCGAGCGCCGCCGAACCGGAAGCCCAGCAGCCCCCCAATGCGCGCAGGAAATGCGCGTGCGAAAAGAGCGCCACGCGGCCCCGCATCGCCAGCAGCCCCTCGATCACCGCCGCGGCGCGCGCCTGAACCCGAGCGAGATCCTCGCCATGCGCGATGGGCGAATGCCACACGCTCCAGTCGGGTTCGGTCTTACGGATATCCGCTGTCTTGAGGCCTTCGTAAATCCCGTAGTCCCACTCGTGCAAATCGGCCGAAATCGTCATCTCGTCGCCGAGGCCCGCGAGCTGGCACGTCTCGATGGCACGCGCCATCGGGCTGCAAAGCACCGCGTCGAAGTGCTGTGCGGCGAGCGACGGCGCCAGCGAGCGCGCCTGCTCGCGTCCGTGACCTGTGAGCGCGATATCGGTGCGACCGGTGTGCTGCCCGGAAAGGCTCCATTCCGTTTCACCATGACGGATCAACCAGACTTCGCGCAGTCCGGAGGACACACTGGCAGGATTGGCAGACATCGGGAGCTCCACGTTCGTGCCCCGCGCGGGACACACGGGATGCCAGCAGCATACCTGTTTTGAGGTCGTTTCGCCGTGCCGCTACCCTCTTGTTGCACATGGCAAAATGAAGGCATATCGAAAGCGACGAGGCTGTCATGCCGCGCCACCATCTATTTGCACTCCGTAGTAATGTGCTTCAGAAAAGATGCGAGATGCCGAGCACCGCAAGCGTTTGCGAAGAATGCGGGGCTGTGACGGAAATGCCGGGCCAGCTCATCGTCGCCTGGCCGTGGTTCTTCAGATAGCCCGCGCGTGCGTAAAGGCTCGTGCGCTTCGATATCTGGCGATCGTAGCCAAGCTCAATGCCGAGTGTTTCGTCGTTGACGCCGTGAATGTTGCGCTGAATACCGGCGATCTGGATCGCGTCGAACGAAGTGGCCTGAATCGTCGCGCCAACCTCCGTCACGTTATACGCATGCGCGGTGCCGAGCGCAGCCGCGAGCGAATGCGCGGGCGGTGTTTTCGGGCTCGCATACGAATAGTTCGCCTGCAGGTTGACAATGCCGATACGGTAGGCGAGCGCCGCCGTGTAGTGCTCCGTGCCCACGAGCGTGAGGGCGGACGGCAGGCCCGGCACGGTTTCCGTGCCTGCATGTTCGTTCATGTAGGCCAGGCCGACGAAGAGGCCATAGCCGGTGTAGGTCGCGGAAACGTCGAGAATATTGCCCGTGGTCGCCGGCACCGGCTGCGTGACGGTCGCAGCGAAGCCATACATGGCGTTGAGCTGAAACCCGGCCAGTTTCGGCGAGACATACAGGATCGAGTTGCTCGTGCGGCCCGCGGCGTATTGCGCGGAAAGCGTGTTGCGATCGGTCGCGAGCACGGCGGCCGAAAGCGGCGAAAGCACCTCGTTGGCGCGAAACGGATCGCTCGGATAGACGGCCCGGAAGCTCGGCTGGTACTGCCTGCCGAACGTGAGCGCGCCGTAGTCGCCGTGCGCCACCCCTACCCACGCCTGGCGATAGAACAAGGCGGTCGTGTCCGCAAAACCCGCGCCATTGTTGATGTTGTAGCCGTTTTCGAGCACGAAATTAGCCTTGAATCCGTTGCCCAGGTCTTCGGACCCCTTAAGGCCGAACATCGAGCCCGTCGAACCGCCGCTGCGCTGCGAAACAGACGCGGTGCCGCCGTTGTTCAGGTACTGAAAGAACGTGTCGGCCACGCCGTAGAGCGTCACGCTCGTCTGGGCGCAAGCTGCGCTCGCGGCCATTGCGAACGTCGCGCCCATCACACCCTGGCTAATCAGCTTCAAACGCATGCATGTCTCCTCTTGTGTTGTCGGTATCCGATCGTTGGCGGAATGGATCGCACTGCGAATTACTAAAAAAACCGGCCCAAAAATCTTCCGGTTGAATCGGGTACGCGAACCTCAGCGCGCCCCACGGCCCTCCTTTGCCGGCTGCAGCCACAGAAAGCCCGCCACGCCCGCTACGGCGAGCAGCACGCCCATCGCGCCGAAACCCGCTTCGTAGCCGCGTGGGCCCGCAGTCGAATCGACGAGATGTCCCATGAGCGCCGGCGCGAACAAACCGGCTGTCGTCGCGAGCGCATGAACGCTTGAGAGCATGGCCGCGCGGTTCGCTCCCGGCACCACTTCGGCCACGAGTTGCGGCCCGAACGTGAACGCCTGAGTGGCGAATGCGCAGGCCAAGCCCACCAGCGCCACCTTCGCGAGCGGCGGCCACGCTGCAAACGAGACGCACAGCAAGATGCCGCCGACCGTGCAGCAGGCGCTCACGAGCACGCCTCGCGCGATGCGCGTCGAGACGTTGCGCCTAAGCAGCACGTGCGAGAGCGTGGCCAGCGCGAACCCGACCGGCACCTGCAAAAGCACCTGGAGACCGAACAGCCACCCAGCGCGAGCGGGGGGCAAGCCCAGCCCGAGGCGGAAATACACGGGCATCCACGTGATGCCGCAGGCGACGACTGCATAGCCCGCGAACGACTGTAGCAAGACGGTCAGCACCGTGGCGCTGCCGAAGTACGGGCGCAGCACACGCCAGCAGGGGGTGACGGCGCGCGGGGCGGCCCCCGCCCGTACGCGCACACCGTGCTCCCCCACAAGACGCAGCGCGAGCCATAGCGCTACCCACGCCACGCCAGCTACGCCGAGTGCGAGGAACGTGGCACGCCAGTGCCAGCGCTGCTCGACGAACGTCAGCGCGGGACCGGCCAGCACGAGCCCCGCCGTCGCGCCGAGCTGCACGATCAGCGTGGGCAGGCTGCGCCGCCGGTCGTCGAAGGCCTCATAGGTCACGTGCATCGCGAGCGGCAACGCGGGGCCCTCGCCCGCGCCCAGCACGATGCGGCACATCACGAGCGTCGCGAAGCTGGCTGGCCAGATCATCGGCAACTGTGCGGCCACCCAGACGAGCGCAAGCCCGGCGAGCAGCCACGTGGGATCGAGGCGGTCCGCGATCGAGCCCACGCCGATGGCCGACACGGCGAACAGCACAAAAAACGCGCTGCCGACGATGCCAAGCTGCGCTGGGCTCAATCCCATGTCCCGCATCAGCGGCACCGCGACCAGCCCGACCACGGCTTTGTCCGCGAAATTAAGCGCCATGAACAGAAACAGCGCGGCGACCGTGGCCCAGCCGTTGCGTGCACGCACAGCGTGCGTCGCGGCCACGGGTTGTTCGATCTGAAGCATGAGTCTTGACCTCGGTTTCTAACGCGACGTGTTTCGATTCGTTATCCGAATCAACTGAAAGCAACCGAAAATGTAATAGCGGGCGTCGTCTAAATGTTGGCGTGCATCAGGTCCGCCGCCTTTTCCGCGATCATGATTGCGGCGGCATTGGTGTTTCCGCCCACGAGCGTAGGCATGACCGACGCGTCCACGACGCGCAATCCCGTCACCCCTCGCACGCGCAACTGCGGATCGACGACCGATTGCGCGTCGGCGCCCATGCGGCAGGTGCCCACGGGGTGATACACCGTGTCGGCGTTGCGACGCACGAACGCGCGAATCGCCTCGTCTCCCTCCGCCTCCCGCGCGATGTCACCCGTGAACAATTCGCGGCCGCCATAGCGCGCGAGCGCGTCCTGTGCGAAGATCCGGCGCACCAGCTGCACGCCCGCGACCATGCCTTCCATGTCGCGTTCGTCGCCGAGAAAACGCGGATCGATCGACGGTGCATCGTGCATGTGAGGCGAGCGCAACGTCACCTCGCCGCGGCTGTATGGCCGCAGTACGCATGCGTGGCACGAATAGCCGTGCCCGCGCGGCGGCTTGCCTTCGCCTCGGTTGCCAAGCATCGCGGGCACGAAATGCAGTTGCAGGTCGGGTGCGGCGAGGCCCGGCGCACTTCGCACGAATGCGCCCGCCTCCGCGAGGTTCGACGTGACCATGCCGGTGCGCTCGCGCCGGTAGCGGTGAATTTCGCGGGCGAGCCGCATCAGGCCCGGCACGGAGCGCCCGAACAGCTCGGTCGATGCGACCTGCTTGTTCACGATGATGTCCAGATGGTCCTGCAGATTCTGGCCGACCTGTGGCGCGTCATACACGACCTCGATGCCGAATGCGTGCAGATGCGCAGCCGGTCCGATGCCCGAGGCCATGAGCAGCTGCGGGGAATGAAACGTTCCGGCGCTCACCACGATCTCGCGGCGCACTCGCACGGCTTGCACAACGCCGTCACGCCATATCTCGACCGCCGCGGCGCGCGCGCCTTCGAACACGATGCGCTGCGCCCGTGCCCCGGTCAGCACCGTGAGCCATTCGCGGCCGCCATTGTGCGCCGTGTCGCCGCGATACCCGCCGTGCAGATAAGCGCGCGCCGTGTTCCAGCGTTCGCCGTCGCGTTGCGTGACCTGATAGAGGCCAACGCCCTCCTGGTCCACGCCATTGAAGTCGGGGTTCACCTTCAAGCCCGCCTGCAATGCCGCTGCGATGAAATGCTGCGAGAACGGATTGGGCGAGCGCAATTCGCTCACGTGCAACGGGCCACGCGAACCGTGAAAGGGATCGTCGTCACGGCCGGCGCAACGCTCGTTAGACTCGCTGCGGCGGAAATACCGCAGCACGTCTTCGTAGCTCCAGCCCGTGCAGCCCGCGTTCGCCCACGCGTCGAAGTCCAGGCGATGACCGCGAATGTAGACCATGCCGTTGATCGACGAACTGCCGCCGAGACCCCGCCCTCGCGGCTGATACGAACGGCGGCCGACCAGGCCGGCTTGCGGCTCGGTATGAAACGCGTAGTTGCGGGGCCCCTCGCGCGGCACCGTCGCCGCGATACCGAGCGGCGCCCACACCGTGTAGTGGTGATCGCTCGGACCGGCTTCGATGAGCGCGACGCTCGCGCTCGCGGTTTCGCCAAGACGCGCGGCAATCGCGCAACCCGCCGACCCCGCGCCGATCACGACGTAGTCGAATTCCTGTGCGGTTTGGCTCATGCCGTGCAACCCGTAATCTGCTTGTATTCGAGAAACTCCGCGAGACCATATGCGCCGTGCTCCCGCCCATTGCCGGACGCCTTCATGCCGCCGAACGGCGCGGCAAGATCCATCTTCGCGCCGTTGATCTGCACGCTGCCCGCGCGAAGTCGTGCCGCCACGCGCCGAACGCGCGCCGCGTCGCCGGACCACAAGTAGGCGGCGAGTCCATACGGCGTGTCGTTCGCGATAGCGACGGCCTCTTCCTCCGTATCGAACGGAAGGATCGCGAGCACCGGACCGAAGATTTCTTCACGCGCGATCGTCATGTCGTTGCGCACGTCGGCGAACACGGTTGGCCGCGCGAAGAAGCCGCGTGACAAGTGCGCGGGCCTCCCCTCGCCGCCGGCCACGAGACGCGCGCCCTCGTCAATGCCGATCGCGATCATCCGCTGCACTTTTTCATACTGGGCACGATTGGAAATCGGGCCGAGGATCGTGTCCGCCGCGGCCGGATCGCCGACCTGTAGCGCGTTGACCGTCGCGCAGGCGACTTCGATGGCCGCATCGTACTGGCTGCGTTGTACGAGCAGGCGCGTGGGCGCGATACAGGTTTGCCCCGAATTCAGCATGCAGGCCAGCACGCTCGCCTTCACCGCGGTTGCCAGATCGGCGTCTTCGAAGATGAGGCTGGGCGACTTGCCGCCCAACTCCTGCGCCACGCGCTTGACCGTGCCCGCCGCGCTTGAGGCGACTTGCGCCCCCGCTCGCGTCGAGCCCGTGATCGACACCATGTCGATGTCGGGATGGCTGGCGAGTGCCGCGCCCACCGTCGCTCCGTCGCCGTAGACCAGGTTGAATACGCCGGGCGGCACGCCTGCCTCGTCGAGTACCTCTGCGAACAGACGCGCGTCGAGCGGCGCGATCTCCGAAGGCTTGAGCACTACCGTGCAGCCCGCCGCGAGCGCCGGCGCGACCTTCGCCGCGATCTGGTTGAGCGGCCAGTTCCACGGCGTGATGAGCGCGACGACGCCCACGGCTTCGCGCACGATCTCGGTCGTGCCGCGCCGTTCGCTGAATTCGAACGATTCCAGTGCGGCGCGCACACTCTGCAGCTGCGCGAGGCCCACGCGCGCCTGCAGCTCGTGGCTCAACTTGATCGGTGCGCCGATTTCCGTGCTCACCGCACGCGCGAGTTCGTCATAGCGCGCGGTATAGCGCTCGACGATGCGCGTAAGCAGCGCCACGCGGCTCGCAACACGTGTGGCCGACCACGCGGGCCACGCGGCGCGGGCCGCGGCGACGGCGCGCTCGACATCGGCGTGCGTGCCGAGGAGCACGGTACCCGCCACCGCCTCCGTGACAGGGCAAACCATCTCATGAATATTCGCGCCTGGCGCGGGCGCGACCCACTGCCCGCCAATGTAGTACTGGTCGATCTTGTGCACGGCTAACGGTTCCTGTCGATTGGGATGCGCAGTGACACGCGCGATACGTCAGAACGGCCTGTCGCCGATGATCGTTGCGCGCATCATGCGCCGCACGGCCGGGAAATAGTCCTGAATCGCGTAGTGCTGGGTTGAGCGGTTGTCCCAGAACGCGATGGTGTTGGGCGCCCAGCGCAGCCGAACCTGGTACTCTGGCACGGCGGCCTGGCGAAACAGATATTGGAGCAGCTCGAGTTCGCCGTAGCGGTAGTCGAAGCCCACGCGAAACGTGCCTTTGCTCAGATAATTCGCAAGATGGGTCGTGAAGCCCTCGTTCACGTACAGGATTTTTTCGCCGCTTTCGGGATGCGTGCGGACCACGGGGTGCGTAACGGCGGGAAATTTCACGCGATTTGCTGCGCGCTCTTCGGCCGACATGCGCGAGCCGAACGACGGCATGATGTCATGAACGGCTTCGAGGTCGGCGAGTTGCTCCCTCACGGCTTGAGGCAGATCAGCATAGGCCTTCGCCATGTTCACCCAGATCGTGTCGCCGCCGCTGCGGGGGCATTCCACGCAACGCAGCATCGACGCCATCGAAGGAGTTTCGCGCCAGGAGACATCCGAGTGATAGATGTTCTCGCGCGCCTTCGAGGCCTGCGTGCCGCCCAGCAGGACAAGTTCGGGATGATCGGCGTGATGCGGAAAAACGGGATGCACTTCGAGCTGGCCAAACCGGCATGCAAGCGCCACATGCTGCGCGGGCGTGATGTCCTGGTCGCGGAAGAACAGCACCTTGTGCTGCACCAGCGCGGCGCGCAGCGCGGCGACGGTGGCGTCGTCCAGCGTTTCGCGCAGGTCGATACCGCTGACTTCCGCGCCGATGGCGGGCGAAACAGGGTCCATCGTAAAGTGGGCGTGCGCAGGGGTCCGGCTCGCCTCGGGCGTGGCGATCGCGTTCGTCATGTCTTGTCTCCGTTATTGGGCGCCGGTGGGATCGGCGCTGTCTGATCGGTGTTAACTTAAGGTGGACACAAATTGCTGTCGTGGTCCTAAAGCAGGAAACGGCAGGAAGCGTTGGTGTGTTGCGCGGTGCTTCGAACGGAGCAAGGGTTTGCCCCGCGGCTCCTCCGTTCGATCGTGCACTCAGGCGCCCCGATCGTTGCGCGGCCAGCGAAACAACGGTGTTTCCTTGCGCGCAAAGCGCGCCGCCGCCTCGCGCAGATACGGCGAGTTCAACGCAATGGCCTGTGCGCTCGCCTCCGCGTCCAGGAGTGCGCCGAAGTCGCGTTCGAACGTCTGCGCGAGCAAACGCTTGGTCATCGCGAACGCATGCGGCGATTGCGCGCTCATGGCGAGCGCCAGGTCGTACGCTCGCGCGTACAGCGCATCGCCAGGCACCACATCTAGCACGATGCCCAACGCCTGCGCCTCGTGCGCCGCCAGTTCGCGGGCCGAGTAGACGAGGTCCCGCGTGCGTTGCGTACCGATGATGCGCGGCAGCGTATGCAACGCGCCCAGATCGGGCACGAGGCCCATGCGCGCGAAAGCGAGGCAAAAGCGCGCCCGCTCGCTCGCGACGATGAAGTCGGCCATCAACGCAATACTGAAGCCCGCGCCGTACGCCACGCCATCCACCGCTGCGATCACCGGCTTGTCGAACGTCGCCAGCGCTGCGCACGGCCGCTGGCTCTCGATCATGCGGCGGCGCACGGCGGCCGTATCGGCGGGGCCTTGCATCGCGCTCACGTCGCCGCCCGAGCAAAAGTCGCTGCCTGCGCCAGTCAGGATCAACGCGCGCACCGTGGCGTCGCGGCGCAATGCTTCGATGGCATCCGCGAACGCGGCGAGCGCCGCAGCGCTCAGGGCGTTCTTGCGCTCCGCGTTGTCGAGCGTCAGCGTGGCGACGCCATTTTCAATCGTAGTACTGATCATTTTTGGAAAAATCGAAGATCCGTAAAAGAACCGCCCCGCATGATGCGGGGCGGCGCGTGGGGCTCAGTCTTCCATCGCCTCGACGTAACTCGCGAGATGATGGTCGGTGTCGCCAAGGAGCGGATCGAATATCGTCAGGTGCTTGAAATAGTCGCCCACTTCCAGCTCGTCGGTCATGCCCATGCCGCCGTGGAGTTGCACCGCCTGCTGGCCAACGAAGCGTCCCGCCTGGGCTACCGTCACTTTCGCGGCAGCGAGCATGCGGCGGCGCTTGCGCGCATCGGGTTCGTCCAGCGCTTGCGCGGCGACGTAGGCCATCGAAAGCGCCAGCTCCTTGTGCACGAGCATGTCCGCCATGCGATGTTGTAGCGCCTGGAACGCGGCGAGCGGCTGGCCGAACTGGCGGCGCGTGCGCAAATACTCGCCGGTGATCTCGATCAGGCGCTCCATCGCACCAGCCGCTTCCGCGCACAGCGCCGCGATCCCGTAGTCCACGCCGTGCCCGAGCGCGGCAACGCCAGCGCCGGGTGCGCCGATTAGGCCTTCCGCGCCCAATGCGACCGCCTCGAACGTTACGTCGGCGGCGCGCTGGCCGTCCATGGTCGGATAGCCGGCCACTTTCACGCCCCGGCTCTCGCGCGGGACGAGGAAAAGCGCGATTTCGCCCGTGGCCGCATCACCCACGCGTGCGCTGACGATGAACGCATCCGCAGCCTCGCCATGCCAGACCAGCGCTTTCGCGCCATCGAGCACGTAGCCGCGCCCAACCGGCGTCGCGAGTGTGCCGACCGCATCGAGCCGGTAGCGCGACGCGGTTTCCGCGAACGCGGGTACGACGACCTGCTGCCCCGTGGCGATCGCGCCCAGCCAGCGGTCCTGCTGCGCAGCACTGGCGTATGCCGCGAGTATCGCGGTTGCCATGACGCTGCACGGAATGACCGGTTCGAGCACCAGCGCACGGCCCAGTTCGCGCTGCACCACGAGCCGGCTCGCCGCGCCTTCGCCGAACCCGCCGTATTCGGCGGGCACCGTGAGGCCGAGCACGCCCATTTCCGCAAGCCGCGTCCAGATCGCGCGATCGAAGCTCGCGCCCTCGCGCGCGCGCCGGCGCCGGTGCGCGAACGTGTATTCGCTTTCGACGAAACGACGCAGGCTATCGGCGAGCATTTGCTGCTCTTCGCTATACGTGAAGTCCATGTGCGTGTCCTAAAAGCCGATGATCATCTTCGCGATGATGTTCTTCTGCACCTCGGTTGCGCCGCCGTAAATCGAGGTCTTGCGCATGTCGAAATAGGTGGACGCAGCAGGCGCCGCCCAATGCGGCCCGCTCACGGGGGCATGGGCGCCGGGCTCGAGCCATTGCGGCGCGTAGGGCCAGCCGTGCGGTCCGGCCACTTCCTGCTGAAGCATGGCGATGTCCTGCTGCAGTTCCGAGCCGCGAATCTTCACGATCGATGCCGCGGGGCCGGGACCGGGCCCGCCATCAGCCGTCGCCACGCGCAGCAGCAGCATTTCCAGCGCCATGAGGTTCATTTCGAGGCGAGCGATCTTGTCGCGCATGCGCGCGTCGTCGAGCATGCGGCCGCCCGTGCCGTCCGCAGCCTGTGCCGCGTAGTGCTTCAACTGCCGCAACTCGCGATAGCAATGGCCGATACCCGCAATGGCCGTGCGCTCGTGCCCGAGCAGATACTTCGCGTAAGTCCAGCCGCGGTTCTCCTCACCTACGAGATTCTCGACGGGCACTTCCACGTCCTCGAACCATGTCTCGTTCACGTCGTGGCCGCCGTCGAGCGTGACGATCGGCCGGACCGTGACGCCCGGCGACTTCATATCGATCAGCAGCATCGAAATGCCTTCCTGCGGCTTCGCTTCGGAGTCCGTTCTAACGAGACAGAAAATCCAGTCCGCGAAATGCGCCATCGTGGTCCACGTTTTCTGGCCGTTCACGATGTACTTGTCGCCCTTGCGCACCGCGCGCGTTTTCAGCGAAGCGAGGTCGGAGCCCGAACCGGGCTCGGAATAGCCCTGGCACCAGAAGTCGTCGAGGTTCGGAATGCGCGGCAAAAAACGCGCCTGCATCTGCGGGCTCGCGTACTTCATGAGCACCGGGCCGATCATCGTGAGGCCGAACGGCAACAGGCGCGGCGCGCCCGCGCCGAGCGTCTCGATCTCGAAGATCAGGCGCTGCAGCGCGTTCCAGCCCGTGCCGCCGAATGCCCTGGGCCACGTGGGTGCGCCCCAGCCGTGCGCGTTGAGGATGCGGTGCCAGCGCACGTAATCGTCCTTCTCCACCCGCTGGTGCGCGAGCACTTTCTCGCGGATGTCGCCAGGCAGGCTCTCCCGCACGAACGCCCGCACTTCTTCGCGGAACGCCTGTTCCGCTTCGGTATAACGCAAATCCATCTGGTGCTCCCAAGTAGCGACGTTACAGCGTACGGGCGATCAGTTCCTTCATGATCTCGTTGGAGCCACCGAAGATCTTGCTCACGCGCGCATTCACGTAGAGCCGCGCGATCGGATACTCCATCATGTAGCCGTAGCCGCCATGCAGCTGCAGGCATTCGTCGATGATTTCGCAGCTGCGTTGCGTGCACCACCATTTCGCCATGGCGGCCGTCTCGGCGTCGAGCTCGCCGCGCAGCACCTTCGCCATGCAGTCGTCGATGAAGGTTCGCGCAATGGTCGTGTGAGTCTTGCATTCGGCGAGCTTGAAACGCGTGTTCTGCATGTCCAGCAGGCTCATGCCGAACACCTTGCGCTCGCGCACGTAGGCCGTGGTGACATCCAGCGCCTTTTCCATCGCGCTCAGCGCGCCGAGCGCGATGATCATGCGTTCCTGCGGCAACTGCTGCATCAGTTGATAGAAGCCCTTGCCCTCTTCCGTGCCAAGCAGGTTTGCGCACGGCACGCGCACGTCGTCGAAGAACAGCTCGGCGGTGTCCTGGCCCTTCTGCCCCATCTTCTCGAGTACGCGTCCGCGCCGGAAGCCAGGCAGATCGTCGGTTTCCACGACGACGATCGACACGCCTTTCGCGCCCTGCGCCGGGTCCGTCTTGACGACCACGCAGATCAGGTCGGCGAGCAAGCCGTTCGAAATAAAGGTCTTCGAACCGTTGATGACATAGTGATCGCCATCACGTACCGCACGCGTCTTGATGCTCTTGAGATCCGATCCCGCGCCCGGCTCGGACATGGCGATCGCCGCCACGCGCTCGCCGCTCGCCATTTTCGGCAGCCACCTGCGCTTTTGCTCCTCGGTGCCGTAGCGCAGGATGTAATGCGCGACGATGCCGCTATGCACGTTCGTGCCGAGGCTCGACACCATCGCGCGCGACTGCTCGAGCGCGATGATGGCCTCGTGCGCGAAGGTGCCCCCACCGCCGCCGTATTCCTCGGGAATGCTCGCGCAGAGCATGCCGAACTCGCCGGCCTTGCGCCACACCTCGCGATCCACATGCTGCTGCTTCCACCAGCGCTCTTCGTGTGGCACGAGTTCGCGCTCGATGAACTTGCGGATCGAATCCTGGAACAGCACGAGATCGTCCGTGATCCACGGACTACGGTATTCAGCCATGTTCGACTCCTTCTTTGCGAGCCACGTTTTACGGACGGCCGCCGCCAACCACCAGCACCTGCCCCGTCACGTAGTTCGATTCGGGAATGCACATCAGATACACCGCGCCCGCCGCTTCTTCCGGCGTGCCGCCGCGGCCGATGGGAATCATCGCCTCGATGTTCTTCATGAGCTGCGCGTTGACGCCCACCTTGATTGCCTGGCCCGCGATGTCGATGGTCGAGCTATTGCCCTCGCCCGCCACCGCCTCGGTGAGGCGCGTCTTGATGAGGCCGAACGCCACGCTGTTCACGTTGACCTTGTAGCGGCCCCACTCTTTCGCGAGCGCCTTCGTGAGGCCGTTGATCGCGGCTTTCGCGGCCGAATAGTTCGCCTGGCCCGCGTTGCCCATCACGCCCGAAACGGAGGAGATGTTCACGACTTTGCGGAACACCTCCTGGCCCGCATCGGCTTCGGCCTTGGCGCTTTCGCGGAAGTAGTCGGCGGCGGCACGCAGGATGCGGAACGGCGCGCTCACGTGCACGTCCATGATGGCGTTCCACTGCTCGTCGCTCATCTTCTGGATCACGTTGTCCCACGTGTAGCCCGCGTTGTTGACGATGATGTCGAGGCGCCCGAACTCCTTGAGCGCCGCGCCGACGAAGCGCGTGCCGAAGTCCGCGTCCGTCACGCTGCCCGTGCACGCCACGGCCTTGCCGCCCGCGGCGACGATCTCGGCCACCACGCTTTGCGCGGGTTCGGCGTCCAGATCGTTCACCACGACAGCCGCGCCTTCGCCCGCGAGCTTGAGTGCAATTTCACGGCCAATGCCGCGGCCCGACCCCGATACGATGGCGACCTTGCCAACCAGCTTGCTCATCTTCTGTCTACTCCGTGTGTGTGAAGGATCGTTCAGGCGTCGAGCGCGACGAGCGCCTCGCCTGAAAGCTTGATTTCGCCTTGTGCGTCGCGCGTGGTGAGCGCGACTTTGACGGTGCGCGCCGTCTCGTCACGTTCGGTGACGATGCCGCTGCAGGTAATGGCGTCGCCCACCTGCGTAATCGCCGCGAAGCGCACTGAGAACTCGCGGATGGCCTGCTGTGGCACCCAGTTCGTGAGCAGCCGCCCGAGATATGCCATGGACAGCATGCCGTGCGCGAAGACGTCGGGCATGCCGGCGCGGCGCGCGAAGTCCAGATCGACGTGAATCGGGTTGTGGTCGCCGGACGCGCCCGCGTAAAGCGCGAGCGTGAGGCGCGTGAGCGGCGCGGCGACGAACGGCGGCAACGCGCTGCCTACGGCCAGGTCGTTCAAACGAATCGATTGCATGTTGGCTCCTGCTTCTGCTTTTCTATCAACCGTTGCGCACGACGATCACGCTGCGCAGGTCTGCAACGGGCGCGTCGTCTTGTGCGTTCGTCACACGCGTTTCGCGCACGACGAATTCCAGTGCGCCGCCCTTCTTGCCGTAGATGTCCGCGATGCGCGTTTCGAATGCGAGGCGTTCGCCCGCAAACGCCATGCGGTGATAGCGGAAGCGCTGCTCGCCGTGCAGCACGCGGGCGATGTCGATATTCAGGCGCTCGACGGTCGCACGCGGATTGGGCGATTCCATTTCGAGGCAGAACAGGAACGTGGGCGGCACGGGCAGCGCGGGATAGCCGGCTTCCCTCGCGGCCTCGTCGTCGAGGTAACGGCGGTCCGTCTGGCCGGTCGCCTTCGCGAAGAAGCGCAGGCGACCCGCCTCGACGAGCGCCGTGTGGCGCGAGATCAGTGCGCCGATATGGCTTTTGTCGATCATCGTCGAGCCTCGCGTTACTGGCGCTCGTAGAGCGTGACCACGCACGCGCCGCCGAGTCCGAGGTTGTGCTGGAGACCGAAGCGCGCGCCCGCGACCTGGCGGTCCTGCGCCTGCCCGCGCAGTTGCCACACGAGTTCGGTGCATTGCGCAAGACCCGTCGCGCCCAGCGGATGGCCTTTCGAAAGCAGGCCGCCCGAGGGGTTCGTGACGACGCGGCCGCCATAGGTATTGTCGCCATCGAGAATGAACTTCTCGGCCGTGCCCTCTGGTGTGAGGCCGAGCCCTTCGTAGGTGATCAGTTCGTTCGCCGTGAAGCAGTCGTGCAGTTCGACGACCTGAATATCTTCGGGTCCAACGCCCGCCTTTTCATACACCTGTTGCGCGGCGGCGCGCGTCATGTCATAGCCCACCACCTTGCGCATGTCGCCTTCGTCGAACGTGCTGTTGCGGTCCGTCGTCATCGCCTGGGCCTTGATGACCACGCGCGTGTCGAGTCCGTGCTTCTTCGCGAACGCTTCCGAGCACACGATCGCCGCCGCCGCGCCGCAGGTGGGCGGGCAGCACTGCAAGCGCGTGAGCGGGTCGAAGACGGCGGGCGAAGCCATCACCTCTTCGAGCGTCACCGTGTTGCGAAACACGGCGAAGGGATTGCGCGCGGCGTGCTGGCGCGCTTTCACGGAAATGCGCCCGAACGTTTCCGGCTTGATGTCGTATTCCTTCATGTAGGCACGGCCGCCGCCGCCGAAGAATTGCGCCGCGCGTGGCGCGGTTTCGTCGAAACCTTGCACGTCGAGCATGGTCTTGACGAAGCGCTCCATCGGCGTGGGGCGGTCGGTGTACGCGCCCTTTAGCGCGCCTGGCACCATCTGCTCGAAGCCGAGCGCAATGGCGCACTCCACGGCCCCGCTTTCCACGGCCTGGCGCGCGAGGAAGAGCGCGGTGGAGCCGGTCGCGCAATTGTTGTTGACGTTCACGACCGGAATGCCGGTGAGGCCCACGCCATAAATGGCGGCCTGACCGGACGTCGAATCGCCGAACACGTAGCCGACATAAGCCTGCTCGACGAGCGCGTAGTCGATGCGTGCATCGGCGAGCGCCGCCTTCGCGGCATTGGCGCCCATCGTGGCGTAGTCGTCGCTCGCGCCGGGCTTGGTGAACGGAATCATGCCGACGCCGGCTACCACAACCTTGTTGCTCATTTTGGATACCTGATTAAGTGAGATTGCAAGTTAACGATGACGATGCCCACCCCTGCGGATCAGCCCACCTGTCTTGACTGGCTCTGCCAGTACGGCGCGCGCAGATCGCGCTTGAGAATCTTGCCGGCGGCCGAAAGCGGCAGCGCCTCGCGGAACTCGACACTCTTCGGGCACTTGTAGCCGGCGATGAACTGGCGACAGTACTCGCGCAGCGCCGCTTCGTCGACGTCGCTGCCGCTGCGCGCGACCACCACGGCGTGCACGGCTTCGCCCCAGCGCGCATCGGGAACGCCGATCACGGCGCATTGCGCAACGGCAGGATGACGCGAGAGCACGTTCTCGACTTCGGCGGAATAGACGTTCTCGCCGCCCGTCACGATCATGTCCTTCATGCGGTCTACGATGAAGAGGTAGCCGTCTTCGTCCATATAGGCGCCGTCGCCGGTATGCAGCCAGCCGTCGCGCAGCGTCTCGCGCGTTTCTTCGGGCTTGTTCCAGTAGCCGAGCATGACGTTCGCGCCGCGCACGGCGATCTCGCCCACGGTATTGCGCGGCACTTCCACGCCTTCGGCATCGACGATCTTGACGGTCACGCCGTAGCCCGCACGCCCGGCCGAGCGGTAAAGGCCGCTCGCCCGCCCTTCGGGGCCGTGATTCGCGGGCGGATTGACCGACACCACCGGCGACGCCTCCGTGAGACCGTAAGCGTGAAAGAATGCGATGCCGGGCAGCGCGGCGAGCGCGGCGTCGAGCACGCCCGCGGCGATCGGCGACGCGCCGTAGTAGATGCGCCTGAGCGAAGAAAGATCGCGCCGCTTGAAGTCGGGGTGCTCCAGCACGGCCTGCAGCATGGTCGGCACGAGCAGGATCTCGTCCACGCAGTCGCGCTCGATCGCTTCGAGCACGGCGCGCGGCTCGAAAGTGGGCACCACCACGTGCGTGTCGCCGGCCACGAAATGGCCCACGGCGCGCGCCATCGCCGCCGTGTGGAAAAGCGGCGCCGCATGCAGCGAAACGGCGTGCGCGTAGCCGCGGAACTCCGCCATGCGCGAAGTCGCCGAAGACCACAGGTTCAGGTGCGACTGCATCACGCCCTTGGGCCGGCCCGTCGTGCCGCCCGTGTACATGATGGTCGCGAGATCGTTGCCGCCGCGAAACACGTCTGCCACCGGCTGTGCGTCGGCGATCAGCGACTCGTAAGCGAGCATGCCGGGCGGTGCGTCGCGCTCGCCGGTGTAGACGAGCGTCGGGCGATGCGCAGCGCTCGCCGCGATGTCCCCGGCGAGCGGCAGGAAGTGGTCGTCCACCAGCAGGATGCGCGTGTCGCAGTCGTCGAGCGAATAGACGATCTCGGGCACGCTCCAGCGGATATTCACCGGGTTGAGTACGCCGCCGCCCCACCACACGCCGAGCATGTATTCGAGGTAGCGGTCGGAATTGAGCGCGAGCATGCCCACGCGGTCGCCCGCGCCTATACCGAGCGACTGGAGCGCGCCGGCTAGCCGCGCCACGCGGTCGCCCAGCTGCGCGAAAGTTCGCGTGCGCTCGCCGAAGCGGATCGCGACTTCCGCCGGGTGTTGTTGCACGCAGCGATGCAGGCCTTGTGTGAGGTACATGGTGTCTCCGGGCTTCCTTATGTCGTTCCGGCTGCGCCGCTTGATCGTCGGTTGGTCGATCGTGGCGCGGATGCCGTGAAGTCGATGTCACTTTAGGCGCGCGCCGGCCTGCTGTCCTGAGCCGAAGGGAGGATTTTAGGACGCGCAGGCGAATCGTTCGAAAGGAGTACGACGCCGGCCAGCCGCTATGGAACAATAGCCCCACGGTTGCACCAGCAACGTAAAAACAGGGCGCGACCCCTCGCCCCAACAACGCCCCGAGTGAGACAGGTCCGCCGCCGCCTAACCCGTGCGGCCCGCGGACCCGAAGGGCGCGCCGCCGCGCGCGCCGCAGAAGGAAACAGCGCCTGTGAACATCGTCGATGCCCACGCCGCAAGCGGCCATCAGAATCCTCCCCGCGGGATCGTCGCGTCGAAGCTGACGCCGCCCGCAGACAGCCCGTCACATCTGTTGCGCACGCAACTGATCGAGACAATTGCAGGCGCCCACACGGCGCGCCTCGTGCTGATCCGCGCTTCGGCGGGCTTCGGCAAGACCACGCTTCTGCAGCAATACGCCGCGCACTGCCGCGGCCATCGCCGCGAGGTGGCGTGGCTGCGCCTCGACGCCGCCGACAACGACTTCGGGCGCTTCCTGCTGCATCTCGACGCCGCGTTGCCAGGCACACGCACGCCGCGCGCGCTCACACTCGACCCGGACACGTTCGCGTCGAGCCTGATCGAGCGCGTGGCGGCGCACGGCAAGCCGCTCGCCATCCTGCTCGACGACTTCGAGTCGGTCCAGAGCCCTACCGTGCTCGCCTTCATGCAGGACCTGATCGCCGCCCTGCCGCCTGGCAACCCGCTCGTGGTCGCCTCGCGCGTGACGCCCGAACTCGGCATCGGGCGCATCCGCGCGCGCGGCGAGCTGCTCGACATCAATCCCGCCGCACTGCGCTTCACGCTCGCGGAGGCGAGCGCGTTCATCCGCGAGAAATGCGCGCTGCCGCTGCGCGACGCCGATATCGCCACGCTGCATCGCTGCACCGAAGGCTGGGCCACGGCCATTTATCTGGCCACGCTCTCGCTGCGCACGCGCACCGACCATGCGGCCTTCGTCGCCTCGTTTTCGGGCACGAACCTCGAACTCGCGGAATATCTCGCCGAGGACATCCTCGCCCGGCAATCCGAAGCGTGCCGCTCGTTCCTGCTGGAGACGAGCGCGCTGCCGCAGTTCTGCGCGGCGCTTTGCGACGCCGCCACCGGACGCAACGACAGCCGCGAGATGCTGGACTATCTGGAGCGCGTCAATCTCTTTCTCGTGCCGCTCGACGGCGAGCGCAGCTGGTACCGCTATCACCGGCTGTTCGCGAGCTTCCTGCAGCATCGGCTGCGTGCGGCGCAGCCGGAACGTGAACGCGAGGTGCACGGGGCGGCCGCGCGCTGGTATCTCGACGCGCAACGCCCTGTGCCCGCCATCGACCATTTGCTCGACGCGGGCGACGAAGCCGGCGCGCTCGCCGAAATCGCGGACCACTCGCGGGCGTTGCTCGGCAGCGGCCGGCTGCGCCTGTTGATGCGCTGGCTCGACCGCATCGGCGCCGCGCGGCTCGCCACGCGGCCCGACGTCGGCCTCACCTATGCATGGGTGCTGCTTCTGAACCACCGCTATGCGGACGCCATGCGCACGACGCAGAGCATTGTCGAGGGCAGCCTCGGGCAGCCCAACCAGGATAGCGTCGCCCTCGTGGCCGAAGCGATTCGCGGCGTGCTGCTCGCGATCACCGACCAGGTCGAGGCATGCGCGCAAACGAGCGCCGCCCTGCTCGACCGCCTGCCCGACCGTGCGAACTTCTCGTTCTACAGCCTCACGAATTCGCTCGCGTTCAGCTACGTCTGCACCGATCGCTACGACGAGGCGCGCGGGGTGCTCTCGCGTGCGTTGCGGCGCACGCATGATCATCCCTATGTCGTGATGCGCACGATGTCGGAAACCATCGAAGGGATCATCGATCTGGTGCAGGGGCGGCTCGGCACGGCGCTGGCGCGGCTCGAAATTTCGGCGGCCAACGCCACGGCGAACCGCACCGTGGACTCGGGCGGCGGCCGCACCAGCGTGGACGGCGTGCGCTCGCTCGCGCTCTACGAGAAAAACGCGCTCGACGAAATGACGCATCTGCTCGCCGACGCGCTGCCGCGCGCCAAGCGCGTGGGCGTGACCGACGGGCTGATCGCCACGCATGTGCTTTCGGCGCGCGCGGCGCTCATCGAAGGCAATGTCGAGCAGTGGTTGCGCCTGCTCGCCGAACTCGAACAGCTGGGCCGGGCAGTCGAATCGGACCGCGCCGTGAGTGCCGCATGGCTCGAACGCACGCGCGTCGCCACGCTCGAAGGCCGCTTCGACGCCGCCGAGCAGGCGCTGCGCGCGGCCACGCTGCACGCGGACTGGGCGCGCCCGGGCGTCTCCTATCACGCGAGCGAGATCGACGAACCGGTGATTGCGCGCTGCCGCCTCGATATCGCGCAGGGACGCTACGCCACGGCGTGCGCGACCCTGAGCGAAGCGCTCGCGCAGGCGATCGCGCGGCGGCGTCATTGGCGCGCGCTGAAGTTGCGAGTCTTGCTCGCACTCGCGCTCGACGGCAACGGCGAGCGCACGGCCGCCTTCGACACGCTCACGGAAGCGCTGCGCATGGCGAGCCATGAAGGCTTCGTGCGCGCGTTCCTCGACGAAGGCGAAGCGCTCATGCGCCTGCTGGGCGCATGGGCCGAGCGCGGCCCCACGCAGATTGGCTCGCTTGGCGTGGTGCCCGCGTTCGTCACGCAGTTGCTGGGCGGCGTGGCGCCCGCCCACGCGCGCATGGCGGACTCAGCGGCGAGCGCCGCCGATCTCTCGCCCTACGCCGCAGACTCTCCCGCCGACGCGCTCACCGCGCGCGAGCTGGACGTGCTGCGCATGCTTTCGGCGGGCCACCGCAACCGCGTGATCGCGGAGAAGCTGTTCGTCTCCGAACTGACGGTGAAGTCGCATCTTCGCAAGATCAACGCCAAGCTCGGCGCGGGCAATCGTACCCAGGCAGTCGCCGTCGGCCGCGCGAAAGGGCTGATTCCCTGATTGTGGAAACTCGGACAATGAACGATCGCCTACCCGTGAATGACATCCCGCTTGACGTTGCGAACGCCCCCGTCGAAAGCGATGGCGACGCCCCGCCGTCCGGCTTCGTGGCGTTGCCGTTCCGTACGGGCTATATGGGCCAGTTCGGCGCGCTTTACTTCGACGAAGCCCGCGGCGTGATCGGCACGCGCGTGGGCGAGCGCCATTTGAACAATCTGGATATCGCGCACGGCGGCATGCTGGCCACGCTCGCCGACACGGCCATTGGCGCGGCCATGATACGCGCGGCGGGACGCGAACGCCCGGCAGTCACGGCGCATCTGGGCCTCGATTACCTCGGTTCCGTGCGTCCCGGCGACTGGCTGGAAGCGCACGTGGCGCTCGACAAAATGGGGGCGCGTCTGCGCTTTGCCACGTGCCGCCTGATAGTGGACGAGCGCTGCGTGCTCAAAGCCAACGCGACCTTCGCGGTGCTGAACCCGCCGGCCTGAGCGCCGAGCGCGCCACATGCGGACAGCGTGACGCCGCCGCCCCTTCCGAGGCGGCGGCGCTCTGGGTTAGCCGTCGTTTATCAGTGATGGCGCTTCACGTCCTTCGCCATATCCTTTGCGGCCTCCTTCAGGTCACCCACGTTCTTGCGTGCCTGGCCAGCTTCCTGCTGGAGGTCCCCCTTCACTTCGCGCGCCGGGTTGTCGGTTGCGCGGCCCACGGCCTCATTGACCTTGCCCTTCATCTTTTCAGCCGTGCCCTTCACCTGGTCCTTGTTCATGGTCACACTCCACGTAAAAGCGACGGTGTGTCGCGACGCTTCGTATAGCGCATGCACTGTGCCCAAGGTGCCCGGCGCGCACGTATTGAGGGACGCAACGTAATACGTCAGTCGTGCGCCATGGCGCGGTCGATCGAGATCTGCGTGGGCATCATGTTGACGTTCGCGTTGTGCATGACCCACAGCGAAAGCCCGACGATCACCGCAATCAGAAACGCCGTGCAGACAAAAATGGCCGTGTTGGCGCGCTGGCTGCGCGACGCGCCGATATGCAGGAAATACACGAGTTGCACGACGAGTTGCGCGATGCACAGCACGACGATGGCTGCAAGCCCGAAGCCCGGCGAAACGACTCGAAACATCACCACGCCGAACGACGCGAGTGTCAGCACGAGCGAGAGCACCGTGCCGATCATGTAGCCCTTGAAGCTGCCGTGCGACGCGTCATGCACGGCGTGATGAATGGCATGGGACTGGCTCACAGGAAACCTCGCAGGTAAACGAACGTAAATACACAGATCCACACGAGATCGAGAAAGTGCCAGAAGAGGCTCAGGCAGGCGAGACGGCGGCGGACCGTGCCGGTCAGACCGAACTTGAAGGTCTGGTGCATCAGGATCGCGATCCACAACAGACCCGCCGTGACGTGCAGGCCGTGCGTGCCGACCAGCGTGAAGTACGCCGAAAGGTAGGCGCTCGTGCCGGGCCCCGCCCCATCGGCGATGAGCTTGGCGAACTCGTTCACCTCCATCGCGACGAAGCCCGCGCCGAACAGGAACGTGATGGCGAGCCACACGATCACCTGGCCGCGCCGCTGCGCGTAGAGATTCAGCATGGCCATGCCGAACGTGACGCTGCTCGCAAGCAGCAGCAGCGTTTCGCCCAGCACGTAGGGCAGTTCGAATAGTTCCCTCGCGCCCGGACCGCCTGCCGTCGCATTCGCGAGCACACCGAACGTGGCGAACAGCGTCGCGAAGATGAGGCAGTCGCTCATCAGGTAGATCCAGAAGCCCAGCGTGGTCCTGGTACTGTCATCGTGATCGTGACCATGAACGTGGGCGTGAGTAGTAGCAGCGTGAGCCATGGTTTACGCCATCTCCTCGATGTGTTCGGATTGATCGAAACGCTGGATGCCAAGTTGTCTGAACCGCGCGTTCTCGATGCGCTCGACCTCGGCGGCCGGAACCCAGTAATCCACGTCCTGGTTGTAGGTGCGCACGATGAACGTGGCGATCATGCCGATGAGGCCCACCGCCGCGAACAGCCACATGTGCCACACGATCGCAAAACCGAACAGCAGGCTGAACGCGGCGATGATAAAGCCCGCGCCCGTGTTGCGCGGCATATGGATGTCCTCGTACTTCGCCGGCTGCACGTAGGCGCGGCCCGCTTCCTTGTTGTCCCAGTGCTGCTCCATCGAAGTGATCTCCGGCAGCACCGCGAAGTTGTAGAACGGCGCGGGCGAAGCCGTCGACCACTCGAGGCTGCGGCCATCCCACGGGTCGCCGGTCACGTCGGGGTTCGCTTCGCGATCGCGCAGGCTCACCACGATCTGCACGATGAACGAGAGAATGCCGAGGCCCACGAACACGGCACCCACGAGCGCCACCACGAGCCACGGATGCCACTCGGCCACCTCATAGTGATTCATGCGGCGCGTCATGCCTTCGAAGCCGAGAATGTAGAGCGGCGTGAACGCGAGCCAGTAGCCGATCAGCCAGCACCAGAACGACACCTTGCCCCAGAACTCGTTGAGCGTGAAGCCAAACACCTTGGGGAACCAGAAGCTCACACCCGCAAGACAGCCGAACACCACCCCGCCGATGATCACGTTATGGAAGTGCGCGACGAGAAAGAGCGAGTTGTGCAGCACGAAGTCCGCGCCCGGCACGGCCAGCAGCACGCCGGTCATGCCGCCCACGGCGAACGTCACCATGAAGCCGATGGTCCAGAGCGTGGCGCTGTGATAGCGGATGCGGCCGCGATACATCGTGAAGAGCCAGTTGAAGAGCTTCACGCCGGTCGGGATCGAAATGACCGTGGTCATGATGCCGAAGAACGCATTGACGTTCGCGCCCGAGCCCATCGTAAAAAAGTGGTGCAGCCACACGAAGAACGAAAGAATGCCGATCGACGCCGTGGCATAGACCATCGACTTGTAGCCGAACAGCGGCTTGCCCGAGAACGTCGCAATGATTTCCGAGTACGCACCGAATGCGGGCAGGATGAGGATGTACACCTCCGGGTGACCCCAGACCCAGATCAGGTTGATGTACATCATCGCGTTGCCGCCCAGCTCGTTCGTGAAGAAGTGCATGTCGAAGTAGCGGTCCATCGTGAGCAGCGCGAGCGTGGCGGTGAGCACCGGGAACACCGCGACGATCAGGATGTTGGTGATGAACGCCGTCCACACGAACACCGGCATTTTCATCATGTCCATGCCCGGCGCGCGCATGCGCAGGATCGTGACGATGAAGTTGATGCCCGAGAGCGTGGTGCCGAGGCCCGATAGCTGCAGCGACCATATGTAGTAATCCATACCGACTGTCGGGCTGTAGCCAAGCTCCGAGAGCGGCGGATAGGCCACCCAGCCCGTGGCCGCGAAATCGCCCACGAACATGGAAACCATCACGAGCACCGCGCCCACCACCGAAAGCCAGAAGGAGAGCGAGTTGACGAACGGATAGGCCACGTCGCGCGCGCCGATCTGCAGCGGCACGACCACGTTCATCAAGCCGAGAATGAGGGGCGTGGCCACGAAGAAGATCATGATGACGCCGTGCGCCGTGAAGATCTGGTCGTAGTGATGCGGCGGCAGATAGCCCGCGGCGTCGCCATACGCGATGGCTTGTTGCGCGCGCATCATGATCGCGTCGGCGAAACCGCGCAGCAGCATGACGACCGCGAAAATGATGTACATGACACCAATACGCTTGTGATCGACCGACGTGATCCACTCGCGCCACAAATAACCCCACTTGCCCGCGATCGTGATCGCGGCGAGCAAGGCAAGGCCGCCGAGCGCCACGACGGCGCCCGTGCCCATGATGATCGGCTCGTGCCAGGGAACGGCGTCGAGCGTGAGTTTTCCGAACATGGTGTGATTACTCCGCTGCCAGGATGGCACTACGGTTGAGCGTGAGCGCCGGGGCGCCTGTGCCAGGGACTGTGCTTGGGACCGTGGGGACCGTGCCGCAAATCGGGTTGCCGTGCACGTCGCGCATGTATTTGCCGACCACGCCGTCGAACAGGCCCGGCGCGACGTTCGAATAGAGCGTCACCGGCGTCTTTTCGCCGGGCAACGCGAGCTGTTCGTAGGCCGCGCGGCTCAGCATCGTGGGCGACGCCTTCGCCTGCGCGATCCAGGCGTCGAAGTCGGCGCGGCTCTTGGCCAGCGTTTCGAAATGCATGTCGGAGAAGCCCGGGCCGCTGAACGCCGCCGAGCGGCCCGCATAGATGCCGGGCTCGTTCGCGATGAGGTGCAGCTTCGTCTGCATGGCCGGCATCGCATACACCTGGCTGCCCAGTTGCGGGATGAAGAACGAGTTCATCAGCGACTCGGCGGTGAGGTTGAACTCAACGGGCGTATCCACGGGAATTGCGAGCTGGTTCACGGAGGCCACGCCGTAATCCGGATAGATGAAGAGCCACTTCCAGTTGAGCGCGACCACGTCCACGCGCACGGGCTTCGTTTGCGATTCGATCGGGCGATACGGGTCGAGCGAGTGCGTCGTGCGCCAGATCAGCACGGCGAGCGTGAGCACGATCACGCAGGGAATCGTCCACACCACCACTTCGATGACCGTGGAATGCGACCAGCGCGGCGCGTAAGTCGCGTTCGTGTTGGAAGCGCGGTAGCGCCACGCAAACCACAGCGTGAGCACGATCACGGGAATCACGACGAGCAGCATCAGGCCGAGCGCGATCAGGATCAGGTTCTTTTCCTGCACGCCGATGTCGCCCTTCGGGGCGAGCAGCGCCATGTTGCAGCCGCTGAGTAGCACGAGCGGTGCGCCCGCCGCGACGAGAGCGGCGCGGCGCAGAAAGCGGGTAATCAGGGGTGGACGGGACGAAGAAGGCGGGCCGGCCGTAGCGGCCCGCCCCGAGCGAGGGTCTGGATTGCGCATGTCTGGTTCCAAGGTTGACGTTCGCGCAAACCCATCCATACGTGCTCACTCTGCTGCCGCACGAGCGGCCCCGGAGGGCCGCCGCAGAAGCCATACATAGCCTATATGTATGGATTTACGCGCTTCATGCACGCATGCTAGAGTAAGACATGACGCATACATCCGCGACAGAATGACACACGACCAACCTGCCGAAAGCGCCGGCGAGATCAATGCATGGGCCGCGGCGATGCAGTCCGGCAACGGCCCGCGCTACCTGCGGCTCGCCGATTTCATCGAGGGCGCGGTGGCGCAAGGCCAACTGCGCCCCGGCGAGCGCGTGCCCGCGCAGCGCAGTCTCGCCACCCTGCTTGCGGTCGATCTGACCACCGTCACGCGCGGTTTCAACGAAGCCCGGCGGCGCGGGCTGATCGAGGCGCGCGGGCCGCTGGGGACCTTCATCGCCGCGCCGCGCGCCGAGCTGCTCCAGCGCGTGGACCTCAGCATGAATATCCCGCCCGCGGCCGCCGGCCTCGACATGAATGCGCTGCTGCGTGAAGGCATGGCGCGCGTGCTGGTGCGCAGCGACGCCGATCTGCTCATGACCTACCACATGGGCGGCGGCGGCCGCGCCGACTGGCAGGCGGGCGCGAAGTGGCTGCAGCCCATGCTCGGCCACGTCGCGCCCGATCGCGTGGTGGTCTGTCCCGGCGCACAGGCGGCGCTTGCCGCGCTCATCCTCGCCTTCACGCAGCCGGGCGAGGTCATCCTCGCCGAGCCGCTGCTCTATCCGGGCCTGCCGCACGCGGCGGCGCAACTGGGCCGCCGTATCCTCCCCGTTGCCGTCGATGCCCACGGCATGCGCCCCGACGCGCTCGAAGCGGCTTGCCGCGAGCACGCGGCGCGGCTCATCTACCTGAACCCCACGTTGCAGAACCCGACGACAGCGACCATGCCGGAGACGCGCCGCCTGGAAATCCTGAGGGTGGCGCAGCGCTGCGGCGCGCGGATCGTCGAAGACGATCCTTACTGGCGTTTCGTACCCGATGCGCCCGCGCCGTTTGCCCGGCTCGCGCCCGCTCAGGTCTGCTATCTCGCGACGCTTTCCAAGACGCTCTCGCCCGGCCTGCGCACGGCTTATCTCGCGCTGCCCGACGAAGAGGCACGCACACGCCTCGTGACCGCGCTGCGCACGTTTTCGCTGATGGCCGCGCCGCTCACCAACGCGCTCGCCACGCACTGGATCGAGGAAGGCGTAGCCGAGCAGATCTTCGCGGACGTGAAGGCCGAAGCGCGCGAGCGCCAGCGCATCGCGGCGCACACGCTGGGATCGTCGGCGGGCGCGGGCATTCATCTCTGGTACACGCTGCCGCGCTACTGGCAGGCGCGCGAACTGGCCGCGGCCGCGAGCACCGAGGGACTCGCCGTGGCGCCCTCCACGGCGTTCCAGCAAGGCGCGGAAACCGCGAATGCGATCCGCATTTCTCTCGGCGCGACGGGCGGCCGCGAAGCGTTGCAGGCGGCGCTGCGCAAGCTCTCGGCGCTGCTCGCGAACGACCGCAGCGCGCAGGCGCAAGTCATCGTGTGACGTCACGTGCCGCTGCCCCTGGCACCGCAATTGCTACGGTTTATCGTTTCCCTTCTTCAGTGCGGCTGCGCGGCCATGCCCACATAATGGCAAAGACGCGGCGCAGCGGCGCAAGTACACTCGTCGCAGCAGGCGGCGACCGGATTCGAGTAACCGCGCCCGCAAGGGCGCCCCAATACGGGAGATACGAGGATGGCAAACGAGCAAATGCTTGCGCAGATGCGCGACAAACCGGGCTTCATCGCCGCGCTGGACCAGAGCGGCGGTTCGACGCCTGGCGCGCTGCGGCAGTACGGCATCGCCGAAAGCGCGTATAGCGGCGACGCCGAAATGTTCCGCCTCATCCACGAAATGCGGGTGCGCATCGTCAGTGCCCCCGCGTTCACGGGCGAAAAGGTGATTGGCGCGATCCTCTTCGAAGCGACCATGGATGGTCAGGCCCAAGGCAAGCCCGTGCCCGACTTCCTCTGGAACGAGCGCGGCGTCGTGCCGTTCCTCAAGGTCGACAAGGGGCTCGAGGCCGAGGCCGACGGCGTGCGCCTCATGAAGCCGATTCCGGGCCTCGACGCCCTGCTCGAACGCGCGGTGAAGGCCGGCATTTTCGGCACCAAGATGCGCTCGGTAATCGAGCATGCCTCGCCTTCGGGCATCGCATCGATCGCCGCGCAGCAGTTCGCATTTGGTGCGCAGATATCCGCGCACGGACTCGTGCCGATTCTCGAGCCCGAAGTCTCGATCAAGGCACCCGACAAGGCCAAGGCCGAGAAGCTGTTGCGCGACGAACTGCTCAAGGGGCTCGACGCGCTGCCCGCCTCGCAGAACGTGATGATCAAGCTCACGATTCCCGATACGCCCGACTTCTATCTGCCGCTCATCGAACATCCGCGCGTGGTGCGCGTGGTGGCGCTCTCCGGCGGCTATTCGCGCACCGACGCGTGTGCGCGTCTCGCCAAAAACCATCGCATGATTGCCAGCTTTTCGCGCGCGCTCATCAACGACCTCACGAAGTCGATGAGCGACGCCGAGTTCGACGCCGCGCTCGCCGCGAGCATCGACGAAATCTGGAAGGCCTCGGTGCAGAAGGACTGAACCCGGCCTGAACGCTGCCAGAAGCCGCGCCGGGCGCGACGCCCGGCCCCGACACCGATCAGGGATGTGAAAACGGGATGACACGCAGCCGGCCTCATTAATCGGGGCCGGTTATACTTGCGCCTTCTTTTTCTCCTATGCACCGGCCATGAGGCAGTTACTCTGCCTGCTCGTCCTGTTGCCGGGCCTCGTGCAGACCACGGCCGCGCAGGCGCAGCAGGCGCCCGCTAGTGACATCGTCAGCGCATCGGCTGCGAGCGAGGTTGCTCCCGCAAGTTCCAGTGCAATGTCCGTCGCGGTTTCGAAATACCTCACGCAAAAGTTCGGTATCGCGAAAGAGAAAGCCGCGCAAATCTCGCAAGCCGTCACGGGCGCCGCCGAGAAATATTCGCTGCCGCCTGCGGTGCTGCTCGCCATCATCTCGATCGAGTCGCGCTTTCGCGAGAAGGCGCACGGCGCGAATGGCGCGACCGGACTCATGCAGGTGGTGCCGTCAGCGCATCGCAATCTTCTGCACAACAAGGATCTCACCAACCCCGAGGTCAACATCGACGTTGGCTCGTCGATCCTCTATGGCTACCAGCGGGCCGCCGGCGGCGACCTCAACGCCGCGATGAAGAACTATGGCGGCTCGAAGGCCTATGCGGAAAAGATCCGCACGCGCGCCGTGGAGTTCAGCCGGGTGCTCGACACCGCTAGCGCGCCTGCCGCGAGCGATGCGCCGGCGAGCGTCGGACTGGCGGCTTCGGCGGCTTCCGCCTTTGCGGCTGCGGCGGCAACCGCCGCGATCGGCGCATCCGCGCCTGCCGCCGCCCCCTCCGTGACATCGGAGGCCTCCGCACTGGCTGCCGTGCAAAACGCCGCTTCGGCCAACGCGCGCTAACACCGCTTCCTGCTTCGTTTAGCCTGCCTTGTGCGGGATCGGCGCACATGCGATGCGCGCCGAAATCACCCCGAGATCACGATACGAAGGCCGACGTGTGTGGCGAACGTTGCGCACGCATCGATCGGCAGCGCCTCGCCGGACGTGCGAACGCCCCTCGCACGGCGGTGCCGCGAGAGGGGCGTTTCGAAGGCGGAACTTCCGGCGCGCGGGCTCAGGCGCCGCTTGCGGGCGTCTCGCCGTTTTCCGTTTGCTGGACCGCGGCTTCCGGCGCGTTGGACGGGGCTTGCGGCTCTGCGCTGTGGGCTTCGGGCTGGGGCGCGGGTTCGGTCTTCGCCTCGGCCTTGGCGTCGTCCTTGGCCTCGGGCTGGGCCTTGCCCTCTTCGCGCGCCTTGGCTTGCGCCTCGGCCTTGGCCTTCTGACGCGCAAGCGCCGCATTCGCTCGGCCGACGTGCGACGGATCGATGCCCGCGCCCTCCGAGGCCGTGCCGTCGAGCTCGTAGCGCGAGCCGCCCGCGGCCACACGCTCGTGATAGCGCGGATGGTTCACATGGCGCTTGAGCACGGCGACGATCATCGTGCGCTCGTACTCGGGGTGACGCGCGACGAGGTCCTCGGCGACGCCGATCTTGAGCGGCAAACGGTCGCGGAACGCCGGGTAGTGCTTCGCGAACACGTTCCAGACCGTGTTGAGCTGGCGGTTGCGCTCCATGCGCGCCTTTTCGGCCTCGCTCAGATTCGCGGCCGGCGGCTGCTGGGGACGGGCCGGACGGCGGCGCTGCTGCTGCCCGGAACGCTCGGCCGCCTCAGGCCCGCGGGCAGGCTTCGGCTGCTGCGGCCGGCGCGGCTGCTGCGCTCGCTGCCCCTGCTCGCCTTGATTCTGCTCCTGCGCTCGCGCGCCCTGAGGCCGGCCGTGGCGCGAGCGCGCACGCTCGTCCTTGCCGCCGGCCGCGCCAGCGGCCGCCGAACCGTCTCTCGGCGCACGCGGGCCCTTTTGGGCTTGCGAGCCGCCATGGCCCTTCGCGCCCTTGTGAGCGGGCTTGCCTTGCGATTTTTGCGCCTGTTCTTCGGCTGGCTGGCCTGAGCCGCCCCCCATGCTCTTCTTGATCTCAAGAAGACCTTCCTTGAAGCTCAGGGTACGGCGTTGTTGCGATGCGGCTTTCACGTCCAGATCTCTTCCATATGGAACCGGACGCTATGATACCGAAAACGCGGCCGACCCAACCGGGCAATCGCTTGCCGCGGCCGGTTTTGAGTCCGCCGTCGCGCGCCGCGCCGCACCGCGAATCCACGCGGCGCGCGGCAAAATCCCTCGGATATCAAGCGTCAACACCTTGCGTGCGCAAGGATCGCATCCTTTTTTCATCACGACACCATGACGATTTCGACATCCGCCCCCCGTTCCACCATGCGCGCCATCGTGACCGGCCATACGCGCGGATTGGGTGCGGCGCTCGCGCAATCGCTGCTGCAACGGGACTTCGAGGTGCTCGGCCTCGGCCGCGGCGCACATGCGGAACTGGCTTCCCGCCATCCGGAACGGTTCTCCGAGACCGTCGTGGACCTCGCCGATCCTGCCGCACTCGAGCGCTGGCTGGCGGGCGACGCGCTCGATGCGTTCGCGCACGGCGCGCAGTGCGTGCTGCTCTTCAACAACGCGGGCGCCGTCGAGCCCATTGCGCCGCTCGGCGCGCAGGACCCGCTCGCCATTGCCCGCGCCGTGACGCTCAACGTGGCGGCGCCGTTGATGCTCGCGAATGCGCTTGCCGCCACGCCCGCGCTCGGCGCGAGCGCGTCGCGCCGCATCGTGCATATTTCGAGCGGCGCCGCGCGCAACGCGTATGCGGGCTGGAGCGTGTATTGCGCGAGCAAGGCCGCGCTCGACCATCATGCGCGTGCCGTCGCCCTCGACGCGCCAGCCGGCGTGCGCATTTGCAGCATCGCACCGGGCGTGATCGACACCGGCATGCAGGAGGCGATCCGCGCGACCGCCGTCGACCAGTTCCCGATGCGCGAGCGCTTCGAACAGCTCAAGCAGAACGGTTTGCTGTCCACGCCCGAAGCGGCCGCGCAGCAATTGATCGACTATGCGTTGAGCGAGGCATTCGGATCGGTGCCCGCCACCGACGTGCGCGAACTCGGCAAGGCGTGAGCGCGTTGCGCAGTGAATGCACCTTGAATGCAGCCACGGAGGCTCCCGCAAACCCTCACCTTTGAATTGTCGCCGTCGCGCTTCACGTGAGCGCGACGCGCGGCCGTACCGCTTTCAGGCGCCGCACGCTACCCGCGAGGACCAGCAATGCGCCGACCGCGAGCACATCGCCCGCGAGCCGTGCGGGCAAGGAAGCGGTGACGTGCGTTGCACGCAACAGCGTGTCGATGAGGTTCGAAGCCACCGCGCCCCCCACGAAACAGACGAGGCCCTGCTGCCCCACGGTGACGACGGCCGGCAGGTGTTGCGCAAGCCATGCTATCCAGCCCTTGCGCACCGCCTGCGCGGCGAGCCAGGCCACGGCGGCGAAGTTCACGATGCGCACGCTCGCGAGATTCTGTTTCATGTAGCCAGGCTGAGCGTCCAGATCGGCGAACAACTGGATGAACGCGAACGTGGCGACAAGCACCAGCGCGAACGCCGTCAACGCGCGGCCCGTCCACGAGACCTGGAACGCGCGCGACACCGGATAGATGCGGCACAGCAGGCCCAGCATGAACATGGCCTGCCAGGCAAACGGGTTGAACGGCCAGATGGCGCCGGGCGCGGTAGGCAAATAACCCACTAGCCAGCACCCGCCGAACCACAGCACGAAGCTGCCCACGAGCACGAGATCGGGCGAGCGGCGCGCAAGCGGCATCACGAATGGCAAGATCATCACGAGCATGATGTACATGGGCAGCACGCCGGCCAGATAGGGCTGGTCGCGAAATACCGCGATATTGGCGAGCATCGTGAACGGCTGCGCGGCGAAGCGCAGATAACCCGACTCCGTCACCAGCGGCGAATCCACCCGCAGCATCACCGCGGCGGCGCCCGACAGCAGCATGAGCGCAGCGGTGCACAGGTAGGCGGCGTAGATCTCGCGCCCGCGACGCCAGAAGCGCCGGTTGGCCGCGCCCTCGCCCTTTCTCCCGGCAATGGCGAGCCAACTCGCCGCGCATACATAGCCGCTCACGAACACGAAAATTTCCGCGGAGTCGCAGAACGCGAAGTTGTGCAGCATCGCATGCGAAAGCACGCTGGAAGGAATGTGATCGAGCGCGATGGAAATCAATGCGAAACCGCGGAAAAAGTCGATTTCGATCGATCGCTTCGCTGTCTGACTCACTGGTGACGACTCCCGTTCGTGTCGAACATTACGATTGAAGGGGTGCGCGACTTCGGTTCGATGAAGCTGTCAGCTTTATGAGTCTTTTTGTAAGGATGCCTGATCGATTCGTCGCCGCACGCACAACGCATGAAAGGATTCCGTAAAAGGCTGCGCCAGAGCACCGCCTCACCAAGCGACTTTAATGCCAGCTCGACACGAAATGCGGCTGCGTAACCCATGGTAAGCATTTCACCCACTTCGCGCTTCCACGCGGTCGCGCACGCACGCCCGGACGGTGCGCGCCATGCACGCCGAGTCAGCGCCCGCCCTTTTCTGGTGCCACATCCTGCGGCTTCACCTCTGCGCCGTCGCGACATTTCGGCCGCCGCGCCTCGTGGAAAGGCGTGCGAAAGCCTGCATGTTCCCTTTGCTCGCGTCATGGCAAGTTGACGCCGCGCCGCGCCGAGGGTTCCGGAAATATTCCGAAGATTCACCGCCGCGCCCAGGGTCATCCCGCCCCCGCCTGCGAATTACTTGACACCTAAAGTAATTGGACCTACATTGACCTTGCAGACTGAACGAAGGAGCGAGCATGCGCATTGTTTGCATGGGTGGCGGGCCCGCAGGCCTCTATTTCGGCCTTTTGATGAAGCGCCGTCACCCCGACTACGAAATCACCGTGATCGAACGGAACCGCCCGTATGACACATTCGGCTGGGGCGTGGTGTTCTCGGACCAGACGCTGGGCAACCTGCGCGCGGCCGACCCCGAAAGCGCGGACGAAATTCTCGACGCCTTCAACCATTGGGACGACATCGAGATTCACTTTCGCGGCAGCGCGATCCGCTCGTCGGGCCATGGATTCTGTGGCATTGGCCGCAAGCGTTTGCTCAACATCCTGCAGGCGCGCTGCGAAGCGCTCGGCGTGAAGCTCGTGTTCGAGTCGCAGATCACGGACGACGACCTCGCCCATGCGGACCTCATCATCGCGAGCGACGGTCTGAACAGCGCCACACGCCAGAAGTACGCCGCCACGTATCAGCCCGATATCGATTTGCGCAATTGCCGCTTCGTGTGGCTCGGCACGTCGAAACTCTTCGACGCGTTCACGTTCGCGTTCGAGGAAACCGAATGGGGCTGGTTCCAGGCGCACGCCTACCGCTTCGACGACAACACATCGACGTTCATCGTCGAAACGCCCGATCACGTGTGGCGCGCAGCCGGCCTCGACACCATGAGCAAGGAAGACAGCATCGCGTTCTGCGAGAAGCTGTTCGCGCGCTATCTCGACGGCCACGCGCTGCGCTCGAATGCGTCGCATCTGCGCGGCTCGTCGCAATGGATCCGCTTTCCGCGCGTGGTCAATCGCGAATGGGTGCACTGGAAAACCGCGGCCGACGGCAAGGAAACGCCCGTCGTGCTGATGGGCGACGCGGCGCACACCGCACACTTCTCGATCGGTTCGGGCACGAAGCTCGCGCTCGAAGACGCGATCGAACTCGCCAACAGCATGGAAGCTCATCCCGGCGATCTGCGCGCGGCGCTCACGCACTACACGAACGTGCGTAGCGTGGACGTCCTGCGCATTCAGAACGCCGCGCGCAATTCCACCGAGTGGTTCGAGCACGTGGACCGCTACGCGAAGTTCGATCCGGAGCAGTTCGCCTATTCGCTGCTCACGCGCTCGCAGCGCATTTCGCACGAAAATCTGCGCGAGCGCGACGCGCGTTATCTGGCCGGCTTCGAAGCGTGGCTCGCGCAGCGCGCGGGTGGCGAGGCGCGTGCCGTGCCGCCCATGTTCACGTCTTATACGGTGCGTGGCGTGACGTTGAAAAACCGCGTGATCGTCTCGCCGATGGCGCAGTACTCCGCCCATGACGGCGTAGCCGGCGACTATCACCTCATGCATCTGGGCGCGCGCGCCATGGGCGGCGCCGCGCTCGTGATGACCGAGATGACCTGCGTCTCGCCCGATGCTCGCATCACGCCCGCCTGCCCCGGCATGTATGCGCCCGAACATTTACAGGCGTGGAAGCGCATCGTCGATTTCGTGCACGCGAACTCGGACGCGAAAATCGGCATGCAGCTCGGCCATTCCGGCGCCAAGGGCTCGACGCGCGTGGCATGGGAAGGCATCGACCAGCCGCTCGACGACGGCAACTGGCCGCTCGTCTCCGCTTCGCCGCAGCAATATCTGCGCGGCGTGAGCCAGTGGTCGCACGAAGCGAGCACCGAGGAACTGCGCGAAATCGAGGCGCAATTCGTGCAAGCCACGCAAATGGCGAACGAAGCGGGCTTCGACTGGCTCGAATTGCACTGCGCGCACGGCTATCTGCTTTCCAGTTTCCTCTCGCCGCTCACGAACCAGCGCACGGACGAATACGGCGGATCGCTCGACAATCGTCTGCGTTATCCGCTCGAGGTTTTCAAGGCGATTCGCGCGATCTGGCCGGAAAACAAGCCGATTTCGGTGCGCGTCTCGGCACACGACTGGGTGGAAGGCGGCAACACGCCCGACGACGCCATCGAAATCGCGCGCGCGTTCAAGGCGGCAGGCGCGGACATGATCGACGTTTCGTCGGGCCAGGTGAGCAAGGAAGAAAAGCCCGTCTTCGGCCGCATGTTCCAGACGCCCTTCGCCGACCGCATCCGCAACGAAGCGGGCATCGCGACGATCGCCGTCGGGGCGATTTCCGAAGCGGATCACGTGAACGGCATCATCGCGGCCGGTCGCGCCGACCTATGCGCCGTGGCGCGGCCGCACCTGGCCAACCCCGCGTGGACGCTCACCGAAGCCGCGCGCATCGGCTATCTCGACATCAAGTGGCCGAACCAGTACATGGCGGCCAAAACGCAACTCGAACGCAACATCGAGCGCGAACGCGCCGCCGCAGCGGCCGCGGCCGGCCTGTCGCCGATCGAGCGTGCGCAACGCGCCGAAGGAACCGTGTGAGCATGAACCAGGCAATCCTGAACGATCGTCATGCAGTCGTGACCGGCGGCGGCAGCGGCATCGGCGCGGCGACGGCCGCCGCACTCCTGCATGCGGGCGCGCGCGTCACGCTGATGGGCCGCGACGCCGCGCGGCTCGACGCCCAGCGTGCCGCGCTCGCCGGCGGCGAGAACGTGGCTTGCGTGAGCGTCGATATCACCGACGAAGACGCCGTGAACGCCGCGTTCGCGCGTGCGGCTGAAACGCTCGGCGCCGTCGATATCCTCGTGAACAACGCGGGCCAGGCTCAGGCCGCGCCATTCGCGCAAACCGACCTCGCGCTGTGGAAGCGCATGCTCGACGTGAATCTCACCGGCGCGTTTCTGTGCACGCGCGCGGTGCTGCCCGGCATGCTCGCGCGCAAGGCCGGACGCATCGTCAATGTCGCGAGCACGGCGGGCCAGGTCGGCTACCCGTATGTCGCCGCCTATTGCGCCTCGAAACATGGCGTGATCGGCATGACACGCGCGCTCGCGCTCGAGGTGGCCACGCAAGGCGTGACGGTAAACGCCGTGTGCCCCGGCTACACGGAAACGGAACTGCTGCAGGCGTCGCTCGAGCAGATCACGCGCAAGACCTCGCGCAGCGAAGCCGAGGCGCGCGGCATCCTCGTGCGCCACAACCCGCAGCAGCGTTTCGTCACGCCGGAAGAAGTCGCCAACGCGGTGCTGTGGCTGTGCGCGCCTGGATCGTCCGCGATCACGGGCCAGTCGATATCCGTTTCCGGTGGAGAAATCACATGACATCGCCCGCATCCACGCGCAAGAACGCCACCGCGAAGGCCGCAACGAAAGCGCCGCGCAAGGGCGTCGAAAAGCCGGCCGGGAATGTCGTCGACATGGAAATGAGCACGGGCGCCGACAGCCACATGGGCTTGCGCCTGTGGCTGCGCCTGCTCACCACGACGAACCTCGTGCAAGCCGAGCTGCGCCGCCGCCTGCGCGTCGAGTTCGATACGACGCTGCCGCGCTTCGACCTGATGGCGCAGCTCGAGCGCCACCCCGAAGGCCTGCGCATGACGGAACTCTCGCGCCGCCTGATGGTGACGGGCGGCAACGTCACGGGCATTACCGATCAGCTCGAAAAGGAAGGCCTCGTCGTGCGCGACGTCGCCCCCGACGACCGGCGCGCCTTCGTGGTGCGCCTCACGCCCGAGGGCCGCGCCCTCTTCGACCGCATGGCGGCCGCGCACGAGCAATGGGTGGTGGAACTGTTCGGCGGCCTCTCGCTCGACGAGAAGTCGAAGATGCACGAGCGGCTCGGCAAGCTCAAACAACATCTGCGCAACGGGCTCGAAAGCTAAACACACTGCAATTGCAAAGATCCGGGAGACATATCTTGACGACACGTTCCAGCGCCGAAGCGCTCCTCGCGGGCAACCGCGTCACGCTTGCCGGTTATGAGGCGCAACACTTCGGCTGGTCGGTTCAAGCCCGCGTGGCAACCATCACGCTCAACCGCCCCGAGCGCAAGAATCCGCTCACGTTCGAATCATATGCAGAACTACGCGATCTGTTTCGCCAGCTCGCCTACGCGACGGACGTGAAGGCTATCGTGCTGCATGGCGCAGGCGAAAACTTCTGCTCGGGCGGCGACGTGCACGACATCATCGCGCCGCTCATCGATCTGCCGATGCCCGAACTGCTGATGTTCACGCGCATGACCGGCGACCTCGTGAAAGCCATGCGCCACTGCCCGCAGCCGATCATCGCCGCCGTGGACGGCATCTGCGCCGGCGCGGGCGCGATTCTCGCCATGGCCTCCGACATGCGCTACGCCACGGCGCGCAGCAAGCTCGCGTTCCTCTTCACGCGCGTCGGGCTCGCGGGCTGCGACATGGGCGCGTGCGCGATCCTGCCACGCATCATCGGTCAGGGCCGCGCGGCCGAACTGCTTTATACGGGCCGCTCCGCAAGCGGGGAAGAAGGCCACGCCTGGGGCTTCTACAACCGGATCTGCGAGCCCGAAACGCTGCTCGCCGATGCACAGAAGCTCGCCGCCGATCTCGCGTCCGGCCCGACCTTTGCGCACGGCATCACCAAGACGATGCTGCATCAGGAATGGACCATGAGCATCGACGAGGCGATCGAGTCCGAAGCGCAGGCGCAGGCGATCTGCATGGCCACGCGCGATTTCGGCCGCGCCTATGAGGCGTTCGCGGCCAAAACGCGGCCGGTTTTTGAAGGGGACTGAATTGAACGCTGCCGTTGAAACCAACCTCCACGACGCGCTCGCGTGGCCGTTCTTCGAAGATCGCCATCGCGCGCTCGGCGCGGGAATCGAAGCGTGGGCGCGCGAGCATCTCGCGCACGTGCCGCACGACGATGTCGATGCGACCTGCCGCGCGCTCGTGCGCAAGCTGGGCGATGCCGGCTGGCTGCGCTACGGCGTGGGGGGCACCGCTTACGGCGGCCATGGCGACACGATCGACACGCGCGCCGTCTGCCTGCTGCGCGAAACGCTCGCGAAGCACTCGGGCCTCGCCGATTTCGCGCTCGCCATGCAGGGCCTCGGCTCCGGCGCCATCTCGCTGGCCGGCGACGAAGCGCAAAAGTCGCGCTATCTGCCGCGCGTAGCGCGCGGCGAAGCGATCGCCGCATTTGCGCTCTCCGAACCGGAAGCGGGCTCCGACGTCGCCGCGATGGCGCTCGCCGCGCGCGCCGAGGGCGACGACTTCGTGCTGGACGGCGAAAAAACGTGGATCTCGAACGGCGGCATCGCCGACTTCTACGTGGTGTTCGCCCGCACCGGCGAGGCGCCGGGCTCGCGCGGCATCAGCGCGTTCGTGGTCGATGCCGACACCCCCGGGCTCGAAATCGCAGAACGCATCGACGTGATCGCGCCGCATCCGCTCGCGCGCCTGCGCTTCACCGGCGCGCGCGTGAAGCGCAGCCAGATGCTCGGCGCGCCGGGCGAAGGCTTCAAGATCGCCATGCGCACGCTCGATATTTTCCGCACCTCGGTGGCCGCGGCTTCGCTCGGCTTCGCGCGCCGCGCGATGGCCGAAGGACTCGCGCGCTCAGCTTCGCGCAAGATGTTCGGCCAGACGCTCGGCGATTTTCAGCTGACTCAGGCAAAACTCGCGCAAATGGCGCTCACCATCGACAGCAGCGCCCTGCTCGTCTATCGCGCGGCGTGGCTGCGCGACCAAGGCGAAAGTGTGACGCGCGAAGCCGCCATGGCGAAGTGGCATGCAAGCGAAGGCGCGCAGCAGGTGATCGATGCGGCCGTGCAACTTTGGGGCGGCATGGGCGTGCAAAGCGGCAATATCGTCGAGTCGCTCTACCGCGAGATTCGCTCGCTACGCATTTACGAAGGCGCGACCGAGGTGCAGCAGCTCATCGTCGGGCGTGACTTGCTCAAGGCATACAACGCCGCGTAAGCGCGTGCTGCGCGACACTTCTCTACGGAACCGGACGAAACATGAAACAAGCCCTTCTTCCCGCAGGCTGGGTCAAGCCGCGCGGTTATGCCAACGGCGTCGCCGCTGCCGGCACGCAGGTCTATATCGCCGGCCAGATCGGCTGGGACGAGAACGCGCGCTTCACGAGCCGCGAATTCGGCGCGCAGGCCGTGCAGGCGTTGCGCAATATCGTCGCCGTTCTCGAAACCGCGGGCGGCAGGCCCGATCACCTCGTGCGCATGACATGGTACGTCACCGACAAGAAGGAATACCTGGCATCGCTGAAGGAAATTGGCGCCGCGTTTCGCGAGCTGATCGGCGACTACGACATCGCCATGAGCGCGGTGCAGGTGGTTGCGCTCATGGAAGACGACGCCAAAGTGGAAATCGAAGCGACGGCCGTGATTCCCGACGACGCGCGTCTCACGCGCCGATAGACCGCCGCCCACGCAACAGAACGATCCGCTCACACAGACAGCCGGAGACGCCATGCAACCCACCGCCCATGTCGATACGTTCGCACGCGATCATCTGCCGCCCGAGTCGCAGTGGCCCGACATGCTGCTCGACAATCCCGACGTTGCCTACCCTGCGCGCATGAATTGCGCGGTCGAGCTGCTGGACCGCGCGATCGAGGCCGGGCACGGCGAGCGCCCGGCCATCTGGTCGGACATCGACGGCAAGCCGCAAGCCACCACGTACGGCGAACTGCTCGCGCTCGTCAATCGCAGCGCCCGCGTGCTGGTGGAAGACATGGGGCTGCAGCCGGGCAACCGCGTCCTGTTGCGCGGGCCGAACACGCTGCAAATGGCCGTGGCGTTTCTCGCGTCGCTCAAGGCAGGGCTCGTGGTGATTCCCACCATGCCGCTCTTGCGCGCGAAGGAGCTCAAGCAGATCGCAGACAAGGCGCAGGTATGCGCGGCGCTGTGCGATGTGCGGCTCACTGAAGAACTCGCGCGCTGCATGGACCCCGCCGACGAGTTCTTTTGCGTAGGCATCAAGCAGGTCTGCTACTTTCACGACACGGCGCCAGGCACGCTGGAAGCGCTCACGGCAGGCAAGCCCGCCGACTTCACGGCCTGCGACACGGCCAGCGACGACGTCTGCCTGATCGCCTTCACGAGCGGCACGACAGGCATGCCCAAGGGCTGCATGCACTTTCACCGCGACGTGATCGCGATGTGCGACCTGTTCCCGCGCCACATCCTGAAGCCCACCGCCGAGGACGTGTTCTGCGGCACGCCGCCGCTCGCGTTCACGTTCGGGCTGGGAGGGCTGCTGTGTTTTCCGCTGCGCGTCGGCGCGTCGACGGTGCTGATCGAGAAACTCACGCCGGCGCTGCTGCTCGACACGATCCAGCGTTTTCACGCGACCATCGTCTTCACCGCGCCCACGTTCTACCGGCAGATGGCGGCGCTCGTCACGCAGTACGACCTGGCCAGCCTGCGCAAGACGGTATCCGCCGGAGAAGCGCTGCCGCAGGCCACGCGCGATCTATGGCGCGACGCGACGGGCATCGAGATGATCGACGGCATTGGCGGCACCGAACTGATTCATATCTTCGTGTCGTCCGCGGGCGCCGATGTGCGCCCCGGCTCGATCGGTCGCGCGGTGCCTGGCTACGTCGTGCAGGCGCTGGATAATGACCTGCAGCCGGTGCCGCCCGGCGTGACGGGCAATCTCGCCGTGCGCGGCCCGACCGGCTGCCGCTACCTCGCCGACGAACGCCAGGCCGTGTTCGTGCGCGGCGGCTGGAACCTGCCCGGCGACGCCGTATCCATCGACGCCGACGGCTATGTGTTCTATCAGGCCCGCTCCGACGACATGATCGTTTCGTCGGGCTACAACATCGCGGGGCCCGAAGTCGAGACGGTACTCATGCAGCACCCCGCCGTGGCCGAGTGCGGTGTAACGGGCGTGCCCGACGAAGTGCGCGGCCAGGTGGTGAAGGCGTTCGTCGTCTTGCGCCCGGGCTTCAGCGCCGGCGACGCCCTGGTCGCCGAGTTGCAGAACTTCGTGAAGAGCGCCGTGGCGGCGTACAAATATCCGCGCCTGATCGCTTTTATCGACGCGCTGCCGCGCACCGAGACCGGTAAGCTCAAGCGCTCGGCGTTGCGGTCGATGTGAAGCAGCGCGAGGCGGAAGAAATACTACGTAAACCGTTGAACCTTTAACTGTTATGCATCGCGCAGCTGATACTCGATATGCGCAAAATCATGCGCATATCGAGTATCAGCTGCGGCTTTGCGCAAGATTGCGCGCATTTTCCCACGAAATCCGGCCGCCTTTATGCGCAGAATTATGCGCAAATCGCTCAATAACCACCTATAATGCGCACCATGATGCGCAAAAAATCCGCGAATCTCTCGATCTCTAACGTCGAACGCCTGGCAGAAGGCCTGCGCGCGACGCGCCGCGAGCGCAAGCTGACCCAGCAGGCCCTCGCGGAGCAGGCGGGCGTCGCCCGCCGCACCGTCACGAACGCCGAACACGCAGGCAACGTCGGCGTACGCGAACTCTGCCGTCTCGTGAACGCGCTCGGCTATGAAGTCGTGCTTCGCCCCATGGATACCATCATCCTCGAGGACCTGAACGACATATTCAGGGACGACGAATGAGTGCCAGCGCCGCATTCAACCTCGAGAGGCTCCTGCGCGAAATCCGCAACCTGGAAGTCCATACGCCGCAGGGACCGAGCGGTCTGCTCGCGCGTGAAAGCCGCTTCGTCTTCAATTACGGCGACGCGCCGGACATGGCCGCCGTATCGCTCACCATGCCGGTGCGGCGCCAGAGTTATGCGAGCGGCGACCTGATGGGCGTCTTCGCGATGAACCGGCCGGAGGGCTACCTGCGTTTCGTCATCGAGGAACGGCTCGCGCGTTACGGCGCGCCGAGCGACATGTTCCTGCTCTTTCTCGCCGGCACCAATCAGATCGGGCGGCTCACCTATTCCGTGCCGGGAGAGCGCGTGCCGCAAAGCGACGGCGAGCGTCTGGACGAATTGCTTTCCTCGCCGTCGGGCCGGTTGTTCGAGCGCCTGATCGACCGCTACGCGCTCGGCTCAGGCATTTCCGGCGTGCAGCCGAAGGCCGTCGTTCCGCTCGCCGCAGAAGCCGCCTCGCGCCCCGCCGAGCATACGGCACTGCCCCTGCGCACGGTGATCGTGAAGGCCGAAGGCGACGACTTCCCCGGGCTCGCGCGCAACGAATACTTCTGCATGTCGGTGGCGAAAGAGGCGGCGCTCGAAGTCCCCGACTTCTGGCTTTCCGAAGACGGCAAGCTCTTCGTCATGTCACGTTTCGACCGCGAGCCAAACGGCACAGCCATCGGATTCGAGGACATGAGCGTGCTCACCGGCAAGGCCAAGTACGAGGGCAGCTACGAGATGATCGCCAAGGCCGTGGACATCTATACGCGCTCGGACCCGGCGCAGAAACGCCGCCTGTTCGAGCGCATCGCCCTCTCGTGCCTGTTGCGCGACGGCGATGCCCACATGAAGAACCTGGGAATCCTCTATATCGATCCGACCGGACCGCGCCGTCTCGCTCCGGTGTTCGACGTGGTCTGCACGGACATCTACCCGGATCTCGACGGGCGCATGGCGCTCAGCCTCAACCGGAGCAAGACGTTCCCTCTGCCGGCGGAACTCCATGCCTTCGCCCGGCGCCTCAGCCTGCGGCAGTCCGAAGGCGAGGACATCATGAGCCGCCTGCACGGCGCCTATCTCGCGGTCGCCGAGCGCTTCGCCGAGGACCGGCGATTCCACGAAGGCGACCTGCTCGCCAGGATCCGGCGGGTCGTCGAACGTCCGGGCGTCAAACCCGTCTCGCGCCCGAAGCTGGTGCGCTAGGCGCGCGAGCACGGGCAACGCCGCCCGGCCGCCCGCATCAGCTTTCGCCCGTCCCCTGCAACGCGAATGCCATGCGTTTGCCCGCCGCGTCGTAACGGCATACGACTTTGGAGCCCTCTTTCACGCCGCCCTTGAGCATTTCCTTCGCCAGTTCGTTCTCCACCGCCTGCTGCATCTTGCGCTTCAACTCGCGCGCACCGAATTCCGGCCGATACCCCTCCGCCGCGAGGTAATCGATCACGCTGTCGTCGAACGTCAGGTCGATGTCCTGGCTGCGCGCCATGCGCCGGACCTGTTCGAGCTGCAGCCGCACGATCGAGCGCAGCTCGTCGCTGGTGAGCGGTTGGAACACGATGATCTCGTCGATACGATTCAGGAACTCGGGCCGGAAATGCTGGCGCAACTCGCCCATCACAGCGCCCTGCATCGACCCTTCGGCGCTCGAGAGGAAACCCGGCCCCGAGCGCTTTTGCCCCGAGACCACGTCGGAACCGAGATTGCTCGTCGCAATCACGACCGTATTGCTGAAGTCGACCACGCGCCCCTTGCCGTCGGTGAGCCGGCCGTCGTCGAACACCTGCAGCAGCACGTTGTAGACGTCGGAGTGAGCTTTCTCGATTTCGTCGAGCAAGATCACGCAATAGGGACGGCGGCGCACCTTCTCGGTCAACTGGCCGCCTTCGTCATAGCCGACGTAACCCGGCGGCGAGCCGATCAGCCGCGACACGGCGTGGCGCTCCATGTACTCGCTCATGTCGATGCGCACGATGGCGTCTTCGTCGCCGAACACCACTTCGGCCAGCGCCTTCGCAAGCTCTGTCTTGCCGACGCCGGTCGGCCCGAGGAACAGGAAGACCGCCGTGGGCCGCCGGCCGCGCCGCAGCCCGGCGCGCGAACGGCGCACCGCGTCGCTTACCGCGACGATGGCCTGCTCCTGGCCGATCACGCGCTCATGCAGCCGCGTTTCCATTTCGAGCAGCCGCGTGCGCTCCTCGGCGGTCAGTTGCGTGACCGGCACGCCCGTGAGCTTCGAGACGATCTCCGCGATATCTTCGCTCGTCACGTCGGAGGTCACGGTGCCGAGCTGATCTTTCCAGTCATTGGTGGCCAGTGTGAGCGCCTTTTCCTTGTCGGCGATCGGCTCATCCAGCGTATGGGCGCGCTCGAAGTTCTTGCGCGTTGCCGCGTAGTCCTGCTCGCGCCGTAACTGCGCCAGCTCCGCTTCGAGTTCGAGGATCGCCGCAGGCCGCGAGGTGGCCGAAAGATGCACGCGAGCAGCCGCCTGGTCGACCAGATCGATGGCCTTGTCGGGCAGGAAGCGCCCCATCACATAGCGGTCCGATAGCTCAGCCGCCGACACGAGGGCGTCGTCGCGAATGGTGACGTGGTGATGCACCTCGAGCTTGTCGCGCAAGCCGCGCAGGATGTTGATCGTCTGATCGACGCTCGGCTCGGAGACGAACACGGGCTGAAAGCGCCGCTCGAGCGCCGCGTCTTTCTCGATGTACTTCTGGTACTCGGAGAGCGTCGTCGCGCCGATCAGGTTCAGTTCGCCGCGCGCCATGGCCGGCTTGAAGACATTGGCGATGTCGAGCCCGCCCTCGCCGCCGCCTTGGCCCGCGCCGACGATCATGTGCACTTCGTCGATGAAGAGCACGAGGCTTTCGCGCTGCGCCGAGATTTCCTCCATCACGCCCTTCACGCGCTCTTCGAATTCGCCGCGATACTTCGCGCCCGCGATCAGCCCGTTGACGTTCAGCTCGACGAGCCGCCGTCCGCGCAGCGATTCGGGCACGTCGCCGTTGAGCATGCGTTGCGCGAGGCCTTCGGCGATCGCGGTCTTGCCCACCCCCGGTTCGCCGATCAGCACCGGATTGTTCTTGCGCCGGCGCGCGAGCACTTCGACCACGGTCTCGATCTCGCTCGAACGGCCGATCACGGGGTCGAGCTTGCCCTCGCTCGCAAGCGCGGTGAGATCGCGGCTGTATTGGTCGAGTTGCGGCGTCGCGCTCGGCCCCTTCGCGGCAGGACGCTCGCGTTTGTCGCCCTGGGCCTCCACGAGCCGCTGCAACACCTTCTGGGGCGTGACGCCGTAGCGGCCCAGCAGATGGCCCGCGAAGCTTTCCGGCACCTGCGTGAGCCCGAAGAGCAAATGCTCGGGCGCGACGTAGCTGTGACCCAGTTCGCGCGAGACCAGAAACGCGCGGTCGAGCGCGCCCTTCAGGCGCGGCGAGACGCCGATGCGGCCGTCCTCGGGTGCTGTCGCGCCTTCGCGCTTTTGCGCGTTGGCGTCGATGAACGCGCGCACATCGTCTGGCTGAATGCCGAGACGCTTGAGGATCGCCGCGCCTGCGTCGTTGCCCGCGAGTTCGTAAAGCAGATGCTCGGTGTCGACCTCGCGCCGCCCGAACTGTACCGCCCGCTCCACCGCGCGCTGGAGCAATTCACGCGCCACGTCGCTGAAATAGCGTTCGACGATGGCGCCGTCGCCCGCTTCCATGGCCTGTGGCGCAGGTTCGGCCGCCGGGGCTCCGGCATCGCCCGCGCCGTCTGCCTGCTGCGAGGCGCGAAACAGCGCCTCCAGCGGGCTCAAGGTGCGCTGATGCCGGGTGAGTTGCGCGTAGTGAAAGTCGCAGACATCGAGAAAGCGCCGCCTGCCGTCCTGCAACACGGCGACCCGCACCGTAGCGGGGCGCACGCCGCAGATATCGCAGTTGAACTGAGCCATTTCGTCTCCTTGGAAGCGATGCGCGGCGTGCGCGGATGCGCTGCCCGCGACCAGGAATGGCACGAGCCATGCTCACGCGAGCGCCGCATGAATGCTCTAACGAATGCCGAAGCGAAGTTCAGACGTCATCGTAACGTCGAATCGAACTGCGCGTCGTCAAGAGGAGACGTTTGCTAATCGATGGCGTTGCCTGCGCGGCGTCAAACGTCCTGGCGGGCAGCCGGGCTGGACGCACCGCGGGCTTGCGCCGCCGGGTCGCGTATCCAGGCGCTCAGCAAGGTGGACGAAACGGCGAGGATCACCGGCCCGATGAAGAGCCCGACGATGCCGAAGGCGAACAAGCCGCCGAGCACGCCGGAGAGAATCAGCAGCATCGGCAGATTGACGCCGCGCCGGATCAGCACCGGACGCACGAGGTTGTCGAGCATGGCGACCATCACCGACCACACCGCGAGCAGGCTGCCCGCAATGTGCGCGTCGTGCACGAACAGCCAGATCACGCCGCCGAGCAGCGGCAGCGTCGGGCCGATCTGCGCGAGACACAGCATGAGCATCACGGCCGTGAGCACGCCCGCGCCCGGCACCCCGGCCACCCACAGGCCGATGCCGCCGAGCGCCGACTGCAGGATCGCCGTCACGACGATGCCGAGCGCCACCGCGCGGACCGAAGCGCCCGCGAGCTTGACGGCCTGCTCGCCATAGGCGGGCGCCACGCGAATGGCGAAGCGCGTGACATAGTCGGCGGCTTGCTCGCCGTTGCTGTACAGAATGCCCGTGATGATCACGGTAATGAACATGTGCATGACGAACACGCCCACCGACGCGGCGTGGCCGATCAACCAGTGCGCCGCGATCGAAACGTACGGTTCGAGCTGCGCGAGCAGACCGCCGGGGCCGGCGTCCGAAAACTCCTGCCACTTGCTGGCGATGCGAGAGCCAACCACGGGAATGTCGCCGACCCACTGCGGCGGCGCGGTCAACGCATAGTCGGGCAGCTTGCGGATCAGTTCCGTGATCTCGCTGCCGTGCAACGCGAGCGTCGAGATGGCTTCATAGAGCGGCAGCACGATCACGAACAGAAGGATCAGCAGCATGACGAGCGTGGCGAGCCACCGGCGGTTGCCGCAGCGCCGCTCGATGGCTTTCATGGCGGGCCAGGTCGCGACGACGATGGTCGTGGCCCAGATCAGCCCCGGCAGGAACGGGCGCATGACGTAGAGGCTGCCGATCGTCAGCGCGCAGAGTATGGCAACAACGAACAGGATGCGGGCTAGGTCCGGCGTGGCTTGCGGCTTCACGTACTTCTCCTCACGGCAGGGCGCGCCTGATGGCGCCGACGCGCTAGTCTATATCGGATAGGCTACGAATCCCTTTTAAAAGTCCCGCACGGCAGCCGACCGGAACGCACTCTGGAATAATGGCCCTTTCCCCGACCTTGCAACGAAGAAGAGCCAGCCATGACCGCAACCGATACGAAACTGCCCTGCGTGCTCCTCACCAACGACGACGGCATCGACGCGCCCGGCCTCGCCGTGCTCGAAGCCGTGGCCGCCGAACTCGCGCACGAAGTCTGGGTCGTCGCGCCCGAGCACGACCAGAGCGGCACCTCGCACTCGATCAGCCTGCATACGCCGCTGCGCGTGAGCCGGCGCGGCGCGCGGCGCTTCGGCGTGCTCGGCACGCCGGGCGATTGCGTGGTGATGGCGGTGCGCCAGCTCATGGGTGACGTGCGCCCATCGCTCGTGCTCTCGGGCATCAACCGCGGCGGCAACCTCGGCGTGGAGACGATGTTCTCGGGCACGGTCGGTGCAGCCATGACCGGCCTGTTGCTCGGCCTGCCGTCCATCGCCTTGAGCCAGACCTTCCGCGACCGCGAGCGGGTGCGCTGGGACACCGCCCGCGCACTCGCGCCGGACGTGATTCGCCGCCTCGCCGCCGTGGCGCATGACGCGCCCGTCTGCCTGAACGTGAATTTTCCCGATATCGACGCGAGCGCGGCGGGGCCGCTCACGGTCACGCGCCAGGGCGTCGGGCTCGTGCAAGGCATCGACGTCGTGCCGCAGATCGACCCGCGCGGCATGGACTACCACTGGCTGCGTTTCAATCGCGGCCCGCGCGAAAACGGGCCCGACAGCGAAACGGCCGTGGTGAACTCGGGCCGTGTTTCGGTCACGCCGCTGCATTTCGAGCGCACCGACGACAAAACGTTTGTCACGTTGCAAGCGGCGCTGGGCGCTGCCGCCTGAACATGGCTCGATGATCAATCGTGCGCGGCGGCCGTCATCGCCCGCGCGATCGCGTCGCGAATGTCCTCAGGAATCCCAATCGACTTGTGAGTGTCGAGCGAGGTGGTCACGATGGTCTGGCGTGCCGCCATCCGCAGCACGCCGTCCACGCCCGTGCAGGCCCACGCGAGCGTGAGCGACGCCCCGCCCAGACGCTCGACGTCGAGCGAGAGCCAGACCTCGTCGCCCATCTTGCTGACCGCCTTGAAATCCACTTCGAGCCGCACGGTCGGCATGCCCACGCGGCGAGCGCCTATCACGCCGTGATAGCCCTCCTGCGGCAACAACTCGTCGATCCACGACTCGACGAGATCGTTGAAGAGGACGAAATACTGCGGATAGAACACGATCCCGGCGGGATCGCACTCCGAGAAATGAATCTTGTGTTTGCGCCGGTAGATGGGCGTCGCCATGCGTGTGTCTCCTTCCATGCCTGCTCGCGACAGCGTCAAATGACGAGCCGCGACACCTTCACGCCTTCCAGCGACACCCCGGCCATGAGCCCCGCGTTGGTCAGCACAAACGCTTCCACGGGGCTCGTCGCGGTCGAGGTATCGACGTTGCCGTTCGCGCCCACGGTGACGAGCGCGACCGTGGCGTCTGCGCCTGCCGACCAGCCCTGGCTGCTCGTGAAATCGTTGAGCGCGACCGGGTTCATGAACGCGAAGATGATGGCCTTGGACTGCGCGCCGATCTGCAGGCCGAACGAGCCCGCAATGGTGCTGTAGTAGCCCGTCGTGCGGCCATCCACGCGCAGCGCGCCGGTGCCATACTGCCCGCCGATCCAGAAGCCTGCCGAGAGAACCTGCGGAAAGACGAGCACCCCGCTCGACTTCGAGATCAGTTCCTGCGACCCGCTCACCGTGCTGAAGAGGCGCGAGAGCGTAGCGTCGACGCCCGCGTCGATCGAATTGCGCTTCGCCGTGTTCTGCGAAGCGCTGTTCTGCGCGCCGAGCGGCGTTGTCGTGCAGCCGGCAAGCGCGAGGCCGCTGGCGGCGAGAGCGGCACTGGAGCTGAGAAGAAATTGACGTCGGCGCATTACGTGGTTTTCCTGTGCAAATGGGGCTTCGGGTGCCCGCGCAGGCCCGATCGTGGACAGCCGGGCCGCGCGCAAAGCGCTACAGGATAGCGCGCATGGCCGTCGCCGGGGCAAACCCGCAATCCGGCGCGTGGGCCCCGGCCGCCTGTGGCGGCCATGACCGCTCATCCTTGGGGGTATAGGACCATGCAGCGGGCATCGAGTTCGCGCGAAGATGTAAGGAAATCCCCAGCCGCGGGCGTTCGATGCAACGCACCATCGCCCACGGTCGCGACATCGCACCGCGCTTATTGCCACCCTCAGAGCGGTGGGCGCGCGTGGGCAAATGCGAAAGGCCGTGTTAGACTCCGCCGCGCAATCATTCTCATTCTCATGAATTCACGCAAGCATTCACTGCTGACCGCATGGCTTGGCCTCGTCGCCATGTGGCTCATCGTGCTTGCACCGCTCGTGAGCCAGCTCGTCGCCGCGCAGCGCGCGCACGAGCCGGACGCCACGCTCTGCTCGGCCATGCAGCCGGCCAGGGCCGGTAGCACGCCGCATCTTTCGCACGACGATGCCTTCGGCGCTTGCGGCTACTGCCATCTGCTCGAGCATCATGTGGCGATGCCTTCGGTCGCCGCGCCCGCTCCGCTCGCCGCGCTCGTGCTCGCGCGCGAGACGATCGCGCCGCCCGTCACGCACGATCTCCCCTTAGGCGCCTTCCCTTCGGGCAGGCCGCGCGCCCCACCCGTCCTTTCCTGAGTTACGCCTTTACCGGCCGGCCGATCGCAATCTGATTGCGTGCGCAACGAGCACGCACGCCGCGCGGCTGCTCGATTCCCGTTTTCAGGAAAGCACCTCATGTCCACGCTCACCACGCGTGGCGCTGGCGTTCGCTCGCGCGAACGTACAACGCCGCGCGCGCTGCGGCACGCCGGGCGCCTCGCGCTCGCCATGCTGGCGCGCGTCTTGCCGCTGCCTTTCGTTGCACCCATCGTCGTTCACGCGGCTCAGGCTGCCGAGGCGCAACCCGCCGATGCCGCCTCGTCCGCCACGCTGCTGCCCACCGTCAAGGTCAGCGCCACCGCTGGCAGCGCCGCGGCGCCCGCCGTCGACCCCAACCTGCCCGCGACGGTGGAAACCGTCACGCCCGCGCAGTTCTCGAACTGGAACGTCGTCAACACCGAAGACGTGCTCAAGTACCTGCCCAATCTCGCCGTGCGCAAGCGTTACGTGGGCGATCTGAACTCGATCATCGCCGTGCGCGGCACGAGCAATACGCAAAGCGCGCGCGGCCTCGTCTATGCCGATGGCCTGCTGCTCTCGAACCTGCTCGGCAACAGCTACAGTTTTCCGCCACGATGGTCGATGGTGTTCCCCGACCAGATCCAGCAAGTGGATGTGATCTATGGGCCGTATTCCGCGCTCTATCCCGGCAACTCGCTCGGCGCCACCGTGCTCATCACCACGCGCATGCCGAAGGCGTTCGAAGCGAACGCGGACGTGAAGGCGTTCACCCAGCATTTCAGCCTCTACGGCGTGAACCAGAACTTCAACGGCAGCGAGATGAGCGCGTCGATCGGCGACCGCATCGGCAAGTTCTCGTATCTGCTTGGCGTGAACCACCTGGAGAACACGAGCCAGCCGCTGCAGTTCGCCACGCTTGCGCAGTCGACGAAACCCGCGCAGCCGGGCGACGTGCCCGTGCGTGGCGCCTACTTCTACAACAACCAGACCAACACGCCCACGGTCGTGCTCGGCGTGAACGGCGAAGGCATGCAGCACACGGTGCAAGACCAGTTCAAGCTGCGCATGCAGTACGACTTCACGCCCACCGTGCAAGGCGGCGTGACGCTCGGCTACTGGCATCAGACTTATAACAACGCCACCTCGACCTTCCTTTACGATGCGAACGGCAACCCCGTGTACAGCGGCAAGGTGTCGATCAATGGCTACGAGTACACCATTCCCGCCGCCGCGTTCGCACCGAGCCGCGGCTGGAGCGAGAACTGGCTGTATGGCGCGACACTGCGCACGCATCAGGCCACCGGTTGGAATGCGGAAGCCGTTGCTTCGTACTACGACGTAAGCAACAGCGTGGCGCGCACGGCGAATGCCGGCGGACCCGGCAACGGCCCCGGCGTCATGACGCTCGGCGACGGCACCGGCTGGAAGACGCTCGACCTCAAGACGACGTGGACGCCCGCCACCCCCGACGCCGGGCTCGCCGCCCACTGGCTCACGTTCGGCTATCACTACGACGACTACGCGCTCGACAACCGCACCTACAACACGCTCGCGTGGCGCGACGGCGGCGCGGACAGTTTCGCCAACGCCTTCGCGGGCAAGACCGAGACCCAGGCGCTCTACGCACAGGACGCCTGGCGCTTCCTGCCGCGCTGGAAGCTCGTGTACGGCGTGCGCTACGAGAACTGGCGCGCCTTCGACGGCTATCAGGCGCTCGGCCGCGTGAACGTGCCTTATGCGAACGTGGGCGACCATCACTTCTCGCCGAAGGCTTCGCTCTCGTTCGACGTGACCGACGACCTCACGCTGCGTGCATCGATTGCGCGCGCCTACCGCTTCCCGACTGTGAGCGAGCTGTTCCAGGGGCAGGTGAACGGCTCGTCCATCGTCAACAACAATCCGAATCTGCGCCCCGAGGACGATCTCTCGAAGGAACTGAGCGCCGAATGGGCGCACTGGAACGGCCTGTTCCGCCTGACGCTCTTTCAGGACGACGTAAAAAACACGATCTTCAGCCAGACCGATACGACGGTCATTCCGAACGTCACGAACTTCCAGAACATCGGCAAGGTGCGCTCGCGCGGCGTGGAAACGAGCTATCAGGGGGAAGACGTCATGCTGCGCGGGCTCGATCTCGCGGCGAGCGTGGCGTATACGCAGTCGAAGATCCTGGAGAACGCGCAGAATCCGGCCAGCGTCGGCAAGTACTTCTACCGCATTCCGCTGTGGCGCGCGAATCTCGTCGCGACCTACCGCTTCGATGCACGCTCCGCGCTCACGCTCGCCGCACGCTACTCGGGGCGCCAGTACAACACGCTCACGAACACGGACACGAACCCGAACGTATTCGGCGGCACGAGCACCTACGCGGTCGCCGACGTGAAGTACACCTTCCGGCCGACGAAGAAGAGCGAGATAGGCGTGGGCATCGACAACCTGTTCGACGCGCGCTACTTCGTCTATCACCCGTATCCCGGCCGCACGTACTACATCGAAGCGAAGCTCGGCATTTGAGCGGCGCGCTCGCGGCCTTCGCTTCCGTGCGCGTTTCCGTGCGCATTTTCGTCTGAATCATCCATGCATTCGAGCCTTGCCGGCTCGACAAGGAGTCCCCGATGTCCACCATCTCCGACCCGGTGAGCGCGCCGCCTGCCCGCGCGGTGCAGCCCGGCTACCGCACGCTGTGGCGCTGGCATTTTTACGCAGGCCTCTTCGTCATGCCCCTGCTGCTCGTGCTCGCCATTACGGGCACGATTTACTGCTTCCAGCCGCAGATCGAACCGCTGCTTTACCCGCATCGGCTGGTGGTCGCGCCGGCGGCTACACCGCGCCTGCCCGTGGACGCGCTGCTGGCCCGCGCGCGAACCGCGCTGCCGCCGGGCGCGCGTGCGCTGCGCGCGCACGTCGAGTCGAATCCCGCGCGCAGCGCCGAATTCGTTTTCGCTCTGCCCGGTGGGACCAAAGAGAGCGTCTACGTGAATCCTTACGATGGCGCGGTGCTCGGCACGCTCGACGTCGATCGACGCTTCATGCAGGTCGACCGCATGCTGCATCGCAAGCTTCTGCTCGGCAAGCCCGGCGAACTGCTCATGGAACTGGCCGCCTGCTGGACGCTCGTGATGCTCGCCACCGGCATCGCGCTCTGGTGGCCGGGCGCGGGCGCGTCGTGGCGCGCCGCGCTGCTGCCACGCTTCGGCGCGCGCGGACGGCCGTTCTGGAAGAGCGTGCACGCGAGCGTCGGCATCTGGCTCGCCGTGGGCGCGCTCGCGTTCGTGCTGAGCGGCTTGCCGTGGACGGGCTCGTGGGGCAAGCAGTTCAAGGCGCTCGCCACGCGCGCGAGCCTCGGCGCGCCGCGCGGCGCGTGGGGCGGCGGCCTCGCGCTGAAGTCGGCCTTGCCGGGTGCGCCGGCCGCTGCCGCGGCAGCGGCAGCCAGCGGCGCAGCGGCGAACCCTCCCGCAGGCCACGCCGACCGACAGGAGCACGGCGGAGAGCACGCAGGCCACGACATGGCGTCGATGCCGGGCATGGTGATGGACGACATGCCGCTGCCGCTCGTGCCCTGGGCGGTCGGCGCGGTTCCCGTGCCGCACTCGCCCGACGCGTCCAGCGCACCGCAACACTGGACGCTCGCTCAGGTCGTCGCCCAGATGCGCGATCTCGGCGTGCGCGACGGCTACGACATCGTGCTGCCCGCCACGCCCGATGGCGTCTACACAGTCTCGTACTTTCCGCCCGATCCGAAAGCGGAGCGCACGGTGTATATCGACCAGTACAGCGGCGCCGTGCTCAGGGACATTCGCTATGAGGATTACGGCGCAGTTTCGCAAGCCATCTCCTATGGCACGTCGCTGCACATGGGCCGCTACTTCGGCCTCGCGAACCAGCTGATCTGCGCGGCCATTTCGCTGGGCCTCGGCGCGCTCGCGGTGACCGGCTTCGCGATGTGGTGGATGCGCCGTCCCGCTCGCGCGAAGGGCGCATCCAGCGCACCGCGCATGCTGGGCGCGCCGTCACGCGAGCGCGCCGCGGCCCCGCTGCGCGCATGGAAGACTGGTCTCGTGCTGCTCGGCATCGCGTTTCCGCTGATGGGCGCGACGCTCGTGGCGGTCTGGCTGTTCGACCGCGCAGCCTTCCGACGCGCCTAGAAGCTGTCGTCTTGCCGGCATCGGCGGCCGCGGCGGCCCTGCGGTAATCTGTGGACACAATTGCGTCTGAACCTGGCTGCGCCAAACGGTTTCAAACGTATATATGTGGAGATTATCGTGTTGCGGCTAATTTCAGCGCTAGGCGCGGCCGCGGTGCTCGCGGGCTGCGCGGTCGCGCCCTATCCCGGTTACCCGGGATACTACGGCTATGACTACGGCTACCCCTATTACTCGGGCTATCCGTACGCCTACGGTTACGACTACTACCCCGGCTATTTCGGCGGCGGCTATGGCGGCGTCGCCATCTGGGGCGGTGGCGGCGGATGCTGCTATCACCACGGCTGGCACGGCGGCGGCCATGGTGGCGGCTGGCACGGCGGCGGTGGGCACGGCGGCGGCGGGGGCTGGCATGGAGGCGGAGGCGGCACGTGGCAAGG